>CP033051.1:3660000-3972500 GCA_003667865.1 Rossellomorea marisflavi | reverse complement strand
CCAGCGCAGATGGTAGTTAGGGGCGCCCCCTGTGAGAGTAGGACGTCGCTAGGCAATTAGAAAAGAGATAGTTCAAATGAGCTGTTTTTTTTGTTTGTATTCAAATAGATGGATTAATTGCCAATAGAGAAGGATAGAGTGGAACAGCTATTATCTGTTCAGCCTATCCTTCTTCTGTTGAAGTCTATTTAATAGTGACTACTTATTTCTTATGTTCTACTGGTTTTTCGTTTTTAGAAGGCAATTCCTTATTAAATTCTTTTACTACTCCAAAGGCCATCAAAATTAACGCAAAGGTTAGTGGGAAAGCACTAACAATAATGGATGTCTGCATTGCACTCAATCCACCTGATCTCAAAAGAATAATAGCTGTTGCTGAAAGGAATAATCCCCAAGTCACTTTAACATAATTAGGGGGATTTAAATTTCCGTTAGTTGACTGCATTCCTAATACAAATGTTGCAGAGTCTGCGGAAGTAACAAAAAATGTTGTAATTAACGCAAGTGTTACAACAACTAGAAAACCAGTTAAGGGTAACATTTCATATACATAATATAATGCTGTTTCCAACGGTTGACGATGTTTGTGTATCTTGATGTTAGTTTCACACGTTTAAACTTCTGGAATCATCCCTACCACATGATTCCATATATCCCTGTTAGTATCCCAGTTGATGGTTCTTTTGTTCCAGTAGCGTTTATGCTGGCATATCAATTTGCACTCAACCGAAATAAGAACTTTTATCTAGTTACTTTGGTTACGGCTAGCATGATTACCTCTATTGCTTGGATTTGGCTTCAACTTGGTCTTTTGACCTTATCTAAAGGGATGAACATCTTACATATTTACTTTATTGAAGTAAGTTTAGCAATTCTAGCATATTGGTTTACAAAGTTGTTTATTGCATTAAGTAAAAAAAATGCTTATTAATAAGAGATAACGATACTATGTAGAGTAAATATTCATTTATACTCGATTAAAAATAGTGTTGATCCCAGAAGGATTAACACTATTTTTTTGTGTTTTTTTATTCTTTAGCGTTCTATTGTATCTGGTTGGTTTTTAAAAAAATGACCTATAATTTCGTAATGTATATAAATGTTTCAATTTTTAAAAAGTGTTTTCTAAAAATTCACACTTTCCGTCCCTAGACGGATTATAAGTGAAAAAATTTCCATTATAATGGTATCAGGAGAAACAATAGGAGGGATATTTTGCAGAAACTTCAACTGTTAAAATGGAATTTAGAAAGAGTTTCGCCAGGTAATAAAGAAATTTCACTTCAGGAACGACTACATAAACTAACGAACCTTATTAAAACTACACAATTTGAGATGGCTAAACAGACACATTCTGAGGATATTGAAAAACTCGTTGAAATGATTAGACTCATTCAGAAAATCTATATTGATGCCTTTGAAATGGATGAATATTATATCTGCCTATTGTCCGAAAATGTACATGATACGAAGATACAATCATTAAGCGGACAATGCAGCGAGATGAAGGCATCGATGGATTCGTTGCTACTTACTTTACGCCAGATCCTTTCTAATGTAACGGAGGATTGCTGGAATGCTTTATTAGAGCATCCCAAAATGGAAGGAATCAATCTATTTTTAAACGAACAAAGGCAAATGGTAAAAGATCAATTGAACCCTGAATTAGAAAAGGTCATTCATACTCTCTCAATAAATGGGTTTAACGGATGGGAAGATCATTATGAACAAGAATTTGCGAATCTAACTGTCCCTATAATTAGTGAAGAAGGAACTAAAACTGTCCCTTTTAATATGGCATATGTAAAAGCATGGTTTCAGATGATCGAGAAACGAGGAAGACGATGGCAGCATCTTTGTTAAAGGTTTATCGTGAAAATCAAGACCGCTTTTCTTCGATATATAATTATTTTGCAGGTTATCGCAACGAGATATATCGTTTGAGAGGATGGAAGAACCCATTGAAGGAGCTTCTCGAACAAAATCGGATTAGTGAAACATCTTTGAATAGCATGATGCAAACGCTCCATCAACATAAAACATTACTTCACAAGTATCTAGATCGAAAAGCAGCCCTGAATAAAATTGATAAGTTAAGCTGGTACGATATTTACGCACCGACCTTCACTTCGAAAAGTGAGCTTACTTATGATGAAGCAGCAACTATTGTAACCGAACAATTTTATAGATTCAGTACAAAGCTTGGTGATTTCGCTAAAAGGGCATTCGAGCAAGGATGGATTGATGCAGAACCTTCAGATGGTAAAAGACATGGTGCTTTTTGTGCATCCATGCCAAATTCAAAAGAAAGTCGTGTACTGTTGTCATTTACAGGAAACTACCAAGATGTTGTGACCTTAGCACATGAGCTAGGGCATGCCTATCATAATTCCATTCTTCACGAAGAACTAGGGTTTTCACAGCATGTTGGAACAGGTCTGGCTGAAACAGCTTCAACTTTCACAGAAAATTTAGTTCTCGATGCAGCCATTCATTTAGCTGAAAAGAAAGAAGACCGCTTATCACTATTAGAAATGAAAATCATAAATGGTCTAAAATATACTGCTTATATTCCAGCAAAGTTTGAGTTTGAACAAAGGTTTTACGAAGAGAGGAAAAAGCAAAAGCTTTCAGCAACGGAGCTTGTTACTATAATGGAAAATACGGAAAAAGACTGGTTTAAGGACTCTTTAAAAGAAGTGAATGCCCATAATTGGATGAGTATTCCTCATTTCTTTAATACGGAAAAAGCATTTTATAATATTCCGTATACGATTGGCTATTTGTTCAGCAACGGTATTTACTCTCTTTATCTTCAAGATAAAGAAGTATTTCCAAATCAATATGATCAACTCTTGAAGTATTCTGGAAATCGAACGATGGAAAACTTGGCTAATCAATTCTTACATCATAATTTACAAGATAATTCTTTCTGGGAAACTTCTATGAAGCCTTTAGAGGAAGCGATTGACCAGTATTTAGATGAAACAAGAGCATATCTATAATAGGAGAGAGAGCTTGGCACGTTGCCAAGTTCTTTAGATTTCATATTTTTAAAGCAGAAGTGCTACTCTGTTACGGTATCTTGATAATACTACATGCAAGCAGGATGTAAATCTGCCCAAAAAATAGGCAAAGACACAAACACTTTCTGGGTGAGTGACATAGAGTAAAGTGTAGAAAGAATTATTTCAAGAGGAGTGATTTTGGATGTACGGATATGACAATTGCTACTATGGATATGCTTACCCTGCAACATATACAAATAACAATTGGTTCGCTTTAATCGTTGTGTTGTT
This sequence comes from Rossellomorea marisflavi, assembly GCA_003667865.1. Classification (GTDB taxonomy): domain Bacteria; phylum Bacillota; class Bacilli; order Bacillales; family Bacillaceae_B; genus Rossellomorea; species Rossellomorea marisflavi_C. The sequence continues at coordinate 3,969,201 of CP033051.1, read as the reverse complement.
CATCTTGTTAATTATCATTGGAGCAGTGTGCTACGGAAAATAATAGCTGTACACTATGAAATAACGAAAAAAGGGATTCGATTGGCCACCGGGTCTCTTTTAGGATCAAAGCTTTTCGAAAACATTTTTCTTTTTAAAAAAGGAACCCATACATTAGATGGATTCCTTTTTTTTGTTTGTATTTCTATATTTTGAATTTAGATACTACTTCACGTAACTGTTCTGCTTGTTTTGAAAGCTCAGAAGCCGATGCCGTTACTTCTTGCATAGCAGCAGACCCTTCTTCAGATGCAGCAGCAGTTGTTTCTGTATTTAATGCTGTAGAAGCAGCAATTTCATTTACTTGAGTAAATGATTCACTTACATTCTTACTTAATTGAAGAGTATGCTCAATATTTTCTACCATTTCATTTACGATGACAGAAGTTTTCTTCGTTTGATTCATAATATCATTTAAAGCTGAGTTTGTTTCGTTTGTACTTTCTACACCAGCAATGACTTCTTTAACGCCTTCATCATTTTGTTTAATAATGACTTCAACCTCTTGCTGAATAGATTTAACGATATCTTTAACACCATGTGCTGCTTTTTGCGATTGCTCCGCAAGCTTTCGTACCTCATCTGCTACAACCGCAAATCCTTTACCGTGCTCTCCTGCTCTTGCAGCTTCAATAGCAGCATTTAGAGCAAGTAAATTTGTTTGCTCAGCGATATCTGTAATGGTGCTAATGATTGTGTTAATTTCATTTGATTTCTTACCTAATGCTTCAACAGTTTGACTCGTATTTGAAATCGTTTCTTCAATGGCCATAATCTTATTAGACGATGCTTGAACAGTTTTTCCACCTTGTTCCGCCACCTTTTGCATATCTTGAGTGGAAATCTTAAGTTGCTCTGCTTGTTGTACAAGGTAATTAGATGCATCTTCTAAACTGTTCATTTTTGAAATCGATTCATTCATACTATCTTTGGTTTGTTCACTACCTGCTGCAATTTCACTAGATGTTTCTGCAATTGAATTAATCGTTCTCGATGTTTCTTCAGAAGAAGCTAACAATTGCTCACTAGATGCCGATACATTTTCGGCCATTTCAGAAACTTGGCGTACAAGAACAGCAATACCCTCAATTAACTGGTTCGTATCATTTGCTAGCCCAGCTAATTCGTCCTTTGACTTAACTTTAATTCGCTTTGTGAGGTCACCGCCAGCATTGGCAATTTCTAAAATGGATTGACTTATTTTCTTAACGTTTACACGAATGTTTCTTGAAATAATGAAGCTAAAGAAGATTGATAGAATTATAGCAAAAACAGATAAGCTGATTGTTGCGATTTTAGAATAAAGAACTTGTTGATCTAATGCTGCAGCACGTTCGCCTTGTGCAGCAGATTGAGCTTCCACAATCATATCAACATACGATTGAACCAGATCCATATACTTTTTCCCAACACCAGATTCTACAAGCCGTGCAGCTTCTTCTAGTCCAACATCCTGACGTGAGTCGATGACACGTTCTGTGAACTGAATCCAGAAACCGTAGGATTGTTCAATTTTCGTCATTTTATCTAACTGATCTTGGTTCCCTTTAAAATGTTCTTTTAGATCTTCAAATTGAACGTCAATATTATTTTTACCATTTTCATATGGAGCTAAGAATCCAGTTGCACCTGTAATAACAAATCCTCTTGCGCTTGATTCCATTTCGGTCAATGCATTTGATAATTCCTGTACTTCACGATCAATCTTTACATCATGTTGGACTATGTAATCAATTTCACTCTCAAGTTTAATCATATTGAAGTAGGATGTAATCGATAAAGCGACCAAAACAACTGTCAACAACCCGAAGCAAAATACAACTTTCCCTCTAATTGTCGCAAGAAAATTAAAGTTTCTTTTAGAAGCTTTTGTTTCTTTTTTCTTTTCAGACTTTTTTGCAAATGAAAATAGTTTTTTTCTATCTTCATTCTTTTCTGGTTTTTCTGGCTTTAGTGGTTTTATCTTTTTTTTATTTTTGAACATGCTGGACCCCCCAATGTCAAATCAAAAAATCTAATTAGTACTATTGTAATCATTTTTTTAGAGATAATCTAGGTAATTTTATAGAAATTTGTCGAAATTTTAGTTTGGAAGAATAGGAGTAGGAAAATGAATCCAATAACTTTTAGTAGATATACATAGTATTTGCTTCATTTTTCAGTTTAAATCCATAACTGGTCAAGTTCCATTCCATAGTCTTAAAGTACTGGTTTTACATAAGTTTTTAATTTTATGGATGAAGTTACCAATCGCTATTTGCGTATTAATTCAAATAATTAAGAAAGGTTTTGGATTTTGAAACATACAGATAAGGTAAGTAACGAGATTGCAATAAGAAGAACATTTTTTCTTCACATATCTTAAGACTAGAATTCTTTTAGTTTCTAGTTTTTTTGTCTAGTTTGAGAAGAAAAAGGGGTGGATGTAAATGACGGACATTAAAACAATTCAAGATGTAATTGAAAAGAAACATACAGCAACAACTCGTTTCCTACAACGATTTGTACAAGAAGAAAGTAGTAAAGGAAATGAAGCGAAAGCACAAGCAATCGTTATTGAGAAATGTAGAGAACTGGGTCTAGAGCTAGACATTTGGGATATTGATTTAGAAACGTTTCAATTCAGTGGAGTAAAGCCTGAGTCTTTAGTTGGAAATCCTAATGTTGTTGGAATATTGAAAGGAACTGGCCAGGGACGTAGTTTATTACTTCATACACATGTTGATGTCATTCCGCATGGTCATGTAGATGACTGGAGCTTTCCACCCTATAGCGGTAAACTTCTTAACGGAAAGCTATATGGTAGAGGGGCTTCTAATATGAAAGCAGGTACAACTGCTGTTCTACTTGCCATCGAGATTTTAAAGGAACTGAACATTGATTTAAAAGGTGATGTCATTTTTCAAAGTGTAATAGATGGTGAGAGTGGCGGACTAGGGACAAAAGCCGCGTTAGAAAAAGGCTATCTTGCTGACGGAGCGATCATTCCTAAACCTTCAAATATGAAATTTTTCCATAATCAAAAGGGTTCTTCGTCATTTCGTTTATCTGTAAAAGGAAGAGCAACACATGGTGGAACAAATTTTCAAGGAGTAAACGCTATTGATAAAGCCTATGAGGTAATACAACATCTGAAAGTATTTGAAGGAAGAAGAAACAAAAAGCAAGAAGAACTCTTAAATGAATCATTATTTTTACCAGTTCATATTGGGAAAATAGATACTGAATCCATTTCAGCACAAGTACCAGATTCTGTCATGCTTGAAGGGCATATTTTCATGGCGCCTTACGAAAATGTCGCGTCTGTAGAGGAGGAACTAGAGAATTGTGTGAACCGTCTCAACTCGGAGGATGAATGGTTTCAACAGAATCCCATTTTAGTCTCTTGGCTTGACTATCGGAATTATCCATATTCTTTAGACGAGAATCATCCCTTTTTAGAAACATTGAAAAAAAGTTATCAATACATCTCAAAAGATCAGTTTGTGACTGGCACAGCACCATGGGGAACTGATAGTTCCTACTTAGCGGAAAAAGGAGGAATGCCCTTTCTAGTATGGGGACCTGGCGCAATTGAAGTGGCATATGAAACAAACGAATTTGTTGAGTTAGATAAGATTTGGCTATATGCAGAGGTACTTGTTCACTTTATTATAAACTGGTGCAACAATAGCGAGTAACAGTGGATGGGGACTGTGTTTCATACTGACAAGTACAGTCTCCATTATAGATTTGGAACTTTACGAGGGGCATAACTTCCGCTATCCTTTAAGAAAATAGCTCTGTTAGATACACTGTTGATAGGAGAATAATATCAGTGAATGCCTAAGAAAACCTTTACTAGAATCGTCATAAAACGAGTAGTGATTTGTTCCAGATGTTCAAGTCTGCTATTAACAATGTCTTGTACAGAGCTAAAAAACTAGATCAGGATAGGCAGGAGTTTATTATGCAAAAATCTTTTTACCACTACTTAATAAAATATCGTCAACCAAAAGTCAAGGATTCGTTAACTGCGTTTGCGAATGCTGCTTTTGAGGATCACAGTTTTCCAAAGCATAGTTCGGACTATCATGAGTTAAGTCATTATCTGGAAATGAATGGACATTACCTAGAGAGCATGACACTCTTTGACGATGCTTTTCAGAAATATCTTCAAGAAGAAAGCTAAAACCTCTTTGTTTGTCATGATCACCTAATATGTTCATTTCATTATTTACAGAATAGCGACTTGTTTCATTCTGCATATAATAGTAAAAAGGCATTAAAGGGTGAACGTTATGAAAAAACGCAAAAGACCGAGATTTCGTATTGGAGATACTGTTGTCGTAACGATTTACGGTACAGTAGGAAAGGTTACCGATGTTAAACAGATGGAAGATGAGTTTATGTACGAAGTGAATGGGAATGAAGGCCTTTTTAAAGAGAAGGTATTGGAGCTTTTAGATACCTATGATGGATATATATTTGAAGTTGAACAGATAGACATTGAATATAAATTTCAGTTCGGTGATTTAGTATTTGTAAAAGGATATGAAAATGAACTATTTAAAGTGGTAGGATATCGGACTGAGATATGGAGATATAAAGAAAATGCATGGGAAGATACTATATACGAATTAGTAAGAGTTTCAGATGGGAATTGGTTAGAAGTAGATGAAGAAGAACTAACACTTATAGCAGATTCTGAACAAACAGATTCATTTCTTAGAAAATATGGGTATATTTTGTCTAAGCGAAAGCAGGCAAAGCAAAAATTAATGCCTACTCCCTTACATGCTCATGATCGTTGGATTGATTATCTATTAGATTATTATAATGATTACAAGGATTTATATAAAAATTTTAAGGATCATAGTTATAAATTGAAAATGGACTCGATTTTAGAGCAGTTAAAGAAGCATACAAATAAAGTTTCTGAAATTAACGAAAAGGAATAACATCTAAAATATAGATAATAACAGGAATACTTAACACTATGAAGCTACGAAATAAGATGCTCAGAGTGAATTCCATACCTCTAACAATAATACTGTCTTCCTTTTCCATATTCTGTGAAACATTCTCGAACATTTGTCCAATTGATTGCATCGTCGAACCCCCTACATTCTTTTTATGTTACATCTTATGCTTGTCCTAGATTGGCTATGAAAACTTTTTTGTAAATTAGCATAAGTATTATTTGTACAACATAAATTGAAGTACAAAGGGGGCGATGTCATGCGTGAAATTGAAGTTTTGATTGATACGGAGGAAATTGCAGAGTTCTTTTTCCAAGAGCTTTTACAAAGAGGCTATGTGCCTTCTGAAGAAGAGTTAGATGAAATCGCCGATATTACGTTTGAATATCTTATTGCAAAATGCATTATTGATGAGGAATGGGAAGAAGAGTAATAGAAACGGTGCTACATATCGTTCTTCATCAAAGAAAATAATATGTACAATAACAGGACTGAATTAGGGAATTCCTAATCAGTCCTCTTTTTCATTAATCTAATAAAAGTGCATGTAGAAATGTCAATCATGAAGTAAGATTCTTCAGTAGGAGATAGGATCCTGTTTTTATTTTCCTTGTAATTTTCTTTCTATATGGATGAATTGTTGTTTGTAATGGATATAGTTTTTGGCAGGCTATTGTATGAAACCAGTCCTCCTTTTCTTTGAAACTATGATGAACTGGTTTCCATACTGAACGTAGTGCAGGACTAAAAATTCGATTACGATCATTGTTGGAGTCAAAAGTGTATATATGATTCCAATAGTCTGACCTTGAGGCTGAATGGGTAACGGATTTAGCAAAGAGAAAAGAGGTGGGAAAGATCTTCTTATGAAATAGAATGGAATAGAGTTTCTTTCCTATAATGATTCTTTGATTAGGATCTTCAAAGTGAGATATTGATAATCCGGCTAATTGGAGTGGTGTGTGTTTACCGAAAGGGAACAAAACAGATGTAAATTCAAGTCGATCTTGAAGCAAAAATAACCACTTCTCAACCAAATGATCCTCAATATGATCGATGATTCGATTTTGAATCATATTTTGTTCATTAATAATGAGACTTATTGTTAATACATCAGATTCCCGTTTTTTCCAAAAGTTCTCCCATATCACACTCATAAATGAGGATACATGGAATAAGGGTAGCAGATGAAATAAAGACTTTTTTCTTTTCTTACTTTCGGAGTAAAGTAAAAGCTGCGGATAAGCATCCTGAAATATATACGCATTTGCCTTTTCTAAAAATAAAAAGAAGGATTGTCTTTCTTTATCTTTAATAATGTCATTCATGGGAAAGCCTTGCAAGTCAGTCATATTATATCCGCCATTTCGTGATACCATATGAGCTAGAAAGGCCCAATGAATTTCTGTGTGGTCACAGAAAAATGATAAGTATGCAGACGTTCGCGAAATATTATCCTGATTCTCCTCTTTAACCTTTTCCTGAATCCTTCGAACAATCTCTTTTTCTTCCCCACTTAACACAATCGGCCAAGTGTGCCCGTTCACCTCACGTACTTGAGCACAAATTCGCTCAACATCCTTCAAATCAAGAAGAGGGACGGACCTATCCAAAAAGGAACAGAACATAAAAAATTTTCACATCCCCTTTGAAACTATTTTATTTGTTGAATCGTATATAAAGTTACAAGAACCAATAAAAAAATGTACCTATAATGTATATATGAGGAGGAAGAAACAATGTTAAAGAAAATTTTAAAGGAAATGCTTAAATCCAAAATACACCACAGAAGCTCCAGTGATTATTACAAAAAAGGATATGCTTATAAGCATAAGCATTATGGGCATCATCATTATAAGAAAAAGCGTAAAAGCAGTATCTTTTCAAGCTTTTTTAGTAGTTAATCTTGTGAATCACAAAAGATACATTAGATTGAGAGGCAATTGCGATGCTTCAAGCATTTTTTCGTCACCTAATTAATTTATTTGAAAAAGAATGGGGTAAAGGAATAAGAATTGATGGTTATATCATTGAAAGGTGCATTGGAAAGGGTAGTTATGGGACAGCCTATCTTGTTCAGCATGAAAGCACTGGAGAGTGGGCTGTATTAAAAAGGATTCGGTTGTATAAGAAACTATTTGAACGTAATCATCACATTTTAAAACATGAGGTACGAGTGTTAAATGACTTAGTACATCCATCCATTCCAAAAGTACTACAACAAGGTGAATTTCAAAAAGTCCCGTACTTTATAATGGAGTGGATGAATGGCGAAACCTTCGAAGAATTTATTTTTCGCAAAGGTAAAGTCTATACGGAGGAAGAATCATTAATTATAGGATTGAAAATTATTGAGATTGTAAAATGGGTCCACTGCAATGGATATGTTCATCGTGATTTGCGGATACCGAATATCCTAATGAAGCAAGAGGTAATTCAATTAATTGATTTTGGACTGGCAGCAAAAATGAATCCGAATGAACCGATAATAGAAAATACGTATCGAGATCATATGCGTGCAAAACATCCTCAGAGTGATTATTACGCTCTTGGTCACTTTCTCTTATTTTTACTTTATTCTGGGTTTGTTCCTGAAAATAAAAAGGAACTTAGTTGGGAAGATGAGCTGACCCTATCATCTAATACCAAGGCAATAATTCGTAAGCTCTTACGTATTCAAGGAACCTACGATTCCGCTGAGGAAATCATTCTCGATATAAAGAAATCAATCCATATGATTCAAAAAAGAAACGTAAACATTTAGGAGGAAACGTATATGTCAATTTTTCAAAAAGTTTTTGCTTCAATAGGAATTGGGGCTGCAACAGTTGATACGAAAATTGAAAAAAATCAGTATCAAGCTGGTGATGTAATCAGAGGAATTGTTGAGATTAAAGGTGGAAGTACAGAGCAAAAAATAGATAGTATTTACTTAACCCTAAATACAACATATATCCGTGAATCAGATGATAAGAAATATACAGACTATGCAGCTATTCAAAAAATACAAATCACTGAACCATTTACAATCACAGAAAATGAAACGAAAGAATTTCCATTTGAGTTTACACTACCTTATGGAACACCACTAACCTATGGGAATACACGTGTTTGGGTCGCAACAGGCTTAGATATTAAAAATGCAGTGGATCCAAAGGATAAGGATTATATTGAAATTATGCCAAATGCATTAACAGGAGCTATTTTAGATGGTGTACAGCAGCTAGGCTTCAGACTACGTAAAGTAGAATGTGAGCAAGCTCCAAGACGCTATCGTGGACACTATCCATTTATTCAAGAATTTGAGTTTGTTCCAATTGGTGGCGAATACTCTTCTAAACTAGACGAACTAGAGGTTATGTTTGTGAATCAAAGTGAACATGAAGTAGAGCTTTTATTAGAAGTCGATCGTCGAGCAAGAGGGCTAGGAGGCTTTTTATCAGAAGCATTAGAAATGGATGAATCCATTGTACGATTAACTGTAACAAAACAGGATATACCGCAAATGTCTCAGAAATTACGCTCTGTTATCAATCGTTTTTCCTAATTTTTCTCTTCGACAAAAGCAGTTTATATTTGCTAAAGGATTCGACAGTTAAAATGTCTAATTTCTTGAGTACCACTGAATGGGAGGGGTACTTATGGCAATCTTAGAAAAAATCAATCGCTATAAAATAAACAAATCTTTTGATATCACCTTGTTTCAAACACCAGACTTTGGTAACACAAAAGGATATAAAATTGTCTATAGAACATCTGTACTAGGAAAAAGCCATGATGATGCTTTATATGAAGTGTTCCGAAAATTTAATGTCCCCGACACGATGCCATCCGATTATAAAGGGCGTTTTGTAACAACAGGGGACATCATTTTTATTGATGAAGGACGAAGAGGACATCATTATTATCGGCTTGAACCAGATGGCTGGATGGAAATTAGCCGGATTCATATTATGTCATAGCTTCAAACCAAAAAGGATGCCTCAACTGTTGAGACATCCTTTATTCGTACATTAAGGGTTATTTCCTGGTGCATGCTTACGATGCTGTGTTGAATACTCTTTGTTATGTGCTTCATGCTCTGCAACAATATCCTCTGGCGGTATGTGATTGTTTTTCTTTGGTTGATTAATGCGACTACGATGTTTTTTTCCCATTGCTGATCCCCCATTTTTCGTTCTTTATAGAATGTATGATTAAACTTTTCCTCTTTTTTTATTTACTTTTGATACGTGAGCGTGGTTTCGCGTACGAGAGGAAGGATTTGTTTCATTCGCATGCTGAACCGCTTGACGTAGCTTTTTACTCATTTTCTCTTCTGCCATCTTTAACACCCTCCTTCTACACAATAGTTTGACCTATTCTTTTTTAGCTATTCCTTACGAAAATTGCATCCTAATTGAAAAAAGCTTACAATGTTCATACAGTTTTTTTTATTATTGAATGGAGGAATATGAGAAATGAGTATACATATTGGTGCTAAAGAAAACGAAATTGCAGAAACGGTCCTTTTACCTGGTGACCCATTACGAGCAAAATATATTGCGGAGACCTTCCTGGAAAGTCCAACTCTTTATAATGAAGTTAGAAATATGTTTGGATATACAGGAACATATAAAGGGAAGAGAGTTAGTGTTCAAGGAACAGGAATGGGTGTACCATCCATTTCCATCTATATAAATGAACTTATGCAAAGCTATAATGTTCAAAATTTAATTCGAGTTGGAACATGTGGTGCGATCCAGAAGGATGTAAAAGTACGTGATGTTATTTTAGCAATGAGTGCATCAACAGATTCACAAATGAATCGTCTTACATTCAATGGTATTGATTTTGCTCCTACTGCCGATTTTGATCTTTTAAAAAGAGCATACGATGCAGGTGAAGAAAAAGGACTTAACCTAAAGGTAGGAAATGTGTTCACTGCTGACATGTTCTATAATGATAACGCCGAGCACGAAAAGTGGGCTCAATATGGAATTCTTGCATTAGAAATGGAAACATCTGCACTATACACATTAGCTGCAAAATATGGTAGAAACGCACTTTCTGTCCTTACTGTTAGTGATCATATTCTAACAGGTGAAGAAACATCAGCTGAAGAGCGTCAATTAACCTTTAATGACATGATTGAAGTAGCACTAGAAGCGGCTATCAAAGAATAAAAATAACAAGCTGGTATGAAGGTAAAGTCCTTTCGTACCAGCTTTTTTATGTCATCCTACTTTTAGCCCATAATCTAGACGATAGATTACAGAAAAGAAAAAACGTGTTACTATTGTATAGATAACTGAGACAGAAAGAAATAAGGTGACATAAATGAAAAGAACAGTTTTATCAATGATACTTATTGCGCTTGTAATCTTATCTGGATGTAACCTTATACATAATGGGACGAGCCAAGAAGATCATGATACTGATCCTAATGATGTAGTCTATACAGAACCATCTGAGGATCAAACAAATACAAATGAAAAAGAAAAGCCTATAGAACAGTCAGACCAAAATCAAGATCAAAATAATATAGAAGAGGATCAAAATTCAAGTCCGACTCAAGATGAGGGAACCTCTCCTAATGAAAGTCAGAATCAAACTCCAGAAAATCAAAATAATGATTCCAATACAGAGGAAGAAGTTGTACCACCAGAACTTTGGCTAGAAGCACAGTTCTTTAATGAAATAAAAGAAGTAGATGGAAAAAAGGTCATTCAAAATCCTGATAATCTTTTAGCATTAATAAATAAAGAATTTGCTTTAGGTAATTATAAACCTCATGATTTAGTTCGTCCTAATGTTCCATTTGTTTTCGGGAATCAGGATATAGAGAAGGCTTATATACGAAAAGAGGCAGCAGCTGCACTTGAAAGAATGTTTGCAGACGCCAAAAATCAAGGTATCTATTTAACTGCAATCTCTGGATATCGTTCGTATGATTACCAAAAGGCTCTATTGGATCGTGAAATTGCTCAGTTTGGTAAGGAAAAAGCTGTAATGGCAGTGGCTCCACCGGGACAAAGTGAACATCAATCAGGATTAGCAATGGATATTTCAAGCAAGAGTAACAATTTCCAAGTAGACATAGCTTTTGGTGACACTCCTGAAGGTGTATGGTTGGAAAAAAATGCTCATAAATATGGATTTATTCTTCGTTATCCAGAAAAGGCAGTAGACATTACACAATACCAATATGAACCTTGGCATTTCAGGTATGTAGGGATAAAAGCTGCGAAAGTTATTCATGAGAATAATTGGACGTTAGAAGAATATTTCCAGAATGTAAAGAAAATCTAATAAGAGAAAGACCAATACTCCTGTCTGGATGTTGGTCTTTTTTTTGAGATATTGAGCTACCACAAATATAATTCTGTGTTTTTTTATACTAATGAAAAGCCATTTGGTTACCACCTTTGAGGTATGTACTATTTGGTGAAGCATCAATGTTCAAGGGGATTCAAGGTAAGAAAGCAAATATAAAGCTGGAATTTTATGTTTTGAAAGTTAAAGGCTGATTAAATAATTCAAGCTTTATCGTACAAATCAATAATGTTTTCACCGTTCAAATCATAGAGTGAAATATAAGTTGTCCAAAGAAAAACGCCTTGGGGGAACTACTCTATGTTGAAATCATTTATATATGTAGCTTTTGGAAGTGTTTTAGTAGCACTAGGAATAGATGGATTTTTTGTCCCATATCAATTTTTAGATGGTGGGATGATTGGAATTGGATTATTGTTTCATTATTGGTTTGACTTTCAACCGGGACTAACAATGATTGTCCTTAGTATTCCATTATATTTTTATGCCTATATTTATGATCGACCATTATTTTATAACAGTATTCATGGATTGTGGTTAACCTCGTTATTGATCGATATGTTGAAAGGCTGGAATATTTTTTTTACAGTCGGGCCAATGGCGAGTGCTTTAATAGGTGGGTCCATTGTAGGAATTGGAATAGGGCTTCTGCTCCGTGCCAATGCAGCGACAGGCGGTACAGATTTATTTGCTCAGCTTTTAGGAAAACGTACTGGGATTAATGTTGGAAAAGTGATATTTATTATTGATGCATTTGTTTTACTTTTAGGCTGGCCAATTGTAGGTCTTCATGCCTTTTTACATTCTTTATTAGCCGTAACAACTGTAGGTTTTTTTACCACGATTTTGACACATGATAATGACAAGCAGGGATTTTCCTTTCACTAAACAATAAAAACTGATAAAATGAAGAAGTTATCCAATAAAGAAGAAAGCTATAGATATTGTTTATACATAGTAATGAAAGTGGTGGAAGTTTTGGATCAAGAACAAAATCAACATGAAAATAACGTTACTGAAGCGGATAATAGTTTCTTTAAAATTAAAAAATTTCAATTTGTCATGCTATTGTTTTTCCTTGTTTTTGCTACTGCTGGTGTCACGACGTTTGCCTTAACATTTGGAGACGAAAAGGCAGTGAATGTTGGTGTACCTGAAAGAACTGAATTTCAAAAGCTATATGAAACGTACGATAAATTAAAGCAAAATTATTTTACTGATCTAGACCAAGAACAAATGGTTAATGGTGCCATCAATGGAATGCTCGACTCGTTAGAGGATCCTTATTCTGACTATATGAACCAAGAAGAGGCCAAAAGATTTGAAGAAAGTATAACATCTTCCTTTGAAGGTATAGGCGCAGAAATCCGTGAAAGAGACGGCTTTATCTCGATTGTTTCTCCGATAAAAGGATCTCCTGCAGAGAAAGCAGGTCTACAACCAAATGATAAAATTTTGGAAGTGGACGGGGAAAGTATTCAAGGGATGTCTGTAACAGATGCGGTGCTTTTAATTCGTGGAGAAAAGGGCACGAAAGTAACGTTAACAATTCAACGTCCTGGGATAGATGATGAGATGAAGGTCACCATCACTCGAGATGAAATTCCTATTGAAACGGTTTATCCAGAGATGCTGGCAAATGGTGTTGGGAAAATTCAAATTACTACCTTCTCTGAAAGTACGTATGACGAACTGATGAAGGCAATCAATGACCTTAAATCGCAAGGGATGAAAAGTTTAGTCTTAGATCTAAGACAAAATCCAGGTGGACTTTTAGAGCAAGCAATTAAAATTTCAAATTTATTTGTTCCAGAAGGAAACGTTTTATTCCAAGTAGAGAACAACAATGGAGATGTAGAGAAATATGCTGCAGAAGCTGGTGAAAAAATTGATCTACCAGTTGCTGTTCTAATTGACCAAGGAAGTGCAAGTGCATCTGAAATTTTAGCTGCTGCTGTATCAGAATCAAATGACCTTCCACTTATTGGGACAAAGACATTTGGTAAGGGAACGGTACAGACTGCTCACAGTTTTGATGACGGCTCCAATATTAAATTCACAACTGCAAAGTGGCTAACGCCGAATGGGAATTGGATTCATGAGAAAGGAATAAATCCTGATTATGAAGTGACACTCCCAGAATATTCAGAGCTACCAGTCATTAATTATGAAACAGAGCTAAAAGAGTCAGCTTTATCAGAGCAAGTAAAAGCAGCTGAAGAAATGCTAAAAGCACTTGGATATAATCCTGGAAACGTTGATGGATTTTATGACGAAAAAACAACAGAAGCTGTAAAAGAATTTCAAGGAAATGAAAAATTAGAAGTGACTGGAACTCTTGTCGCAGATAGCACACTTCGTCTAATGGAGAAGCTCCGTGAAAAAATTCAAGAAAACGATACTCAGTTGAAAAAAGCTGTAGAGTTATTACAAACAGAAACACAACCGAAAACAGAATCGTAACAATAAGAAAAAACACTGATAAGCAAATTAGCTTATCAGTGTTTTTTTGATCCTAGTAAGGTATGATTACGAATTACCAATACTGTTTAAAGTTTTCGTGTTGCTCAAATCGTACTAGAATTATACCTTAACGACTATCAGCTAGTATAGAAAGTCCAAAACATACCGAAAATGATAGTAACTGAAGTAAGATAGTTGAGGTGTCTTAATTGAAGAAGATGAGCTTTCTCCTTCAAATCGGAGTAGCAATCTGGATTATACAAAGTTGTTCTCCTTCATGGATTGCAAGTGATGATCATGATGAAGAATCAATAAGGCAGGAGCAGCCACAACAGATTGCAAATAAACAAATTGAGAAAAAAGAAGATAAGAAAACGAATTTCTTTTCTGATATGTTGAATAGTGAAGAACAGAAACCTATACGCCTACTCTTATTAGGATCGGATCAGAGAGAGGAAGAACAGGCGCGTGCAGATGTACTCATGATTGCCCAATACACACCATCACAAAAAGATGTAAAGCTTGTATCTATAATGAGAGATACGTATGTGTATATTCCTGGGTATGGACAGAGTAAAATCAATCATTCATATTTCTGGGGTGGAGAGAAGCTATTAAAAGAAACGATATACGAAAATTTCAATGTGGAATTGGATCATGTGGTGAAAATTGATTTTGAGGGATTTATTAAAACAATGGAATTAGCATTCCCAGAAGGACTAACGGTTTCGGTCTCAAAAGAAATGATTGATTATTGGAAATGGGATAAGAATCCAGGAGAAGAAACATTGTTTGGGGAAGAGGTTCTTCAATATGTTCGCTTTAGAGGGGATGCAGCAAGTGACTTTGGGCGTGTAGCAAGACAACAAGAAGTGTTAGCGAAGGCACAGGAGAATATCATGGATCAATTGTCTTCTGCAAAAGGAATTCGAACAACTGTTACAATGGTTAAAGATGGTATGAGCAACGTTACAACAGATATTAAATTAAGTGACATGGTGAGATATGGTATTACAATTGTAATGAATCCAGTAGAATCATTTGATACAATGAGAATTCCCCTAGAAGGTAGCTATGAGAACTTTCGTTCGGAAGAGGCAGGTCTTGTTTTAAAGATGAATCCACAAGAAAATAAAGACGCCATTTATCAATTTTTAAATGGGAAATCTAATCTGGCTATACAGTAAAGAAGGTTATCATTATCCTTTGAACACGTAACTCTCATTAGAATAGCTAGTAAGAAGGAGAGAACATCTTGTGTTCTTTCCTTTTTACTATTGGCTGTTTCTTATAGCGTACTACTCTCAAATGGAGTTATTGAAATGAACTTATATTTGTAAAATCAAAGTTAAGAAGTGCTAAGTTTAACAAAACAATAGGCGATTCTATTTGAATAAAACCTTGTCGAAATGAAAGAGTTTCACTACAATAAATAGATAAATGAAATGAGAGGGATTCTTATATGAAAAAAGATGTATACATATTATCTGGTTTCCTAGGTAGTGGGAAAACAACTTTACTTAAAAAACTAATTCAAGAGTTAAAAGGTCAATCAAAAAAGCCTGCAATTTTAATGAATGAACTGGGGAAGATTTCTATAGACTCTCAAGAAGTTGAGGAAGAAACACCATTAAAGGAATTACTTGATGGCTGTATTTGTTGTACTATTCAAGAAAAAGTAGAATCTCAGTTACAAGAATTATTGTGGAATGAAGAATTTGATGTACTCATTATAGAAACTACTGGAGCTGCACATCCGGTAGAGGTTGTAGACTCGATTCTTTCTCCTTTGTTTGCAGACAAGTTTGCATTCAAAGGAATACTAACAGTAGTAGATTGCCTACAGTGGAAGGAAAGAGCAAATTTAGGTCCACAAATACTACACTTAATGAGGGAACAAATTAGACATGCACATTACATTATTCTAAATAAAGTGGATCTCTTATCAGAGATGGAAGTAGGATCTATTGTTTATGAAATCCAACAATTGAATCGTGATGCTCGTTTGTATATGACAAATTATTGTGATATTAATATGAAAGACTTGTTACAATTATCAGTAAAACAAACGAATTCTCCAAAAGAACGTGCAGCTATCGGAGAACAATTGCTACTAAAGGCAATCGTACATACTTTTACAGATTCAATATCTTCTGTGGAGTTTGAAGAGTGGTTACAAAAGTTACCGTCAACGGTTTATCGTATAAAAGGTTATGTGCCTTTTAAAGGGAAGAAATACCCGACCTTATTTCAATACTCATATGGTATGCCCATTTTTATACCTGAAGAGATAAAAGTTCCAACAAACCTAGTACTCATTGGGGAGAACCTCAATGAAGAAGAGGTCATTACTAGCCTAAAGAAGTTAGAAGAACGGTAGAATGTATTACTTGACGCTAGTAAGCATTCATCATAAAATAAAATAGTTAACTTAGTTAATTATTTTTAGAGTTAAGGAAAGGTTCGATAATGATGAAAGAAGAAATGTTTAAGCTTGAGCAGCTTTTCCGCTCTGTGTTTAAAATGATGAAACAGGATATAAATGAAATATTGGGTAAAGAAATCTCATCTGGAGAACTCTCTGTTATTCGTTTTATAAATGAAAAAGGAGCGATGAAGGCTTCAGACTTATCCAAATTAATGGAGGTTTCTGCAAGTCATATAACATCTGTAACAGACTCACTTGTCGAAAAGGAGCTCATCATTAGAGAACGCTCGTTAGAGGATCGTCGAGTAGTAGAACTCGCACTAACTACAAAGGGAGAAGAAGTACTTTCACGACTAGACCAAAAAAAATCAGAGTACTTCCAAAAACTATTCCAATCATTCGAAAAAGAAGAAATCGCCCATTTCATAAAACTATTTGAAAAGTTGCTTGAGAATAAGCTGTGATCAATAAATGTTTTATGATGTTATGATTGATAGTCCATTCTAACTAGTACAGAACTTTTAAAATGTAATGAAGCTCGGAACAGGCAACTGTTCCGACTATTTTGCGTATTTACTTAACTTTGTGAACTATTCGTAAAGTTAAACATAGGAGGAAACAATGGAACACTTAGAACAAAAGCAAAAAATCATGATCATGCTCGCGATTATGTCAGCTATGCTCTTCGCAGCATTAAACCAAACAATCGTTGGAACAGCACTTCCAACCATTATTTCTGAAATCGGTGGAATAGAATACTATAGCTGGATCTTTACAATTTTCATGTTAACAAGCTCTGTAACTGCAATACTAGTAGGTAAACTCTCAGATATGTATGGTAGAAAACCATTTATCCTATTAGGAATTGGTGTTTTTACTCTAGGGTCATTTTTAAATGGTCTTTCTGAAACTATTTTTCACTTAATCGCGTACCGTGGAATTCAAGGATTTGGTGCCGGTATGATTATGTCAACTTCATTTACAGCAGTAGGGGATTTATTTTCTCCAAGAGAGCGAGGTAGATGGCAGGGGTTAATGGGCGCAACGTTCGGTCTTGCTAGTGTCTTTGGTCCAACACTTGGTGGCTGGATTGTTGACAATGCTGATTGGCATTGGGTTTTCTGGGTTTTTCTTCCTTTTGGGGTTCTAGCTTTTCTAATGATCTTAAAGCTATTTCCTTCGCAAAAGGCTACTGAAAAACAAAAGGTAGACTATTTAGGGTCGATTATGCTCACATTAACAATCGTGCCACTATTATTGGCATTTACTTGGGGCGGAAATCAATTTGAGTGGGTATCGCTACCAATTCTTTCTTTATTTGCAGGAGCAATTCTTGCTTTAATCATTTTTATTATCGTAGAGAAGCGTGCAGAAAACCCTGTTCTTCCTTTACAGCTCTTTAAAAGTAGCATCTTCACATTATCCAATGTGATTGGATTTATACTAGGTGCGGGAATGTTCGGGGCAATTATGTATATGCCATTCTTTATTCAAGGTGTAATCGGTACTTCGCCAACGGTTTCAGGATTTGTTATGATGCCGATGACATTAAGTATGGTAACAGCAAGTGCTATTGGTGGACAATTGATTACGAAAACAGGTAAATACAAAATCAATGCCATTGTTGGTTTACTAACAATGGGTGCAGGTATGGTATCCCTTTCGAATATGAGCCCTGAAACAACGAATTTTATGGCAGTAATAAACATGATTATTGTCGGTTTAGGATTAGGACTAAGCTTCCCTGTATTTACTTTGACGGTTCAAAATGCGGTTCAGCACAAATTCCTAGGAGTAGCAACGGCAGCAACACAGCTGTTCCGTCAAATTGGGGGAACCGTTGGAGTTGCTATAATGGGAACAGTTATGAACTCTGCAATGACCTCTAAAATGGAAGAGCAATTTGCTGCTGTGGACGATTCGAAGCTAGCTCAAGCTACAGCAAATCCAGAGGTAGCACAGGCGTTTGAAATGCTGCAGAACCCACAAAACATTATGAACACAGAGAAATTAGCAGAGGTTCAAAATGCATTGCCAGCTGAGCTTCAAGGGATGTTTTCTCAAATTATTGCTATGGTTAGAGAAGCGCTAAGCTATGCGTTAACAAATGTATTCTTTATCGGTGCTATTGTTTTATTTACTGGATTTGTTCTAACTTTCTTCTTGAAAGAGATTCCTCTTCGTCAGTCCAATAAGGATGAGTCTGTAACGGAAGAAAGTTCACCACAAGGGAATTAGTTTCTAATCTAATTAGAATATAAAGCACATTAAAAAGCTGACTCATAGGACCTTTTCAATCGGTCTTTAAGAGTCAGCTTTTTATTATTTTTCTCCAAATTTCACAAACATTCTTTCATCTTCAACAAGCCCACAAGATGCACATTGTACCTTGTAGTCTGGACCTTTGTAATCCAAATGAAAGGGATCTAAATGACCACTTTCATATTGCTGTACAACATCTCCTGTTTTAGGATCTAATTTCACACTTTGTGAAACCTGCTGTATAATGTTGAAGCGTGAGCGGTTTGTCTTACAATTTGGACAACAATATGGTGCTTCTGCCATGTCATATCACCCTTAATATTTATGATTCGCTCTGTTGTTTAGAAGAGCTTTTTTACTAGTATTTTGTTTTATTCACTTTTTTATGTAAAGGATGTATGTCAGTTGAAAGAGATTCATTATAGTAAATTATTGGATTCCTATCGTGCACTCTGGAATAATCGTTCGCTTCAATTAATGGATGAACACGAACCAAAAACAATACTTAATCAAGCAATTCATCGTGAATTACTTGATGAGTATAGTCATCCTCGGGTGAGAAAATCTAAAGAAGAAAAGTTTTATTTAGCGATTAAAAGAATAACCGACTCTTCCCTAGATATAGAAGATAAAATGGACTTAATTCAATTGCATGTTCAAGTAATGACAGATTTTCGAACGAATTAACAGGACTCTTTCAATGTAATAGAGAAATGCATATTCTAGCACAAATAGAGAGACCCTATTGGTTGAAATCAAACTGTTTTCTAATAGGAGGCTGCAATGGAAATTTCATTTCGTAAAGGAACTCCACAGGATGTACCATATATTATGAATATTATTCAGGATACTGTTGAGATTATGGAGCGAAATCATAATGATCAATGGACCGAGGACTATCCAAAGGAAGAGAATTTCTTGAAGGATATTAACCGTGGAAAGCTTTATGTAGCCGTTAATGAAAAAGACAAGCCAGTTGGTACGGTAACAGTGGAAGAAGAGGGTCCAAAGCAATACCAAACCATTCCATGGCGTAAAGAGGATTCTGCCTATTATATTCATCGAATTGCAGTTGATGTTCAAACAAGAGGACAAGGTGTTGCATCTAAGTTACTGCAATATGCTGAAGAAGTAGCAAAACAAGATGGGATAAACTATTTAAAAACAGATACATATTCATTAAATAAAAAGGCACAAAGTATGTTTACGAAAAATGGCTATAAAGAAGTTGGAGTCATTCCTCCTGAGGAAGGGTACCTTGGTAAAGAAGAACCGTTTTTTGTATATGATAAGATATTGCACTAGAAATAGAGGGACGGACCTGCAGTAAAAGGCAAGGTCCGTCCCTCTATTTTTTAATGCTGCTTTTGAAATTTTTTTTCAATTTTAAGTAAGCGGCCAGATAGTGTTAGTGCTCCTGTTGTTAAACCAGATATTAAGCCAACCCAGTAGCCGTAAGGACCGAGTTCTGTGAAGTTCGCTAGTACGTAACCTAGTGGAAGACCTATGACCCAATAAGAGATCATTGCCATAATAAACGTAACATTAACGTCCTTGTATCCACGAAGAGCTCCTTGAACAGGTGCCTGAATAGCATCTGACAGCTGAAAGAATACAGCATATAATAGAAAATGCCCGATGAGCTGAAGAACCTGGGGATCATCGGTATACAAAATTCCAACCTCATTTCGGAAGGCAAATAAAATGACCCCATAAATTACCGCTAGAACTACTGCAGTACTTACACCCATCCAACTATATTGCTTTGCATCCTGTAGTCGTTTTGCTCCCACCTCAAATCCAACAACAATCGTTAATGCCATTGAAATACTTAACGGTATCATGTACAAGAATGAAGCAAAGTTAATGGCAGCCTGATGAGCAGCAATAATTTCTGTTGAATACTGACTCATTAATAACGTAACTGCAGAAAAGATACTAACCTCAAAGAAGATAGAAAGGCCAATCGGAATACCGATCTTAAAGAGCTCCTTCCAGCTTGATAGGGATACCTTATAGAGCTTCCGGAAAACAGAAAAGTCTTTAAACGGTTCTACTTTATGAATAACCCCAAATGCAATGAACGTAATGAGCCAGTATGTAATCGCTGAAGCATACCCAGCTCCAATCCCACCTAATTCAGGAAAACCAAACTTACCAAAAATAAATAGGTAGTTAAAAACAACATTAATCGGAAGTGTTAGTAAAGTAATAAACATGGTAACTCTTGTTTTACCAAGAGCATCAATAAAGGATCGAAGAACATTATAAATAAATAAAGGAATCATTCCCAAGGAAAGAGCTACTAGATATTGATACGCAATTTCTCGAACTTCTGGTTCAAGATTCATTCCATTTAAAATAGGATTAAGTACAAGGCTACCGATACTGATCACAACAATTGCAAGGACGATAGCAGCGTATATGCCTTGGACGACAGAAAAAGGAACATCCTTTCTGTTGTTACCACCAATCAGCTGAGCTACGATGGGGGTTACAGCTAATAAAATCCCACTTAACCCTGTGAACACTGGAACCCAGAGGGAAGAACCAATCGCGACCCCAGCCAAATCATTAGGTGAATAACGACCAGACATCATCGTATCAAAAAAGCTTATAGAAAACATGCCAAGCTGTGTAATAAGTATAGGAATCAGGATTGCTATAAATTGCCTCCATTTTTCCTGTTTTGTATGTGTTTGATACATAAGTAATCTCCTTATGGTGATATGGTAGTGACAGAACAAACGATGTTATGACCATGCTAGTTATCAACCTAGGAATTATATCATAAAAATATATATTCTACTGTAAAGAGAGTTTTAAAATGTGATCGCTTCTAAAGTTATTTATAATGTAGCTATTGAAAAGGAGTGAAGGTATCTTTGAAACAAAAAATAGAATTAGGAATTTGGCGGATATTTCTAGTCTGGTATGCGATAGGAATCATTCTTGTGTCATTGGACTGGCTACCGTCTAGCCTGCTTTGGGCAAATGCAGTCTTCTTATATTTAGCTGGTATTCTTGCTGCCATATTTAGCATGAAGGTTTTTGGAAATCAACGTGGCCTACTATTCTCTATCATTATTATATTGGCAACAATTAGTGCTGAATCTCTAGGAGTTCATTATGGACTTATATTTGGTGAGTATCATTATGAGAAAGATTTCGGCATTCAACTGTTTGGGGTGCCTATTACAATCGGATTTGCATGGTTATTGGTGATCTTCACTAGTATGGCATTCTTTATTCATCTTTTAGAAAAGAAGAGGTCTTTAACAAAAGGATTCTGTTATGTTGTGTTAACTTCACTATTGGCGGTTGCCATGGATTTAATTATTGATCCTGTTGCCTTTAAAGCGAAACAATATTGGATTTGGGATCAACCTGGATTCTATTATGATATACCAAATCAAAACTTTCTAGGTTGGTTCATGGTATCCTGTACAATACAAATGGTACTGTATCTTGTAGCAACAAGTAAGAAATTTCAAGAATTTGAGCCATGGTCGAAAAAAATGAGACTTTTATATGTACTTGTATTAACGATGTTTATAGCAACTGCATTATTCGAACAGCTGTATCTAGCCGTGTTCGTAACGCTAGCGTTTTTTGTAGCGATAGCAGGATATTCATACTACTGGAGGAACAGGTATGATTTTACCGAAAAAGAATAGGTATTTTGAAAAAATCCTCTACCATTATATTTCATTTCAATTAAAAACGAAGTTTCATTGTGTATGGTTAGATGATAATAGAAATGAACAGAAAAAAGGAAGCCATCTTCTATTAGTTAATCATTCTAGTTGGTGGGACGGTCTAATTGTCTTTTACTTGAATTATAGAGTAATTAAGGAAGACAGCTATGCGATGATGAGTCAACAAGGCATGGAGGAATATCCCTTTTTTCGTAAAATAGGGGCATTCTCTGTCAATCCGAATTCTCCAAAGGACTTAATACGTTCATTGCGGTTTGCGGAACATGTATTACATGAAAAGAAATCGGTTTGGATTTTTCCTCAAGGAAAAGAAGAGCATCTAGAGAAACGACCCTTTCAATTTATGTCGGGTCCAAGCTTCTTAATTCAAAAAGTTGAAAACGTAACAGTTTCTCCTGTGCTTTTTTATTACACGTTCCGTCATAGTGAAAAGCCTGAGCTCTTTATACGGATTTCAGACTCTATTCGTTTGTCCATGCTCCAAGACAAAAGCAAAAATCAAATAACACAAATGCTAGAATGGATAATGGAGAAGGAGTTAGACTTACTAAAGGAAGACATTATTGAAGAAAGAGTGAATACATTTATTCAAATAGAAAAAGGAATTCCACCAGTTCGTGACTGGTTTAAGAGGAATAACCTTTAAGTATGGGGGGAAATCATGATTATCTATATATCCCTATTATTACTGTTTGTATTATGGACCGTACTGAACCTTATATTTTTACCTTCTCTTAAGAAAGAAGAAGGAGAGGATTGTGGTCTTGTCTCCATATTAGTTCCTATGAGAAATGAAGAGAACAATGTAAAAAACCTTATCAAATCTTTAAAAGAACTACACTATTCGAATAGTGAATTTCTAATATTAAATGATGGATCAACTGACCGAACGGAAAAGAAACTGTCTGAGGAAATTAATGGCGATCATAGGTTTCGTGTTTATAATGGAAAGGAACTTCCAGAGGGGTGGGTTGGAAAAGTTCATGCATGTAGTCAACTCAGTCGCTATGCAAAGGGAGATTATTTTTTATTTCTAGATGCTGATGTAACGGTTCATTCACGTATTATCGAGAAATGCTTATATCGAGTCAAGAAACATAAAAGTGGATTGATTACCGGATTTCCAAGATTTCCTATACACCCTTTTCTAGGTAGGTTGTTGGTCCCATTACAACATTTCTTTGTTTATTTTCATTTACCAATAGCTATCTCAAATTTAACTAGGTGGCCGGCATTCACAGCGGCACATGGGGCTTTTTTATTCTTTAAACGCTCCTCCTATGAAGCAATGGGAGGACATGAAAAAGTTAAGAGCTCCTTAGTAGAGGATATTCAATTAGCACGAGAAATGAAAAAGGCGGGTTTTAACGTTACATTAGTCAACAATACTGAGACCGTCATTTGTACTATGTATGAAACCAATAAGGATGTTTGGGAGGGTTTTTTAAAGAATATTTACATCGGTTTGGGTAGAACTCCTTTGGCAGTGATGCTACTAACATCTTTTTATTTTTGTTTTTATTTTATACCACTTCCATTAGCTATCGCAGGTTTGGTAACAGGAGATTGGTTGATGCTTTTACCACTATTATTTGTTTTTATTCAAACATTTATCATTGATAAAGCATCACATCAAAGTGTGTTTCACTTCGTATTAATGCCACTATCAGCTCTTGCACTCATTATCCTTGTATGGACATCCATGATTCGTTCAATTAGGAAAAAAGGATACAGTTGGAAAGGTCGGACTTACTCATGAAAGATATCATCATTATTGGAGCAGGACTAGGTGGATTAGCAGCGGGAATTTCATTACAAAGTAAAGGGTTTAATGTAAGGATTATTGAGCAAAACGCCCACCCAGGAGGGAAAATGATGGGTGTTGATTTAGATGAATACCATTTTGATTTTGGACCTAATACGATTACTATGCCTCAAATCTTCCAAAGAGTCATTCGTAATGCAGGCGGTAATCCAGACGAGTATTTTCAATTTATTAAACTTGAAAAACATACAAAAAATATATTCTCAAACGGAGAAGTCTTATTTCAATCCATTCATTCTGAAGAAATGATTGAGCAGTTTCAAAGGTTAGACCCTTTCGCTGCGAAGCAATATGAAAGCTATTTATCTGAGGTACGAAGATTGTATGAGCTAGCTGAGAAAGGTTTCTTCTATCGTGTTTTTGATTCGTGGGTAGACTATCTTTCTCCTTCACTATCAAAAGCTTTTATGAGCGTAAGACCATTTGAAAAGTTGGATCATTTTCATCGCCGTTACTTTCAGAACCCTAACATATTGAATGTATTCAATCGTTATGCAACCTATATTGGCTCATCACCTTTCGCGTGTCCTGCGACGTTTGCTCTTATTGGCCATCTTGAAATGAACGATGGTGTTTACTATGTAAAGGGTGGTAACACAAAAATTGCAGAAGGCTTTGCAAAATATTTTGTGGAGAATGGCGGTCAAATTGATTACTCTACACGTGTCTCTAGGATACAAATAGAGCAACAAAAGGTTGCAGGTGTCGTTCTTGAGGACGGAACCTACTATTACGCAGATTCTGTGATTGTCAATGGAGATTTTATTACTGCTACAAGAGATCTTTTAGAAGAAGAGGTTCGGCAATCACATACAAATAACAAGCTTGATCAGTATAAGCCTTCTGTGTCAGCCTTCGTGATTCTAGCAGGTCTAAAAAATCG
Source organism: Rossellomorea marisflavi (assembly GCA_003667865.1). GTDB lineage: Bacteria > Bacillota > Bacilli > Bacillales > Bacillaceae_B > Rossellomorea > Rossellomorea marisflavi_C. The sequence continues at coordinate 3,944,306 of CP033051.1, read as the reverse complement.
ACTAGACACGATTCATCATCACCAAGTATTTTTTCCAAATGATTATCGGGAAGAGTTTGTAGATATTTTTAAACATCAGAGACTTCCTGTAGATCCGACTATTTACATCAGTCATTCAGCTTATTCGGATCCTAATGTAACAAAAGGAAGCAACCTATTTATTTTAGTAAATGCTCCTGCGATTGACATAGATAAAAGTACGATGCACGCTTATAAAAAGAACATATATAGCAAACTTGAACAGCGTGGAATCCCGATTCGAGAAAATCTAGAGGTTGAGAAAGTGTTTACACCCAATAGTATTAAGAAAAGATTTTCAGCATATAAAGGCTCGTTATATGGAATTGCCTCTCATAGTATGAAAGATGCCTTCCTAAGACCCTCCAACGTAAGTAAGGATATTAAAGGATTATACTATGTGGGTGGTACAACACATCCTGGTGGTGGATCTCCAATGGTTACGATTAGTGGATTGAATATAGCAAACTTTATCTCAGAGAAATGAGGAAAGAATAGAAGCTACAACCGATATAAATTTCGTTTTTTATTAATTGTCCTAGCCTATCAGGTGTATAATGGTGAATGAGATGAAGAAAAACAGATTGGAGTTACCATAATGAGTAAGAAAATATTATTTACTGGCGGTGGTTCGGCTGGACATGTAACAGTGAACACTGCATTAATTCCTTATTTTGAAAAACAAGGCTGGGATATATGTTATATCGGCTCAAAAGATGGGATAGAAGCAGAGATGATCGGTGATCAGTTCCCACATATACCGTTCCATGGAATATCTAGTGGGAAGCTACGACGTTATTTTTCGTGGAAAAACTTCTCAGATCCGTTTCGAGTTATGAAGGGAGTGCTCGAAGCACTTCAAATTATTCGTACATTCAAACCAAATATCATCTTTTCAAAAGGTGGATTTGTTTCTGTTCCTGTTGTAATGGCTGCGAAACTGGCAGGTGTTCCTGTAGCAATTCATGAGTCTGATTTAACCCCAGGACTTGCGAATAAACTTGCGATGCCATTTGCTACGAAAATTTTCACAACCTTCCCGGAAACGTTAGAGTCTATGCCAAAGGATAAAGCCTTATGTGCTGGAGCCATTATACGTGAGGAATTATTTACAGGCAGTGAAAAAGAAGGGAAAAGGTTAACTGCGTTTTTTGACCAACGTCCTATTCTTATGATTATGGGAGGAAGTCTTGGGGCTCGTAAAATAAATGAAGCAGTAAGAGAAAACTTAGACATTCTTTTAAACGACTTCCAAATCGTTCATATTTGTGGGAAGGGGAATGTAGAGGAGTCGCTGCAGCAAAAAGGGTATAAACAATATGAATTTATTAAGGGAGAGCTTCCTCATTATATGGAAATGACGGATTATGTAATTTCAAGAGCTGGCTCAAATTCCATTTTTGAGTTTTTAGCATTGAAAAAGCCGATGCTATTAATCCCACTATCTCGCCAGGCTAGTAGGGGAGATCAAATCCAAAATGCAAATTCATTTGTAAAACAAGGCTTTGCAATGAAGCTTGAAGAAGAAGACTTAACACCAGAGACATTTTTAGAACATATCAAAGCGTTAAGAAATGAAGGTCCTACAATCGTTAAGAATATGGAAAAAGGTCACAAGTCCTATACAATTGGGGACATGTACGAAGTGCTTTCGAAGATGAGTTAATAAAAAATGTGCAGGACAATCGTGTTCTGGAAGAAATACTAAGCCTCTTTAGAAACAATAAGAGGCTTGAAGTATTCTTTTCCAACGAACAGCGTCTGTTCTGCACTTTTGTATATTTGTATAAATCGTCTATAAACTAGACTCTTTCTCGATCAGTACTTGCTTTTCGGAAGGAGGTGTCACCATACGATCGATAGCAACATATATAACTCCAGCAATCATACAACCGATTCCAAGTCCGGTAAACATCATATTACCTAATGATTTATCTAGTAAATATCCAGAAATAAGAGGTCCAATGGCTCCTCCTAAAATCCATTGCAAACCAGAAGCACCCATATACGTTCCTCTTAAATGATCAGGCGCAATATTTGAAATGAACGTCATCTGTACGGGACTAATAAGCATTTCCCCTAAAGTATAAATACCATATACAATTAGCATTACAATTAGGATGAGATAAAATTCTGTTCTTTGCGCGTAGAACATGTAAGGAAACCAAGCGATGGCAATTTGGCCAAGGCCAAATAAAAATGCTCCGATAATCATAACAAAGCCTATTTTCTTTTTTGCAGCCCAGCTTGAGATAGGGAGCTGAAATAACACAACAAGCAGTCCATTAAAAGCCATTAAATATGGAAACGGGTTTCGCTCAGGTGGTAAATGCTTTAGTTCATTATCAAAATGCAGAGGAAGCATTCCTTCTGTTTGAGAAAAAGACATGGAGATGACAACTCCGGTTAACACAAAGACGAGCAAAACTTTATCCTGGATAAGGACTTTGAATGGTGAAGGTAGCTTTTCAGCTTGATTATTGGAATCTAAGAGTGAATCTTTTTTGTCTTTTTTTGGTAAGCTTTCATATATAAATAAGAGCACAACAAGAGAGTAGACAAATACTGTCCCAGCCGCAATTAAAAATATGACTGATTTTGAGATTACTATAATAGAAGCGCCAATCAGTGGTCCAATTGCAGCCCCGATATTATGACCTAAACGCAGTAATCCGAATGCCTCTGTACGTTTGTCAGGTGCTGTAACATCTGCAACCATGGCAGAAGCAGCAGGATGAAATAACGAATTGAAGAATCCCATAAAAGCAGATAAAATGATAAATGCATAAAACGTATCAAAGAAAACAAACCCTAACATCACAAAACCGTTTCCAGCCATCGATGTAACCATTACGGGCTTTCTACCGTATATGTCGGCTAATTTACCACCGATCATCGTCCCAAAAACAGAAGCAATTGGGGCAACAGCCATGACGATACCAACTAAAAGCAGGGAATCCACTTTGTCTTTTAAATATAGTGCAAAAAAGGGCATAAGCATCATAAAGGCAATGCCATTAATTGCCTCTCCCACAAATCGGATCCAAACATTACGATCCATTCCCCTAAGTTGTTTGAATGAGTTCATACACACACCCCTTAAAAGTTCGATACATCCATCATAAGGGATAAATTGAAAATATCCTTTTTTTAGAAATTTCTTTCTTTTGTTACTAGTCATTAAGCTTTGTTAGTAAGGAATGTAATTCTATAAAAACCCATCATAAAATCTGAAAATTTGATTCAGCTAGTGACGAAAAAGGACTTTCCTTTTCTGCTACTATACGTTACAGATAAGGAAAGTCCTTAAAACATTTGGCTTTACATTTTTACATTTTCCGTTGTTGCAACGACATCAATTTCAAATCCAAGGTCCGCTAGCATTTCATGATCTTTTGTACTTTCTTGGCCAGCTGTTGTTAGGTAATCTCCAACAAAGATAGAGTTCGCAGCGTATAGACCCAATGGCTGTAAGCTTCTTAAATTCACTTCCCGACCACCTGATATCCGAATTTCTTTCGTAGGATTAATAAATCGGAAAAGAGCTAATACTTTTAGGCAATATCGAGGATCTAATTCATTCGTCCCCTCAAGTGGTGTTCCATCAATAGCATGAAGAAAGTTAACAGGAATGGAATCAGCATCTAATACTTTCAGGCTACGTGCCATATTGATCACGTCTTGTTTTGTTTCTTTCATTCCAATAATGACACCTGAACAAGGAGAGATTCCTGCTTCCTTGGCTGTGTTCACAGTATTTACACGATCATCATACGTGTGAGATGTTGTAATATTGGAATGATGTTCTTTTGATGTATTAAGGTTGTGATTGTAACGATCAACACCTGCATTTTTTAAGCGTGTGGCTTGTTCAGGTTTTAAAATCCCGAGGCATGCACAAATTTTCAAGTTGTACTTTTCTTTAATCTCTTCTACTGCAGAAACAACCGTATCGACATCGCGATTACTTGGCCCTCTGCCGCTTGCAACAATACAATATGTACCAACATTCAATTTATGAGCTTGTTCGGCCCCTTGGAGGAGTGTGTCCTTATTGACCATACGATAGGATTCAATAGGGGCTGTAGAAATAATTGACTGTGAGCAATATCCACAATTCTCAGGGCATAGACCTGATTTTGCATTTAAGATCATGTTTAGCTTAACTTTTTTTCCATAGTATTTATACCGAATTTTATAAGCTGCATGGAGTAATAAAAGTATAGAATCATCAGGACAATTTAAAATAGAAAAAGCTTCTTTATCTGAAATTTCTTCCCCTGCTATAACAAGATCTGCTAGAATGGACCAATTACTTGTCATGCTTCTAACACCCCTTCTATGTATGAATTAGGCAACAGATTTATGATCTAATGTGTTTGAACTTTTTTGAATGGCTCGACTGATTCGTGGTGCAAGAACTCCCGCGAAAACAGAAAGAAGAATATCTTTTGGAAGTGGTGCTACCATCCATAGCCATGCTACTTTATAGCTAAAAGCTTCAGGTGCTGCAGCCCAGAATTTATAGGCAAAATACATCCAGTTCGTACCAAAGACATAATTAATTGCCATCCCAACTAATCCTGCAATAATAAAGCTTCGCTTTGAGGCTCTTGATTCCACGATTTTTCCGACAACATATGCAACGATAATATATGAGACAATAAATCCAAAAGTTGGATCGATAATAGACGCTGGTCCACCAGAGAATTTTGCGAAAACAGGTGCACCTACTAATCCGATAAGGGCATAAACAGTCATTGAAATGGCTCCAAGACGGCTGCCTAGTATCAGACCTGCTAGTACACAAAAAAACGTTGTTAGTGTAATTGGTACTCCTCCAACTACTAGAAATGATGTTACGTTTGCTCCAACAGCCATAAGTGCAGCGAACATTGCTGCCAATGTAAGATCAATGGCTCTAAGTTTCATAAAAAGTTCCCCCTTTGTAAGTCTTTTCAGAAAATAGAATAAAGTATTTACATGTTATATGTCAACCTAATTTTTATTTTAGTTAACATATAAAATGGTAATCTAGTTTTATATAATGTGAATAGTTTTTTATTTTACTGAGTTGAAGAGAAGTAGAAAGAGAGAAGAAGTGGTGGTGAGACTAACGGAAACAGATGGAGTTATAAGTGGGATTCTGCCGCTCTCAATGCTGTTTTTAGTGAAATAAGCTCACTGTGTCCGTTAGCTCATCCTCCTAATGATTCCTTGAAAATTTTACACAAATGATTAGAATCGTGGCGGTGTAACTCACAAATCTTTGATAATCGAAATTGAAACAACCGATTATAAAGAAAAAGATGCCTCTATAAAAATTTCTCAATGTTTACATACTTGTCCACCTGGAATAATTTCATATGAGTAACCAAACATGGAGGGATAAGTGATGAATATAAGTGGAAGAGGAGCAAAATGAACCTTAGGGGATGCGGAAGAACCAGACCTAGACGAAGAACCTGCAGAACAAGAAGCAGAAGTTGAAGAAGAAAAAACTGAATAATATAATAAAAACAGCAGGCCAAGGTCTGCTGTTTCGTCTATATATTATGCTTCCATTGCTTGTTCTTCTTCTGTTTGATTTTGATACAGGTGAAGAGTGTATAAATCCTTTGGAATTTCGTATAAGTCATAAATATCTTCAGTAGCATTTAGTTGCTGATAGATAAATGGTCGTGTTTCATTTGCTTTTATCACGTAAGGAAGCTTTTCAGCAGCTTTCTGAGAACGGATGTTTACTTTGCGAATTCTCATGAAAATGGTATCAATACCTAACTCATAAAAAAGCTCTGAGAAGAAAGAGTCCTTTGCTGGTTTGTTGTAGCCTTTGCCATGATAAGGTTTTCCTAACCATGTTCCTAAAAAGCCAGCACCATCTGCAATATCAAATAAATTAATCGTTCCAATTGGTGCGCCCCATTCGTCAACAATCGTTCTTGAGATTAATTCTCCTCTTTCCTCTGCTTCAATCGTCTGCTTTGTTAAGAATAGAAATTCCTCATAGGATTGTGCTTTTTGACGCACGAAAGGGAAGACTTCAGGATCCACCATTAGGTCATAAAGGACATGACAGTCCTGTAGTTCGCGTTTCTTGATCATCAAAAACCCCTCCATGAGGGCAGTCTTGTAGTGTTCGACTTCGACCGTACCCTCGAAATTTTTTAATCGTGCATAAAAAATTTCGGGGTGGGAATCGAACCCACTAAGACCAGTCAAGAAACTGGTGGCGCACCATTTGCCTTCCCTCCATTACAATAGCTCTATAGTTACTGAATTAATCAGAACAATGTAATTGGAATTAAAATAATATCCTTAGGTATCATACGATAAATAGCTTGAAAAAGATATAGGTAATATGTGAAATTTATATTAATAATTTTTAACAAATTACGACATATTTTGGTAGGCTATTTCTCCATCAACAAGAGTGAAAATAGGTTTAGCCATAAAGTGAAGAGGGTGATCACTCCACAGAACTAAATCAGCATCTTTTCCTACTTCAATACTACCAACTAAATGGTCGACTCCAAGATTACGTGCAGGAAGAATGGTAATCCCTTTTAACGCTCTGTCAATCGACAATCCTTCACGAACTGCGATTGCAGCACAAAGATTAATATATTGTATTGGCGTATAAGGGTGGTCTGTCGTAATAGATACTTCCACACCATGATTCGACAATTCTTGATACGTAAACCAACTTTTATTCTTAAGTTCTACTTTAGATCGTCTTGTGAGGGTAGGACCAACAGAAACCTTTAGACCGATACCCGCCAGTTCTTCTGCAATAAGATGACCTTCCGTACAATGTTCTATTCGTAAATCCAAATTAAATTCCTGTGCAAAACGCACAGCTGATAAGATATCATCTGCACGATGAGCATGAATACGAACAGGTATCTCTCTTTTTAACGCTCTAACAATCGGTGCTACTCTAAGATCATCAGGGTTATCACAATACTTTGCTTTATAAAATGCCTCGCGAAGCATCCCCATAATTCCCATACGGGTCATGCTATCATTATTCCCTTGACTATGAATTCGTTTTGGGTTCTCTCCGAGTGCAATCTTCAATCCTGATGTTTCGCGAATTAGCATTTTTTTGACTGATTTGCCGTGCGTTTTAATTACGGCGGTTGTACCTCCAATGACATTAGCACTACCTGGCATGACGTTAACAGTAGTAATGCCGTATTTCAATGCGTCCTTAAAGCCAGGATCTAATGGATAAACACCATCATATGCACGAATATGTGGAGTTGTTGGTTCAATGGTTTCATTGGCATCATTACCTGCCCATCCTGTACCCTCATCATATAAACCAAGATGAGTATGTGCATCAATAAAGCCAGGCAGTAGAAATCGTCCTTTGCAATCAATCACTTCTATAGATGGTTGATGACTCAGATCTTCTACTCCGTTAACAACCCTTGTAATCTTGCCATCTTTAATCCAAACAGAGCCACTCTCTATAGGCGTAGAAGTAATTGTATATATTTTTGCATTCTTTAATACAATTGTTTTCATAATGTACCCTTTCTATAAGAACGTTTAATTATTCTTTTAAAAAAATAGACGAAACATTCCCTTGAAATACTTAGAAAAGAGAATGATTTCAGTCTATTGTAAACAATATATAAGAAAAAATGAAGTCACCCTTTGTTCTTATTTTTTTTGAAAACAAATAGGAAATAGAGAGCGGTTGCAATGACGGCAATAAGCGCAATCGGTTTAATGTATTTTCCTCCTATGACTTCAATATGCTCCCAATGCGTTCCGAGCTCTATGCCAACGAATAAAAATAAAACAGTCCAAGGAATCATAGCTGCAAATGTATAAAGACAAAACACAGAAAAAGACATTCTCCCGATGCCTGCTGGAATAGAAATTGCATGTCTGACAACTGGGATAAATCGTGCTGTGAAAATGACTATGGTACCGTATTTTTGAAACCATTCTTCAGCTCCATCAAGGTGTTTAGGCTGAATAAGTAAATACTTCCCATACTTCTCAAAAAATGGCCTTCCACCGTACATACCGAGTAAATACAAGAAAACCTGTGCAAGTGTCCCACCAACAACACCGGCTATTAAAGCTCCAATAAAATGAATACGGTCAGATTGTACTAGAAAACCAGCATAGCTGAGGACGAGTTCGCTTGGAATAACCTCAACCATTAATGCAAAGGCAATCCCTATATACCCAAAATCCATTAATTTCTCCAGCAATCCCATAATAAGGTCATGATTCATAAGTTGCATTCCTCCTTAAAAGATTCCAGTAAATTGAAGAATCAGGATAATGGAACCAAGAGCCCAAACGTAATACGAGAAAACCTTTAATGAGTGATTTTTCAAGAAATGAAGCATCCCGACAATGGCCAAATATCCAAAAACAGCAGCTGTTACAGTACCGATAAGAAGAGCCGGTAATGTAATGGCTTCAACGTGCCCTGTAAACAATTCTCTAGATTGAAGAACAATTCCACCAAGAATAGCTGGAGTGGATAAAAGAAAAGAGAAATAAGCAGCTGTTTCACGGTCTAGCTTGCGAAATAGTCCGGCTGCGATGGTTAATCCAGATCTTGATAGAGCAGGAAATATGGCAGCAGCTTGAAAACTTCCAATAACCCATGCATCTGTATAGGTCAAATCCTCAAGTTTTTTCGCTCCTTTTTTCGCCCCATCAGCCCAATACATAATGAGACCTGTAACAAGGAACTCCCATCCAATGGTTGAGCCTGTTTTAGAGATTCCATCGAAAAAATCCTCAAATAATAATCCAACAATCACGGCTGGAATCGTTCCGATAATCAAAATAAAGGAAAGCTTACTAAACGGCTTTCGAATCATATATAGAATTTCAGATTTGTATATAACAAAAACAGCAATCAGTGTCCCAATATGTAGCATCGTATCTAAAAATAATCCCGCATCATCCAAACCAAAGGCATGTCTTCCTAAATAAAGATGACCGGTACTTGATATTGGTAGGAATTCTGTTAAGCCTTGAATGATTCCCAAGATAAATGCTTCAATGTAACTCACATCACTCAACCTTTCTGACATATATATTTTTTGTAGGTGAATCTGTCGGCAACTTGTATATATTTAAAATGAAGGACAACTTCTTTTAGTTAACTTATATTCTCGTCCTACATAAAACATGATGGTGTTCTGTGATTTATAGGAAATTTAGAATTTCAGCATGATTCTTGAAGGAAAGGGTAATAGAGAGAGTGAGAGTAAAGTAAGGGTAGAAGGGAATCAATAAACAATAAAAAAATTGTTGAAACTTTCATAAGGGTATGACGTAATAATAAGGAGAATGAAATTTTTGAAAGGAGAGAATAGAATGCCAAACAAAGATGAAAGATTAATAGCAGCACTTATTTATATCATTAGTTTTTTTACTGCATTCATTGGACCACTAGTCATCTGGTTAATAAAGAAAGATGATTCAAGCTTCATTGATTTTCATGGGAAAGAATATTTGAATTTCTTAATCTCATATATTATTTATGGTGCTGTAAGTTCACTTCTAATGCTTGTATTAATCGGATTCATATTAGCACCACTCGTTGGGGTATTAGCACTTATCTTCACGATCATCGCAGCTATTCGTGCATACGAAGGCGTAGAATACAAAATTCCAACTGTAATTCACTTCTTCAAGTAAACAATTTAAAAAAGGGACGGACCTTCCAGGTCCGTCCCTTTTTTAGTGAAAATAGTTTAGTTAGTCCTTAGACATACAATTTCTACTAAGTTAATGAAGGTATACCTTAAAAGGTTATAAAAAAATTAGTGAAATCTTTGAACGATTTACAAACTTATCCGTCATATAACTGAAAACCAAACAGGAGGGATAAAAAATGGCTGAATTAGAACAAGTCATAACATCAATCAATTGGGGATTAATTCTCCCATTAATCGCAATTCAATTTATCTTATTTCTAGTAGCATTAATTGACATAATCAGAATTCGTGAGACAAACGGACCCAAATGGGTATGGCTCCTTGTTATATTACTTGTAAACATACTTGGTCCGATCATCTATTTCATTTTCGGTAGGAGGCAAAACGGATGAACGTACTTGAAGTAAACGGACTAGAAAAACAATATAAGGAAAAAACAGCTGTTCAAAATCTATCGTTTTCTTTAAAGGAAGGCCATTGTACTGCATTACTAGGTCCAAATGGAGCAGGAAAAACAACAACGCTGAACATGCTCTCAGGTTTGATTTCCCCCACAAAAGGCACCATTACAATGACAGGCAATAAGAAAGGTAAAGACTTGCGACAACAGATTGGATACTTACCTCAATATCCAGCCTTTTTTGAATGGATGAGTGGAAACGAATTTCTAGTCTTTTCCGGAGAGATTGCGGGACTGACTAGAACAGAATCGAAGGAACGAGCAACTGAACTTCTTACAACTGTTGGATTAGAGGAAGGGAAAAACAGAAGAATTGGCCAGTATTCGGGTGGAATGAGGCAGCGATTAGGAATTGCGCAGGCACTCATTCATCGTCCACGTCTGGTTATTCTAGATGAGCCTGTTTCGGCTCTTGACCCTTTCGGTAGAAAAGAAATATTAGAACTGTTGAAGAAGTTAAAGAGCGAAACAACCATTCTGTTTTCTACACATATTCTTAATGATGCAGAACAAGTTTGTGATGATGTGTTATTTCTGCATAATGGAAGACTTGTAGAACAAGGAAGTTTATCTACTATTAAAGTTAATCATCGAGCTCCCCAAATTATTTTACACCTCGAAGATCGCGTGCAGGAAATAGCTAGTCAGTTAGAGGAACTTTCCGATATTCAATCAATTTCAATAGAAGGAAATCGGATTAAAGCAAGTGTTACTGACATTCATTCTGTACGAAAGGAAATTTTGCACCGTGCTTCTGAACAAAACTGGTTAATAGAAAAGTTAGAAATGAGCACGGATAGTTTAGAAGAAATCTTTATGAAGGTGGTGAAGTGAAATGAGGTTATGGTGGGTATTATTTAGAAAAGAGCTTCTTGAATCAAGTCGGAATTTTAAATGGCTGTGGATGCCATGTGTATTTATTATCTTTGGAATTACAGAACCGTTAACGGCATTTTATTTACCGGATATTCTAGATGCCGTAGGTAATTTACCTGAAGGAACAGTAATTGAAATACCGAAACCAACTGCTGGTGAGGTCTTACTTTCAACAATTGGTCAGTATAGTACGTTTGGGTTACTTATTGTTGTCTTAGCGTTTATGGGTACAGTTGCAGGTGAAAGAAAGAGTGGTAGTGCGGCGATGATTTTAGTAAAACCTGTTTCCTACTTATCATACATCTTTGCAAAATGGGCAGCGGCATTATTACTTGTATTAAGTTCATATTCAGTCGGCATGATGATTAGTTGGTATTATATTAACTTATTATTTGAATCGATAACTGCTACATCCTTTTTCCAAACATTCGTGATCTTTGGAGCATGGTTAGTGTTTGTCTTAACGTTAACGGTATTTTTTAGTAGCTTAGTCAAAATGCCGGGAATAGCTGCTTTTGCTACTATTGGAATTACTGTGATTCTCTCATTCTTATCAGGAACAATAGAAAACAGATTTACATGGTTGCCTTCTAATCTAACTGCATATGCTCAAGAGATTCTTTTACTTAATAAATGGTCTAATGATGCAACAATCACCCTTGTTTTAACGCTATCGGTATCATGTCTTTTAATAATAGTAACGCCACTATTGTTTAAGAAGAAAGAGCTTCTATAATAAGACCTCGAATAGAGGTTTTTTATGTGGATTTGTTGTGAAAAGGTAGGATGTAAGAGTCGAAATTCTCTTGCTATTGTTATATAATAATAAATACTTCACTTACTTAAGTAATTTCAATTTGATACTTAGTTTTGTTAATGTTGCTTGATTGCGTTTCATTAAGAATTTATATAGAGGAGGCTATACAACATGATGCTACAAAACTCTGGATTGGTTCTAGAAGGTGGTGGAATGAGGGGAGTCTATACGGCGGGTGTTCTAGAATATTTTCTAGAACAAGGACTAGAATTTCCCTATGTCATTGGGGTGTCGGCTGGAGCTTGTATTGCAGCCTCTTACTTATCAAAACAAAATGGACGAAATAAGAAAGTTAATATTGGCTTTGTCCGACATCCGGAATACATCTCTTGGAAAAACTTTATAAGAAAAGGTGAACTCTTCGGAATGGATTTTGTCTTTGACGAGATTCCCAACAAGCATGTTCCCTACGATTATGAGGCATTTTATCAAAGTAACAGTGAATTTGTTATTGGCACCACAGAATGTGAAACAGGAAAGCCACTTTATTTTTCAAAAAAGGATTACAACGAAAATATGCTAACAGTTATACGAGCTTCTAGTTCGTTACCTTTGTTTGCTCCGACCGTTGAATTTAAAGGTAAGCATTTACTTGATGGTGGAATTAGCGATCCCATTCCTTTGCAGAAAGCAGAACAAGATGGCTTTAAGAAAAATGTAGTCGTACTAACACGTAACGAGGGATATTATAAAAAACCTGCTCGTTTTACTTATTTCCTAAAAAAGAAGTATAAGGAATATCCAAACCTGTGCGAAACAATGATTAATCGACACCTACAATATAATAAGCAAACTGAGATGCTAGAAGAGAAAGAGAAAAACGGAGAAATCATTATCATCAGACCGTTAGAACCTTTAAAAGTAAGCAGGGTAGAAAAAGATCCACTGAAATTAGAAGACTTATACTTGCAAGGCTACAACAACGCAAAAGAAAAATTTGAACAAATCATTGAAAGTGATACAAAAGAATTGGAGAAAGTATTCTAATTTTTTTCTGAACTCTATTTCTAGTGATTTATAGATGAGTTCAAATTAAAGCATGTTTTATAATGGGGCCCTCTGGAAAACGGTAAAGAACTGACTAGGAAAGACATTTCTTTTGAGAGTCAGTTTTTTTATTCCCCAATAACTTATTAATTAGAATCTCTATTAAATTACAGAGTTGCTAGAAGTAGTGGGAAATGAGGTAAAAGTGAGAGTACCTTCTGGAACGGAACCCGGCAGGCGCAAGCGCCGGGGAGGATTACTTGCAGCCCCGCGAAAGCAACGGAATTGTTCTACGCAAAATTAATAAAGGTCGTTAGTTCTAAAATCTAGCAAAGCAATCATACAATTAATAGAGCTTGCTTGAAAGGAAGTAGAACAATGACGATTCAACAAATCTATTCGAACGATCGAATTCATAATTACAACAAAAGCATTATGATCGTCTTACTAGCTGTTGGAATGTTTCTAGTACTTCGTGAACATTTCCTTATACCAGTCATTCTCTTAATGATCGGACTTGCAAATTTGGTCATTTCTTTTACTAATATAAAAACAAGAAAGGGAGAAGCTTCTCCAGGTTCTCCGGACATTTCTACAAGAATAGCTGTAATGGTCTCTAGTAAAAAAGGTTTTTATATTGTTGACCCAAAAGGGTATGTCCTATTTGAAATCAGAAGAAAGTCATACCTAATGCCCTCAAAATATACGTTTAGAAATTCGCATAACGAAATAATGGATTTTACAATTAAAGGATCAACGGTCTATTTTAAAAGAAATGAATACATTCTTTTAGCAAAAGAAAAAACAAAACTAATCTGGCATCAATCTACAGGTGAAAAAATCAAACTTCAAAAAAACAAGGGGGATTGGAATCTTTCATTAAATGACCGTGAAATGATAACCATTCAAACAGGCTTGATGCCAGTTAGCCTACAAAAACGATTTGAATGTCATCACCCCGTAATTTACTTGAAAGAAGTGTATGAACAAGTCCATTCTCCTGAATGGATATTTGTCTTCCTTTATCTCTATCATCGTGAGTATTTTCTTTAATACGATTACGCTTCTAGTTATTGGGGAAAATAGAAGTGTAATTTCATGGAGGTGGATAGAAATGAATGCGAGCTACAAACCATGTATAGAAGCGTTACTTCGTTGTATCGAGGCGTGTAATGTATGTTATCACGCTTCTTTAAAGGAAGAGCAAGATATGGTTCATTGTATCGAATTAGATCGTGATTGCGCTGAGGTCTGTAATCTAGCAGTTAATTTACTACAACGAAGCAGTAAGTTTTCTAAGCAGGTTCTAGCAGTATGTGCTGAAATATGCGACGTGTGTGGAGCAGAGTGTAAATCTCATAATCAGCAGCATTGTCAGGATTGTGCAGAAGCATGTTTTCATTGTGCTGAGGAATGCCGAAAGCTAATTGCGTAATAATTAGAGAGTAAGAAGATAAGGATATCTTCTATTCGAAAAGTAAAAAAATCATCGGTCTAGGAATATTTAGTCAAGTACACCGGACATTTATTCCGTTATTATTAGTAAAAACATTGATTATGAGTTGCTAGCGGACATTTGTTCCTTTATTTTGCATTTCTGAAGCAAATCTACTGGGATTCTTAAGAAATAGCGGAATAAATGTCCACAACACCCCTAAAATGAAAGCTTTATTTGAAAATAGCGGAATAAATGTCCACAAAGAAATCCGATTTACCATCTTGTTTTTTCTTCAGGTAAAAAGGAATGCTTTTAGTTAAAGAAGCCGTATATTTTTCTAAAAATCCATAATAAAAAATGGCGTATCAAAACTGATTTCAGTTTGTACCCCATTTCATTTCCATTGATAAGATGTGAACAATAAAGTGGAACAGTCTACCGTCAAAAGGGATCTATTATTATAGCATGGTGTTAGTATTTTTTGGTTTCCATTTTTCTTTAATGTAAGTAATTATTTTTTTGATGTGTAAATATGATGCTCTTTCCGTTTTAGTGTTTTGGAATACGTTTCGCTTTAGTAGGTAATAAATGAGTTCTTCCATGATGATGAGAAAAATGAAGAAGCCTATAATTACACATGACCAAAAAACCATTTCATTAACCCCTCCCGATTTTTAAAGCCACTCATTACTATTTCTATTCTAATATCCTAAATGAATGAGTTGAAAACATCATTTTCTAAAAGTTCCTCATACAATGTTAATAATTGAAGTGGTGCTTCTTCATATACTGGATAAACTAATGAGCAGCCTTACTCATCCTTTCAATATAAAATAGTAGCTTGAGTAAAGCATTTATTGTGGATTATTTGAACAATTATGTTATTATAGAAATAATAATTGAATAAGAATTCCTTCGGGGCAGGGTGGAAATCCCTACCGGCGGTGATGAGTTTTGATTTGTTATATGCTCTTAGTCCGTGAGGAGATATCTTATAAAAGGTATATGTTTAGTCCTTTTAGACGTCTCCTGATTTGGTGAAATTCCAAAACCGACAGTTATAGTCTGGATGGGAGAAGGAAGCGTGAAGCATTGAATAATACTTTTTTTAAATAGTGGATTCTAAATGCTTATTTGTCTATGCAGAAAACTCCCCCTTTAGATTTTATGATCTATTGGGGTTTTTTGTTGAACGTTTTTAAATAGACTGTACATAATTTACTCGATTTATCGTAACAGTTAACGAGTTCGAGTAACCTCCATCTTCTTTCTCCCTGAAAATCTTCATTCATATTATTTCTCACTTTCTAACTAGTTTTCCTATTCCCAAAAGGGAGGGTCGTAACATGTTCACTGGAATTATTGAAGAAATTGGAAGTATCGCTCGTGTAGAATCATCTGCTTCATCAATGAGGCTAATCATTCATGCCACTAAAGTGTTAGAAGATGTCAAAACTGGAGATAGCATTGCTGTAAATGGTGTATGTTTAACTGTTACATCCTTTACACACGATCATTTCATTGTTGATGTCATGCCTGAAACCTTCTATGCCACAACGCTTAAGAATATTTCAAGAGGTTCTAGTATTAATCTAGAGCGTGCGATGAGTGCGAATGGTCGTTTTGGTGGTCACTTTGTGTCGGGGCACATTGATGGAGTAGGGAGTATTAATAAAATCCTTCCTAAAGAAAACGCGGTGTACTATGAGGTAAAAGTACCAGGCGAATGTAAACATTTATTTATTGTCAAAGGCTCTGTTGCGATTGATGGTACCTCCTTAACAATATTTAAAGTTGAAGATGATCTGATAACAGTATCATTGATTCCTCAAACAAGAAAAGATACGGTGCTCGGTACAAAGCACAGTGGTGACTCAGTAAACATTGAGTGCGATATGATGGCAAAATACTTTTATAGCTTTATGAACAATAACACTGGAAAAGGTAACCAGAGTAACAACATCACCTATAGTATGCTTGCAAAATATGGATTCATGGACTAAAGGGGGAATACAACATGTTTCATACAATTGAAGAAGCCATTGAAGACCTTAAGGCCGGAAAAGTTGTCATAGTGGTAGATGATGAAAATCGTGAAAATGAGGGAGACTTTGTTGCATTAGCGGATAAAGCGACACCAGAGGTCATTAACTTTATGGCAAGAGAAGGAAGAGGTCTAATCTGTACTCCTATTACAGAAGAACTCGCAAAGTCACTTGAGTTAGATCCAATGACAAGTGTGAATACCGATTCACATGGTACTGCTTTTACAATAAGTGTTGATCACGTTGAAACGACAACAGGAATTAGTGCCTTTGAGCGATCGAAGACAGTATTAGAATTACTGAATGAATCGTCTAAGCCATCCGACTTCAAACGACCGGGTCATGTTTTTCCATTAGTTTCAAAGCCAGGTGGAGTGTTAAAAAGAGCAGGTCACACAGAAGCAGCTATTGATTTGGCCAGATTAAGTGATGCAAAGCCTGCAGGTGTTATCTGTGAGATTATGAACGAAGATGGGACCATGGCAAGAGTACCGGAGCTTCAGAAGCTAGCGGAAAAATTTGATTTAAAATTTATCACCATTCAAGACCTCATTTCTTATAGAAGAAAAACAGAGAAGCTTATTCAAAAAGAGGTAGAGGTCAATTTACCTACTGAGTTTGGTGACTACAGAGCTATAGCATATACTGAAACCTTAACAGGGCAAGAGCATATTGCTTTAGTTAAAGGTGAAATAAAACCTGACCGTCCGGCTTTAGTTCGTGTTCATAGTGAGTGTCTAACTGGAGATGTTTTTTCATCAAATAGATGTGACTGTGGTCCACAATTACACGCAGCTCTTAAGCAAATTGATGAAGCCGGTGAAGGCGTCTTATTATACATGAGACAAGAAGGGCGGGGGATCGGACTCGTTAATAAACTTAAAGCCTATAAGCTACAAGAAGAAGGTTTGGATACAGTAGAGGCGAATCATAAGTTAGGGTTCCGTGCAGACCTACGTGACTATGGAACAGGTGCACAGATTTTACGTGATCTCGGTATTTCAGAAATCAGATTATTAACAAATAACCCACGTAAGATTGCTGGTATTAAAGGATATGGTCTTGAGATTATGGAACGAGTTCCTCTTGAAGTTCCAGCAAAAAAAGATAATGAGGACTATCTTAAAACAAAGCATTCTAAATTAGGTCATTACTTAAACTTATCGTAACACTAGGAGGAGAATAAAAGATGAAAAGAATATATGAAGGAAATCTAATAGGTACAGGTCTAAAGGTAGCAATTGTTGTAGGACGTTTTAATGAATTTATTACTTCAAAATTATTAAGTGGAGCTGAAGATGCACTAAAACGACACGGAGTTGCTGATGAAGATGTATCAGTAGCATGGGTACCAGGAGCTTTTGAAATTCCAGTTGTTGCGAAGAAATTAGCTCAATCCAAAAAATACGATGCAGTTATCACGTTGGGAACGGTTATTCGTGGTGCAACTCCACACTTTGATTTCGTTAGCAGTGAAGTAGCAAAGGGTGTAGCGAATGTAAACCTTCAAGAAGAAGTTCCAGTAATCTTCGGAGTACTAACAACAGACTCGATTGAACAGGCTATTGAACGTGCAGGTACAAAAGCAGGAAATAAAGGCTGGGAAGCTGCGGCATCAGCAATTGAAATGGCAAACTTAATGAGAGATATTCAAGGGTAATGTGAACGAAAAGAAATAGCTAATGTGCTATTTCTTTTTGGTTTTGTAGCACTCTCTTCATGGTTAGATAAAGTCCCCTTTATAGGAGAAAAACTTTGAGAGATTTTGTCAAAATTACATAGACTTTGTGGGATGTTCTTGATATGCTAAAAGTAATAAATTTCTATATATGTAAGTACAAACAACTATGATTTGACGGAATCAGAGTGGAGTGAGCAAAATGGAAGTGTTTGTTGCAAGACAACCTATACTAGATGAAAAAGAAGAAACGTTTGCATATGAACTCTTGTATCGAAACAATGGTGACAATGCCTTCCCTAATATAGATGGTGATCAAGCTACAGCGGACGTTATTATAAATAGCTTTTTAAATATTGGAATTGATAGCTTATCTTCTGGTAAACCATGTTTTATTAATTTTACTGAGAATTTATTAAAGCTTCGAGTTCCTACCTATTTCAATCCTAGGGAAATAATAGTTGAAATATTAGAAACTGTTGTGCTTTCAAAAGAAATAGTGGAAATCTGCCGTCATCTCAAAAGCTTAGGGTATAGGCTTGCTTTAGATGATTTCATATTACAAGAAAACAACCCATATTGCAGAGAGTTACTTACGCTGGCAGATTATGTGAAGGTTGACTTTATGTCGACACCTTTCGAAAAACGAGTCCCGATTGAAACACTTGCTAAATTCTATGGAATTAAGCTTTTAGCTGAAAAAGTAGAGACAAGGGAAGAGTTTGAGGAAGCAAAAGAACGTGGATATGTTTATTTTCAAGGATATTTTTTTAGTAAGCCAGTTGTTATCTCTTCACATGATGTGCCAACGTATTTTCATTCCTATTATTCCGTCATACAAGGACTGGAAATGTCGGAACCCAATATTGAGGTCATTACAAATATGATTGAGCAAGACCTGTCCTTAACGTACAAGTTGCTAAAGCTCATTAACTCACCAACTTATCGACCGAAACATAAAATTCACTCGATTCGTCAAGCCATTGTTCTTCTTGGCTTGCTTGAAATACAAAGGTGGATTTACGTTTTAGCTGTAAGAGAAAGGTCTACTAATAATAAGCAGCTTCCAGATGAAGTGATTAGGCTTTGTTTAACAAGAGCTAAGATGTGTGAACTGATTTCAAAAAGAAGTATGCCCATGGATCGAACTTCAAGCTACTTCTTAACGGGCATGTTTTCTTTAATGGACACAATATTAGCACAACCAATGGAAAAAATTCTAAAAGATTTACCATTATTAGATAGTATAGGAAAGGCGTTAAATGGAGAACAGAATGAATTAAAGGATGTTCTGGATCTTGTTATTTCTATAGAAAATGCAGATTGGGCAAACGCATTAGAAAAAGGTGAGAAGATGGGCCTCTGTCAAAAAGACATTAGTATACTATATCAGCAATCGTGTGAATGGACAGAGGAATTATTGAAGCAAGAATTGTCTCATGATTCTTCAAAATAGCTTCTAATCATAAACCACTAGTATTTTCACAATACTAGTGGTTTTTTCAAAGGTTCAGGTGTTCATTAGCATAGCCTGAAGTTCACATTCGTACCGAGGCTGTACCTTTGCACTACCAATGCTGCATAAATTACTATCCAAAAGTCTACCTAGTTAAGAGAATCCTACAACAATAATAATCTTCAATGACATGGTTACCATAAAAAGGACCATATCTCGTAGTTGCCTAATAGGCTTGGTTGTGGCAAGCTTAGAACCATAGGAATATAGTTTAGTAGTAATACGTGGAGGGGTTTCACGATGAATATTGAAATAATGAAGTGTCATGGTTCAGGAAATGATTTTTTATTAATCGATGAGATAAGTCATTCATATGACTTTAAAGAAGAAGACCGTCAAAATCTAACAATCGCGCTATGTGATCGTGTGGAAGGCCTAGGTGCTGATGGCATCCTATTTGTGATGACTAGTGAGACATGTGATGCAAAAATGCGTGTTTTCAATGCAGACGGCTCGGAGGCAAGCATGTGCGGAAATGGACTTCGATGTGTCGGAAGATATGTCTGTGAATTATTGGATAGAAAAGATGTTGTCATTGAAACAATGAAAGCGAATCTTCAAATAAATGAAGCAGAGTCTATTTTTGAAGATATCCCAACATACAAAGTAGAAATATCTCCTGTTCTCTTTGATTTAAAGGAGCTACCGATGAACCTTGAACGCAAAACGTTGTTCAATGAATTAGTTCCAGAGATTTCCGATCGACTACACTTTTCAGCAGTAGCTGTGCCCAACCCACATTTAATTAGTGTTGTGGATGTTGAGCATATTGTCTCAAACGAGCAAAAATGTATTTCAGAAACAGTAAATGGTCCGAATAATCTCTTTCCAGATGGCGTGAATGTTAGCTTTGTTCATTCGATTGAACATGGCTCCATATATGTTCGTACCTTCGAAAGAGGGGTAGGTTTTACAAATGCATGTGGTACCGCAATGTGTGCTTCTAGTCTTGTTAGCTGTTTACTATCATTAAATTCTTTCGGGAAAGAAATAGACGTATTCAATAATGGTGGGAAAGTCCGCTGTGTCGTACATCAGCTAGGAGAAGGACATTACAAAATGGATCTTATTGGGAATGCAACATATCTTTACAAAACAACAATTGAAGTTGACAGAAATCAACCTGAAACATATAGCATTATAAGCAAGATTGACTCTCAAGAAGAGGAAAAATATCAAGAACTACAGAAATTTGCAAAACAAGTGGTGGAACAAAAGGTATTTTTATCTGCTTAAAGTATGAATTGGAATTAAAAAAAGAGTGTTCTGGGAATCATCCAGAACGCTCTTTTTTCTATGACTAAATATAAAGTAAATTGTGTAATACTTGTAGATACAGTCATGATAAAAGTGGGCTAATGGACTAACATTTTTAGGGTTAACTGTAAAGGAGTAAAACGAATGGAAGTACAATTAATAGAAGCATATGTCCCGGGTAAATATCTTGATTCGATTGATGAAGGATTACAAAAATTTAAACATGAATCCTATTGGATAACAGATGAGCCCCAAGGGAGAAAGTTAATTCGAATGCTTGTAAAAACATCCGAAACGGAAGGCGTGTTAAATTATCTTGAAGGACGCGTACATGCAATCGATGGATTTGATGTGTTACTTTTTCCTATCCAGACGTTTCTAACAAGGGCATCTCTGCAGAAAAAGGAAGACGAAAGGGAAGAAGCGGATCATAAGCTGAAACGTGCAAGTCGCCATGAGCTGCTTTCTGTAATAGAAAAATCTAGCAAGCCAACTATGACCTACATATTATTGATTATATTATCCGCAATTGTTGTAACAATCGGGTTCATTAGAGATAGTGAAGCGGTTGTGATTGGTGCGATGGTCATTGCTCCGATGCTAGGTCCAATCATTTCGACAGCTTTTGCATCTATTCTGGGAGATTATAAGCTATTAGTGAAATCCTTGGTTACACTCGTGTATGGAATTGCCATTGTTTTAGGGATTTCTTTGCTTTTTAGTTTAGTAATTCCAATTCCATTTGAAAGCTATGAATTTATGTCCAGAACGCATGTGAATCTGCTAGATATCGTTCTCGCTTTAGCATCAGGAACGGCTGGTGCACTTTCCATTCTTAATCGGCTACCTGGCTCCCTTGTTGGAGTTATGGTTGCAGCTGCCTTGTTACCACCTACAGTGGTATTAGGGACGACGATTGGATATGGACTTTTGGGGGAAGCATATGGATCTATGCTTTTGTTATTTGTTAACATAACGTCCATATTACTATCGGCTATCATCGTGTTCTCTCTCAGTGGCATTCGACCAGTAAAGTGGGAAGAGGTACAAAGAGCAAATACTTCAAGAAAACGTTCTTTCCTTTTTGTGTTGTTAATCATCGCTCTGTTAATTCTTGCAATCCTATTTGGAGAGAACCAATTTGATGTTGTATAGCAAACAAAAAATCTCCATGTTAAGGACGTATTCGTAAGTGAATACGTCCTTTAATGTGTATGATTATTGGTTATTTTTTAGAAAGTTCAGAATGTCGCCAAAAGGCTGGTGCACCTTAGCATGTTCGTACTGTCCAAAGGGACAGCCTTTTTCCTCAAGTCTTGCCAGTACGGTTTCCATAGTAAATTGCATTGGAGATAGGTCCTCGTTTACTTCTTCCCACCATAAAGGAGCTGCAACTAATGCATCATTGTTTCCTCTAACTGAGTAGGGAGCGATAATGGTTTTACCTTCAGCATGCTGAATATAATCAACATACAAGCGTCCAACACGATTCTTTTTCAAACGCTCAATTGTAAAATCATCGGGGTAATTGGATACCAGGTAGTTTGCGATGAATTCAGTGAAAAGAGCTGTATCTTTCCAAGTATAACCTTCTGGAAGTGGGATATAGATTTGTAATCCTTTGTTCCCGGAAGTTTTAACAAAGCTAGTCAGATTCAGGCGATCAAATAGCTCCTTCATAAGGGAAGCGGCTTTTATCGCAAGTGAAAATTCATTACGAGAGGGCGGATCAAGATCAAATACAATTTCATTAACATACGTAGAAAAGGTTTTCTGAAATGGAATATGGTATTCAAAGGCAAGCTGATTGGCTAACCACATTAATGTATCAAGCTTATTGCAAACAATATAATCAATGTTTTCATGCTGAATCGTTTGAACAAACTCTGGTGCGTATTCAGGGCAATTTTTCTGATAAAATGCTTCTCCAAACGTACCATGTGGATATCGAATCACTGTTAAAAGTCGATTCTCTAAAAAAGAAAGAAGTCGATGAGAGACTCGTCGAATATAGCGAACAAAATCGAGTTTCGTGATTTCTTTACCTTCCCATAAAGGTTTATCAGGATGCGTAATGTCAGCACCTTCAGGTAATGATGCTTCATCCTTTAAAAAAGCTTCAAAAGTACAGTCTTTTGGCTTGAAGTCAAATAGAAAAGAACGAAAGTGAGGCTCTCTCATCTGTTTTTCATACCAATCTAAATAAACGAGTTCAATGCAAATGGAAGGTTCTATAACATAAAGTTCACCTTCTTTTTTTGCATTTTGCCTAATAATTTCATTTAGGGCATTCTTCTCTTGAGGAGAGATGCCAAAATAAAAAAACCCAATAGTAATGACTGTATCTTTATCATAGACACCAACAGTATAATACCCATTATTTGGATCGAAAGAGGTTATGAAACATTTGGCAATCTTCCAGTTTTTTAACTTCCCCCATGTTATCGTTCGCTTTCCTTCTTCCCAAATACTAGCTTCTTGCTTTATTATAATTCCTTCGCCTTCCTCTGCTTGAACACCTTTCCAAACTTCCTCACTTTTATGATAGTCAGGAATCATTTGGATTCTTTTTGGATGATATGGGTCTGGGAATAGGGGAAGCTGTATGGAGCGAAAAAATTCTTTTAGCAGTTTTTTTCTTTCATTATAGGGTAGACTTGAGGTCTTTTTTTTCCCTAGTTGAAGAAGATCAAATGCTAAAAATGCACAAGGTCTTGCTTGTGCTGCATGATTAATTTTCGTTTGTGTTTTCATTCTACCTCGAATTTGAAGCTGATGAAATGCACTACGATAAGGAGAAGATAATAAACATAACTCTCCATCCAATATTAGTGGTAAAGGGATACTTTCGTTTTTAAGGATGCCTTCAATCGCTGCTTTAATCTCAGGAAATTGCGGGAGAAGTTCTTTTTCATTACGGCTTTGTAATTGAATTGATTGATCTTTATGAATCATTAAAATAGCACGAAATCCATCATATTTTACTTCGTAATGCCAATGAGTTTTTGTTGGAGTTTCAAACATAAGTGTTGGGAGCATTGGTTTCATAAATATCATCCTAAACGTTAAAAGTGTTGTGTATTTATTTTTGCCGGAAACAGGGATGATTATTTCCAAAAGTTTATGAGCATGAAACTCCTTCTAGAAATGAAGGCTATAAATAAGAAGGCTCTAGAAGGAGAGTGTTTTATGCATACAATATGGAAAGGATCAATAAGCTTTGGTCTTGTTAATATTCCAATTAAGCTTCATGCGGCAACAGAAGATAAAGACATTAAACTGCGTACGCTTCATAAAGAATGTCATACTCCTATCAAATATGAAAAAATATGTCCAGTGTGTGAGCAGGAAGTAGATCAAGATGGATTAGTAAAAGGGTATGAGGTTACAAAAGGAAAATTTGTTGTAATAGATGATGCAGAGCTTGAACAATTAAAGGAAGTAAACGAAGAAAAAGCAGTGGAAATTATCGATTTTATTAAAATGGATGATATTGATCCAGTGTTTTATAATCGAAGTTATTTTGTTTCACCTAACGATGGTGGGAAAAAAGCATATAGCTTATTAAGAAAAGCATTAACAGAGTCAGGTAAAGTAGGGATCGCAAAAATCATTATGCGTTCAAAGGAACAGTTAGCTGTAGTACGCGTATACGAAAATACTCTTGTTATGGAAACGATACATTTTCCCGATGAAGTTCGAAGTGCGAAAGATGTACCGAATGTCCCAGCAGAAGATGAAGTAGCACCTAAAGAAATAGAAACAGCGATTTTATTAATTGATCAACTGACAACAACATTTGATCCTAGTAAGTATGAAGATGAGTATCGCCAAAAGCTTCTTGATCTTATACACTCAAAGGAAACAGGAGAAAACGTCGTTACAGCAAAAGAAAAAGCTCCTAGAGAAAATGTTACAGACCTTATGGCAGCATTACAGGCATCCATCGATCAATCAAAACCGGCAGCTTCTGCAACAAAACCAACTGCACCATCATCAGCAAAAACAGTTGCTAAAACAACTACAAAGAAGAAAACAACGAAAACAAAGAAGGCTCTCTAGTCATTTATTAGAGAACATGCAAAAATATTTCCTTTTCAAATAATACTATTTATGATAGTGTAAAATCGTTAACTAAATTAAAATCTGCACTAGGGGTGCCGGAAAGGCCGGCTGAGAGAAAGACCCAATAAAGTCTTTTTAACCCTTATAACCTGATCTGGATTATGCCAGCGTAGGGAAGTGGCGTTAAATATACATTCATTTTACGCAAATTCCAAAAGCTGGGGTTTGCGTTTTTTATGTTTTCAAACCCTAGACGTTTAGAGGTGTTTTCTCCCCCTTAGTGTAGATTTACATCTAAGGGGGATTTTCATTTTGAAAAGGACAAAAAAATTAACGCTCACCGCAATGTTTGTAGCAATGGGAACGATTACAAGTCATCTTGTATTTATTCCAGTAGGCTTTGCGAAGATCTTTCCTGTTCAGCATTTTCTTAATGTTGTATCAGCTGTACTATTAGGACCTGCATATGCTGTCCTACAAGCACTTCTTACTTCTATTATTCGGAATATGATGGGAACCGGATCTATATTTGCTTTCCCAGGTAGTATCATTGGTGCATTTCTTGCAAGTATTCTATTTTTAAAGACTAAAAAAATGATTTGGGCGTTCTCTGGGGAGTTGGTTGGTACAGGAATTATAGGTGCAATCGTATCGTACCCTATTGCAGTATTATTTTTAGGTAGCGAAGCAGCGTTGTTTGGCTTTGTACCAAGTTTTCTAGTCAGTTCTTTAGCAGGTGCATTGCTTGGATATATTTTGTTAAAAGCTTTAGTAAAAACAAATCGCTTAGGAGGTTTACTAGATGAGAACAGCATTAACAATCGCGGGCTCTGATTCTGGTGGTGGAGCAGGTATACAAGCAGACTTAAAGGCATTTTCAGCACATGGTGTTTTTGGAATGACCGTTATTACAGCCGTAACTGCTCAAAATACCCAAGAGGTTCGAGCAGTACAATCAATTGACCCTGATATCATAAAATCACAAATTGAAGCCATCTATGATGATTTACCAATTCATGCTGTCAAAATTGGTATGCTTTCAAACCCGATTATAATTGAAGTTGTTGCAACTGCAATTAAGGAGAAGCAACTGCAGCCAGTAATTCTAGACCCTGTTATGGTCTCAAAAGGTGGTCATTCTCTACTAGAGAATGAAGCAATTACTATGTTAAAGGAAAAACTTATTCCTTTAGCAACTCTTATCACTCCAAATATTCCAGAAGCTGAAACGTTACTTGGATATGAAATAGAGTCACAAGATGCGATGGAGCAAGCTGTTTTAGATTTGGCTAAACTTGGCTCTCAAGCTGTTCTTCTCAAAGGAGGACACCTTAACGGAGATGCAGCGGATGTTCTATATGACGGTAAGCAAATAAAGTGGTTCTTTTCCGAAAGAATTCATACAAAAAATACTCATGGTACAGGGTGTACATTGTCTTCCTCTATTGCAGCTAATATGGCAAGAGGGCACTCCCTTCAGGAAGCAGTAGCCGACTCAAAAATCTATATAACTGAAGCGATACGTCATAGTCTCGCTTTAGGAAACGGACATGGACCAACCCATCATTTTTATCATCTATATCAGAAAGCAAATATAGAGGTGTAGTGATTTGGATTCTAACAAGACATCACTATTTAATGATTTACGATTAAAAAAACCACTTATCCATCATATTACGAACAAGGTAACCATAAACGATTGTGCAAATGTTGTTCTAGCTATTGGAGGTTCACCCGTAATGGCAGACGCGCCAGAAGAGGTAGGGGATATGGTAAAGCAATCACAAGCTTTAGTCCTCAATATGGGAACATTATCAGAATCTGCATATACTGCAATGATTCGTGCAGGAAGAAAAGCGAATGAAATGGACATTCCAATTATTTTAGATCCTGTTGGTGTTGGGGCAACCCCATTTAGAAAGCAAAAGGCAAAAGGACTTCTCTCACACCTTAAAATGACCATTATTCGAGGAAATGCAAGTGAGATTGCTACTCTTATCGGTGAATTCACCCAGACGAAGGGAGTGGATTCCGGAACCGTTCCTTACTCTTCTTCGGAACTTGCTGTAAAGGCTGCAAAAACACTGAACAGCATTGTGGTTGTATCAGGAGAAATTGATTATGTGTCCGATGGAACTCAAACCATTGCTATACATAATGGAACCCCCTTACTTCAAAAAGTTACTGGGACGGGATGCATGTCAACATCACTAATAGCAAGTTTTTCAAGTGTGTCCCACTCATTCTTTGAGGCAGCTTGTGTAGGGATGTCGGTGATGGGAATTGCTGGAGAGCGCGCTGAAGAATATGCTGGACCAAATAAAGGTCTAGGTACATTCCGTCAAAAAGTAATGGATGAAATTTCACAAATGAATGAACATTACTGGAAGGAATGTGTTCGATTTGAAAAAGTTATTTAAGGAGTATCTGCCGCTTTACTTTGTTACAGACCATCGATTGACTGTGGATAGATTATTAGAGATAACGGAGCAATGTATCAAAGGTGGAACAGGTATTGTACAGTTAAGGGAAAAGGAAAGTGATGGCAAGGAATTCTATGAAAAGGCATATGCTTTAAAACAACTTTTAGAGCCCTACAAAATTCCGTTAATCATCAATGATCGTATTGATGTTGCACTGGCAGTAGAAGCAGAGGGAGTACACATAGGTCAACATGATATTCCGTTAGAAGCGGTTATGAGGTTAGTACCCCCACATATGTATGTGGGAGTTTCTGCTCGAACACTGGAAGAGGCTAGAGCTGCTGAACGAATAGGGGCAGACTACATTGGAGTAGGCTCAGTATTTCAAACGAAGACAAAGCTTGATACTGAAGCTTTAGTTCCCTTAGAATGGGAGAAGATAAAAAGAGAGATTACGATTCCTAAAATTGCCATTGGTGGGATTCATGAAGGGGTTCTCGAAGAAACGAAGCAAATGGGTTTTGACGGATTTGCTGTTATCTCAGCATTATCTCAATCTGTAGAACCTTATAAAACAGCTAAAAATCTCATAACGAAATTTGGTCCAAAATAGTAGCCCTAATCCAAAATAAAAAAGGAGCAGCTGTGAAAAAAACAGCTGCTCCTTTTTGCCTAAAATAGATTAAAGATGTACGGTCCAATTGAAGTAATGAAAAGTAAGATATAGATGCCCATAAAGTAGAATGCTCCACCAAATGTTCCCCATTCAGGGTCTCTACCAAACTTCCAAATGACTGCTGAAATAACCGAAAATAGTGCTAATAAAATCCAACCACTACCTGAAAACGTAAAATAGCTAGGAGCAACCGAGTAAAAATAGTCATTAAAAGCACGTGAAATAAATGTTAACGGCATTGCTAAGAAAATCACAATACTTGAATATTCTACCCAGTTAATTTCCTCACGCTCAAAAATATTCGGTTTTGTCATGTAAAGTAATATTAGGATAAGTAATGATGGTAACACCCAATAAAAGGATGTAAAGAGAGTGACCATACTACTAAATAGCATGAGGACGGCATTGTTAAGGCCCTCTTTAATAGATCTGCTTGTTAATTCTTTACTTTTAGAAATCACTGATTCACTTTGAGATGCACCGAACAATTCATACACATCACCATTATAGTCAAACCATACTACTTCTTCTCCAGTTACTGGAATAGGTGAATAAGTGAAATGTTTTGTTGTGCTAATCGGTTTCGCTTGTAGCATCTCAGTATTAGCATCAAATGCCGCTACATACAGACTAATCGTTCCATTATCACCAACTCTTTGACCTTCTGCTGCGAACATAACCTTAGATTCTCCATTATTTGTAATGATTTGAGCAGATCGTGGTGCCATAAGCTCCTGGTCTAAGTCAGTATTAACAAATTTTAACTTCTTTTCTTTTACTGAATTACCAATCTCATTTTCTGCTACTGTTAAACCCTTAACATAATAAGATAGGGCACCCTGTGCTCGTAATACTTCGTTATAAACTATATTAATCGCACCATCTTGATTTGTGTAGGACAACCCTTCAATATAGTTAGTTGTAACTTCAGGAATCGTGATGATTGGTGAGTTTTGGAATTGTTCTTCGCCATTCATGTAGAAAAGCTGTGCACGACTATCATCTAACCGAACTTTAAATATAGCAGTGTCTTCTTTTAAATAGCCATCTAGAACTTCGTTATCAAATGTATGTAATAGTGATGTCGTTTGTTGGGAAATATCATATTGATAGAGTTCATTATTCTTCCAATAGAATACTTTATCAGGAGAAGTAGATAATCCTGTAATTCCTGTATCAATTTCTTGTTCATTAGAGCCGTTTACTAACATGAGAGATTCGTCTTTCTTCATAATAAATTGCTCACCATTTGACCAGAAAGGGAATCCTCTTGTAACCTTTGTAGCAATTTTTCCTTCATTAGAAAGGTGTAAATCCTCTTGAACTTTATAGTGATGAACAGCATTAACATCCGTAATGAATAGATCACTTCCATCATAGAAGGTCAAAGGTTTTTCCTCTGATGAAAAAGATAATGGCAGAGATCGACTCCAATCATCCTGTGGCAACTTTTTTTGTTCTAGTAATTGATGTAGGAAAAGTGCAGTAAGACATAGAATACTGACGATAATTGGTAGTCCGAATGCTTTTAGTTTTCTCTTCATAATAGTCCTCCACCTATGTTTGAATTTTTCTATTTTACTATCAAATTAGAATTTTAGCATAATTTCCGTATTTTTACATCAAATTATTACAGTAATCTTACAAATGTAATGATACAGAAATTTCTGAAATTAATTATTATTATAGAAAGCAATTTTATTTTAACTGATATGTAACGGATTTATTAGTAAAGCTTTTGTAAATAGGAAGGATGTCGAACATTGAATGTTGTATAAGTATATATACGATTAAAAACATATAAAGGAGACTCCATATGTTTTCACCTGATACGATGCAAACATTTGAATTATTCTCATTATCACACATTAGTGTTTTAATTGTGTTTTTTATCTTACTATTATTAATGCTCGTCTTTAGGCAACAAATAAAGGATGAAAAGACTGGAAAAGTGGTCGGGTATCTCTTACTTACTACATTAATAGCTTCAGAGATTTCCTATCAGGTTTGGTCAATTTCAGCTGGAGTGTGGAATGTACAAAACTACCTACCACTGCAATTATGCTCATTTAGTACGTTCTTTGGGATATATTTATATTGGAAACGTAATAATTGGATCTTTTATTTTTATTTTTATATAGGTTTAATTCCGCCAATCCTAGCACTATTAACACCTGATTTACTATTTGAGTTTCCCCACTATCGTTACTTTAAATTTTTTATCCACCATATGGCTATTCCTTTGATGGCAGTATATTTATTAATAAATAGAGGGTATCAATTGAAAGTGCAATCTATTTTATATGGACTGCTTCTTCTCAATATTATGATTGTACCAATCTTCCTGATAAACAAATGGACAGGCGCAAATTATTTCTTTTTAATGGGAGCACCTAAGGGAGACACTGCTCTTTCGTGGTTCGGTACAGGTATACAATATTATGTAGGTCTAGAAATTGCTGCAGTCTTAATCTTCTTAATTAGTTATGTATTATCAAAAGGAATGACTGGTGTGGAAAAAGTCTATTATTCGCTTTCAAAGAAAAAGGCAAGTTAAAAGAAGGGTATCACATTTGGCATTGTGGCCAATTGAGATACCCTTTTAATTTAATTTGATTTCTTTACGATCATAAAGGAACGTTGTGCTTCAAATTAATTAGATAAATCCATTTTTACCAATGCTTTCATGAAGCTTCTTCAGTAATGATTCATACATACCCCTTATAAAAATCCGCATAAAAAAACACTGATAGAGTAAGTAGACGCTTCATATCTACCTATTTATCAGTACAAAGAAAACCTGTAGTGTATTACTGCTTCAATATATGGTGTAGTAATCAAAATCAACTACAATATATTGATAATTATATCCTAGCATAATAGAAATGAAAATTCACTATTTTATGAAAAATATTTTAATGCCTTATACCTTTTGACTTGTATAACAATGTATATCAATTCAAGTGGGGGAATATTAAAAGACCATGAACGGTAGATTGACTTGTAGTATTCTAATTAAATTTTTCATTTTAGAAATCAACAAGTAGAAAAACAATTCTGCTATGAAGTAAAAAAGAAGTAATAATAATGCACATGTTCCACTGGTAAAATCCTACTTAATCATTTATTTACATGTGAAAAAATATTAATAAATGAGTTGACAGAATGATAAGAACATATTATGATGATATTGAAAATCATTCTCAACTAAAAGTTGACCTATAAGATATAAGAGATTCCCCCTCTATTCTATATAGTGAATGATTTGGTCATATAAAAACCCTTTTGCCCTAAAAGAAAAGAAAGGATACATGCGCACACTCATGTATCCTTTCTTTTTTTGAAAAAATCACCTATTGTTTTGTTGCATAACATTATTAGAACCTTGATACCTTATTATGTAAAAGTTAGCTCCATCAAATACTCATCATAATAAGTATTCTCAATTTTTAATGCCCTTTTTTCTGTACCGTAAATGGTAAATCCCACTCTCTCATAAAGGGTCACTGCACTTGTATTTGTTGTAACAACGGACAAGTTTACTCCTTCTAATCCGAAATGTTTTGCATTTTCAAGAGCTACATTCAGCAATTGATTTCCAATACCTTTTCCACGTGAAGAAGTGGTGACATACATGGCAAAAAGATCACCTTTATGCGAAAGCTTACGATGTCTTCTTTGTACTAGAGTAACATTTCCAACAAGTTTACCTTCTTCCCATGCACCAAATGTAAAAGCATTTTCAGTTTGAAAATTTTTTTAACACTTTGTATTGGATCTTTTAGAGTACTTGCTTCCCCATAAGATTGAGCAAATGCAGTTTCATCCTGTTGTAATGCCTCTAAGCGTAAATTCCAATAAGACTCTACATCTTTTTCTTCTAATTGACGGATTAACATGATGTTCTCCTCCTCATTTCTCGAGAGTATACAATATGAATAGGGTTTGGGCAAGAACGATTTTCAAAGAATATTTTTGGTAGCTGTGAAGAAAATAATCGTTGAAAGGAGTGAGGTCACGTGACAAAACGAAATAGAAAAACGAAATCTGGTTTGCAAAGTGCTAAATCTCTAACAAATAGTGAATTTTCAAAAGAGCTTTCGGCAGACAAAAATCAAGCTGTAGAGAAAACAAAGCCGAGAACATAGTGTTTTCATACTAAAGGATAGGTTTAAAAACCTATCCTTTTTTGATTTTTATTCCTTATGAAAGTAGAGTGAAAGAAAAAATAGGTGATGAAATGAAAGTTCAAGTAGTTGTTGTTGGTGGAGGAATTGGCGGTCTTACAGCTGGAGCACTACTATCTCATGAAGGGTATAATGTGACCATCTTAGAGGCATCACGCGAATGGGGAGGATGTGCAGGGAAGTTTCAAAGGGGGAAGGCATTATTTCCAGTCGGAGCTACATTAGGAATGGGGTTGGAAGAAGGAGGCATACATCAAAGGATATTTAACACTCTAGGAAAGAAATGTGAAAGCCTTTTATTGAATGAAGTTATGGAAATTCATTTTCCTACTCATCATATTACATTATATCGGGACAGGAAGAGACATGTTCATGAAATAAAGAAAACATTCCAAGAGCAGGCAACACAGATTGAGTTCTTTTATCGTGAGGTATATCATATAGCAGCAGAAATTCGTAAGCTTATGACTTCTTTACCTGTGTTACCACCGAAAACAACAAAAGAGTGGTTAAGATTAGTGAAGAGCCTTCAGCCATCATCTGTTCAGTTAATGCCTTATTTTAATCGAACGATGATTGACCTATTAAAGAAACATTCATTAGAAAATTCACCCATAAAACACTTTTTAGATGGTCAATTGATTGATAGCATGCAGGTCATGACAGATGAGTGTTCATCTTTACTTGGCTGCCTCGCACTAGATATTTACCATGAGGGAGCTTTTTACGTAAATGGTGGCTTATACAAATTTGCTGAACTCTTAAAAGAATCTGCAGAGAGTAAAGGAGCGAGAACGATCTTAGGAAGAAAAGTATCCAGCATTAGAAAAGAAAAGAATCTTTGGCAGGTTGTTGACCATCGAGGCAATGAATATACGGCAGAACATATAGTATGTAATGCACCCATTCAACAGCTATCACAGCTATTGTCTGAAAGCGATTGGAGTATTTTGAAAAGAAGCTTTAAAGGGAAAAATGAGAAAGACGTTTGGGGTACAATGACATTATATATGTTACTTGATGAAAGCAAACTACCTGAAAGCATGGCGTTATTTCAACAAGTATGTACAAGTAGTGAGGGGAATATGACCGAGGGTGACCATATTTTTCTTTCTCTTTCACACGGAAATGATCGGTTACGAGCGCCTGAAGGATATAGAACGATGACAGCGTCCACCCATACCTTATTGTCCAAGTGGGATACCAAGGAGAAATATGACGAATATAAAGTAGAGCTACAATCAAAGATGCTTCGTAGTATAGAGAACATAATACCTGGTTTTCAACAATCAATCGTAGACGTATATCCAGGTGCACCTAAAGCGTGGGAGCGTTTTACTAATCGTCCAAATGGTGTTGTTGGGGGATTTCCACAATCATTGGACAATTCGTTATTTAAAAGCCTCTCACATCGAACCCCTTTAAAAAATTTCTGGCTTTGCGGAGATTCTGTTTTCCCAGGAGCTGGTACTATTGGTGTTTCAGTTAGTGGCTACCATGTGTTTCATTCCATTACCGGAAGAAGCTTAGGCTACTAGAATAATATTTGTAAATAAAAAAAGGAATCTTTAAACAGAATCTCGAATCTTTTTATTGGGTGATGAGAGATGACAATAAGCGTAAAAAAAATCGAAGACACAATGGAATTTTATCAAACAGTGCTTCCAATCCTAATGAAAAAAGAAGCTGAGAATAACTTATTATTAGGACTTCTAAATCAAATTAGAGACGGTACTAGTAGATATCAGGATGCTGTGAAAATTATAGTTAAGAATGAGAAAGAAATAAGAGGTATTTTTCTTATGACTCCACCTCACCATATGATTATCGAGCTAGAGAATGATGATGATCTAATTAAAGAGGTTACGCAACAGTTAAAACAGATTGTGATGGATGAATCACTATCAATACCAGGATTTATTGGTGAGAAAGAAAGTGTTATCAAGTTTGCTGATTTATGGACGTCCGGTGAGTATACGACGAATATGAGACAAAGAATTTACAAGCTTGATAAAGTAAATACGATTTCTTATGCTGACGGCCATTTGGAAAAAGCAACGGTAGAAGAAAAGGAGCTTGTCGCTGCATGGATTATGGGATTTATTGAAGACACACCAGAAAGACCGATAACCAAAGAACAGGCGCTAGAAAAAGCGCAGTTCATGCTAGAGGAGCAGTCGGTATATTTTTGGATTCAAGAAGGCATTCCCGTTTCTATGGCAAGAAGGGCTCGTGCTACTGAGAACGGCATTACGGTAAACATGGTGTATACACCAAGAGAGCACCGTAAAAAAGGATTAGCTTCTTCAGTGGTTGCTGGTCTAAGTACATTACTGCTTCAGGAATATTCGTTTTGTACACTTTATACAGATCTAGATAATCCAACTTCAAATAAAATATATATGAACATAGGATATAAGCCGATTGCTGATTCAATTATGATTAACTTCAAATCTTTCTGAAAATATAATTTTTTACAAAAAAGGAATTGACAATGAATCTGCAGTGCATTAATATTGTAGTTAACTAAAGAGCGGAACGGCATTGACGAAGAGTAGTACCTTTCATTGAACACTTCAGAGAGCTAGTGGATGGTGAGAACTAGTGTGGGATTGTAAGGGAATGGACTTCCGAGCCTCCAAACCGAAACCGTTACGTGGAGTAGGCTTTGGCGAAGGTCTCATCGATATAAGAGACAGGTATTAAAGTATAGCTTTGATACTGTAAAGTGAAACGGCTAGCATTAGCTGTTTAACAAAGGTGGCACCACGGGTATCTCGTCCTTTTTTTGGAAGAGATGCCCTTTTTTATTTACTTACAATAGTGGGCTTAGTTATAAAAATTGAATAAATCTAAATCAATGAGTAAGAGTAGTAAACCTTATGGATTCATTACAGAGAGCTAGGATGCTGAGAACTAGCATGATACATACTGTTGAATGGACTTACGAGAGATTCTCTGAACGATAGTAGGAGAGTCCGGCTTCCTCCGTTATCATAGGATAGAGTATCGGAATGATTATGTCCTGTACTTGATGAGAGTGGGAGTTCTTAAAGGACTCCAATGTGAGGTGGTACCGCGATCCAATTCGTCCTCCATGGAAAACATGATGTTTTCTGTGGGGGACTTTTTTATTTTTACGAAATAGGAGGGTGACAGTTATGACACAAGCAGCTAAATCAATCATTCAGTACCAAATTAGGGAGTTGAATGGGGATACATTTACTCCGATTACGCTGTTTCATGCTTTAAAGGGTAAGAAAAAGTTTTTACTAGAAAGTTCACTTAAACATGAACAATCTGGGCGATATTCATTCATTGGTGCAAATCCATTTTTGGAACTAAAGGCAAACGGAAATTCAGTTGAGGTTTTGACGGTTGAAACAAATGAAACAAAGACCTACGAGGAAAACCCAATCACTATTATGAAGAAACTGTTTCCGGAATCCTTTCAGAAGGATCTTCCTTTCCCATTTTTCGGTGGGGCAGTTGGATACATTGGATACGATTTTATTCGACATTATGAATCCATTGGAACAGTACCTCAGGATGAAATTGAAATGCCAGACATTCACCTGATGTATTATGAGCAAACAATCATATTTGACCACTTAGATCAAAAAGTAACGATTGTTGCGATGAATTATTCAAAACCAGAAGAATCACTAGATTTAGAAGAAATTCTTATGAAAATTGAGAATGAACTTTTACATGCTACTCCTCCAACGTCAGCCAATGACCAACAATCATTAGAGTTTATATCAAATACTGAAAAAGAAGAATTTATCAATATGGTTGAGGTTGCGAAGGAGCATATTTTATCTGGTGACATTTTTCAAGTCGTGCTATCACATAGGCTGAAGGCGACTTTTGAGGGAGACCCATTTATATTCTATCGAAAGCTTCGGAAATCGAATCCCTCACCTTATATGTTCTATGTCGACTTTGACGAATATGTCGTCTTAGGTGCGTCTCCTGAAAGTTTAATAAAAGTAGATGGAAAAACTGTGACGACAAACCCAATTGCGGGCACAAGAAAACGAGGTCGTAATGAAGGAGAAGATCAACAATTAGAACAAGAACTACGAAACGATGAAAAAGAAGTTGCCGAGCATCGGATGCTTGTGGATCTTGGGCGAAATGATCTTGGAAGAGTGTGTGAAATAGGAAGTATTGAATTAACCAAGTACATGGTCATTGAACGCTATAAATATGTGATGCATCTCGTCTCAGAAGTAAAAGGGACGCTACATCCATCCATTAACCCATTCGAAGCTTTAGCAAGCTGTTTACCTGCTGGAACTGTGACAGGTGCTCCTAAAATAAGAGCAATGCAAATCATTAATACACTGGAAAAAACAAAGCGTGGTGTCTATTCGGGTGCTGTAGGTTATATCAACATAAATGGAGATTTTGATTTTGCTTTAGCCATTCGAACGATGGTTATAAAAAACGGGCAAGCATTTGTTCAAGCTGGTGCTGGAATCGTGTATGACTCAGTTCCAGAAAACGAGTATGAAGAAACAATGAACAAGGCAAAAGCCTTATTGGAGGTACCTAAGCTATGATATTACTCATTGATAATTATGATTCTTTTACGTATAACTTATATCAATATGTGAGTGAGTTAGGTGAAGAGGTGATTGTTAAGCGAAACGATCAAATCACAATAGAAGAAATACAAGAGCTTCAACCGAGCGCAATCCTATTATCCCCTGGTCCAGGAGAACCCGAACAAGCAGGTATTTGCACAGAGGTTGTTCAGAGCTTTTATAAAACAGTCCCAATCCTAGGTGTATGTCTAGGACACCAAGCAATAGGAGCTGCATTTGGTGCGAAAATTGTTCGCAGTAAAGAAGTACGACATGGAAAAACATCACAAATTCAGCATAACGGGTTGGGAGTATTTCAGTATGTATCTCAACCACTTGAAGTGATGAGGTATCATTCACTTGTTATTGAGAAAGGTTCAATGCCACCTGAGTTAAGAACAGCTGCTGTTTCAATGGATGATGGAGAGATTATGGCCATTCAGCATCATGATTATCCACTATACGGTATGCAATTTCATCCAGAATCAATCGGAACGCGAGCTGGTAAAAAGCTATTAGAAAACTTTTTAGAACTAGTAAGAAGGGAGAATGAACGTGAAAAATTTTCTACTAAAACTATGTGATGGAGTGTCATTAAGTCGATTAGAAATGAAAGATGCTGTGAATCAACTGTTTAAGGAAATAACAACAGAAAGTGAAGTAGCAGCTTTTCTTACTGCTTTAAAGCTAAAAGGTGAAACGGTAGATGAGATTACAGGACTTGTAGAAGCTTTACGGGAAAAGGCTATGCCGATTTCAACCCATTTGTCTGGGATTATGGATAACTGTGGTACAGGTGGAGACGGATCCCAAAGTTTTAATATTAGTACAACAACATCATTTGTTCTTGCAGGTGCTGGTGTAAAAGTTGCGAAACATGGGAATCGAAGTGTGTCCAGTAAGACAGGGAGTGCAGATGTTTTAGAAGAACTTGGAGTCGCATTAGATTTTAATGGAGATGAAGTTGAAGAACTTCTTGATACAAATGGAATAGCCTTTTTATTTGCACCACATGTTCATAGTCAATTAAAGAAAGTAATGCAGGTTCGTAAGCAATTGAAGATTCCAACAATATTTAATTTAATCGGGCCGTTAACAAATCCAGTTACATTAGACACTCAACTACTAGGTGTCTATCGAAGAGATATGATTGAGACAATGGCACTTGTGTTAAAACAGCTTGGGCGAAAGCGTGCAATAGTGCTTAATGGGGCAGGGTATATGGACGAAGCTTCTCTGGCAGGTGAAAATCATCTTGTACTAGTAGAAGAAGGTGAAATCTCAACGTTTACGATATCTCCGGAAGATATAGGTTTGTCTTATTATCCTCTTGAAAAGATTAAAGGAGGAGATGCAATAGAGAACGCTCGAATTCTAGTTGATGTGCTGAAAGGAAACACTAGTCCATATTTGGATACAACCTTATTGAATGCAGCAATTGCCTTGTACGCAAGTGGAAAGGCAGCAACTGTAAAAGAAGGAGTTGAACTCGCGAGGCATTCAATAGAATCAGGTGCAGCATATGAAAAACTCCAAAACCTTATCAAGTATAGTCAGAATAATCGGAAAAGGGTGGTTTCAAATGTCTACAATCCTAACTGAAATCTTAAATAAAAAATATGAAGAAGTGAAAGCATTAAAAGAAAATGGATTTGATAAATTGAATCAAAATCAAGATATAGCCATGACACTCTATGATTCATTGAAAAATGCTACAACCCTTCAAGTAATTTCCGAGATCAAGCGAGCGTCTCCATCAAAAGGAGATATCAATATTGAAGTGGACCCTTTAAAACAAGCAAAGTTATATGAAAGTAGCGGAGTATCTGCTATCTCTGTTCTAACAGATGAGTCCTATTTTAAAGGATCGATTTCAGACTTGGCAGCGGTTAGAAAGGTTGTGAGTATACCAATCTTATGCAAAGACTTTATCGTTGATGAAATACAAATTGACCGAGCATTAGATGCAGGAGCAAATATCATTTTATTAATTGTTGCAGCACTCTCACAAGAAAGATTACAAGAATTATATACTTACGCAACATCGAAAGGCCTTGAAGTACTAGTAGAGGTGCATGATGAAGAGGAAATGAAGATTGCCAATCATATAGAGGCTAAAATAATCGGGATTAACAATCGAAATCTAAAAACATTCGAGGTTAATCTATCTCATACCGAAACTTTATCGAAGCTCTGCCACCCTCGTGCAGCACTAATTAGTGAAAGTGGAATTCGTACAGAAGCTGATTGTGAGAGAGTTGCACAGGCTGGAGTTACTGGAATATTAGTGGGAGAAACTCTTATGAGAAGTCAGGACGTAAAGGGAACAATAGATGGCTTTCAAACGATAAAGGTGGGAAGTGTCAATGACTAAAGTGAAAATATGTGGAATCCAAGAGATTGAGCATGCAAAAGCTGCAGTTGCTGCCGGAGCAGATGCAATTGGTTTTGTTTTTGCAAAGAGTAAGAGGCAAATATCGGTAGAACAAGCAAAGAGAATCTCGGATCAACTTCCAGCAAATATACTAAGAATCGGTGTTTTTGTTAATGCGACAAAGGAAGAATTAGAATCAACTGCAGAAGAAGTAGGGCTTCACTTTCTTCAGCTTCATGGAGACGAGTCTTTCGAGTTTGCTTCATCCCTTTCTTTTCCTTATATAAAAGCTTTTCGGATTACGGAAGAGCGGGACTTAGAACATATAGCATCCTATCATTCAAATTTATTTCTGCTAGATAGTGGTCACGGTCCATTTGCTGGTGGAAATGGCACCTCGTTTGAATGGGATTTGCTTACTAAATCAAAAATCAATCGAAATAAACTTATTCTCGCTGGTGGGTTAGATTCCACTAATGTAGAGAGAGCCATTAAGGAAGTGAATCCTTATATGGTAGATGTTTCGAGTGGTGTTGAAACAGCTGGCAAGAAGGATATTGATAAGATAAAAGAGTTTATAAAAATTGCGAAAAGAACTAGAGATATGGAGGAGATGAAATGAGTTATTCACAACCAGATGTAAGAGGATTGTTTGGGAAATACGGTGGACGATTTGTTCCAGAAACTTTGATGCAAGCGGTAAAGGAGCTTGAACAAGCATATGATGAAGCAAGGGAGGATCCTGAATTTCAGCAGGAGCTACAATACTATCTTAAGGATTATGTTGGTCGAGAAAACCCACTATATTTAGCTAGTAATCTTACCGGAAAAATTGGCGGAGCAAAAATTTATTTGAAGCGTGAAGATTTAAACCATACAGGTGCACATAAAATCAACAATACGATCGGTCAAGCATTGCTTGCTGTGAGAATGGGTAAAAAGAAAATAGTCGCCGAAACGGGTGCTGGGCAGCATGGGGTTGCAACAGCGACAGTTTGTGCACTATTAGATTTAGAATGTGTCGTTTTCATGGGTGAAGAAGATATCAAACGCCAGAAATTAAATGTATTTCGGATGGAGCTTCTTGGTGCAAAGGTGGTTAGTGTTACACAAGGGAGTGCAACATTGAAGGATGCTGTTAATGAAGCATTACGTTATTGGGTTACACATGTAGAAGATACCCACTACATCATGGGATCGGTATTAGGACCACATCCTTTTCCAAAAATGGTTCGAGATTTTCAGAGTGTTATTGGAAATGAAACAAAGGTCCAATTTTTAGAGAAAGAAGGTCATCTGCCAGAAGCTATTGTTGCATGTATCGGTGGTGGTAGTAATGCAATGGGGATGTTCTACCCATTTATCAATGACTCAGAAGTAAAATTATTTGGTGTTGAGGCAGCGGGAGCCGGAATTATGACAAATCAACATGCAGCAACACTGACGAAAGGTTCGACTGGTATTTTACACGGTTCTTTAATGTATCTATTACAAGATGAACATGGACAAATTCAAGAGGCTCACTCGATTTCTGCAGGACTAGATTATCCTGGTGTAGGACCAGAGCATAGCTACTTAAAGGATATTGAGCGTGTACATTATACTTCCATTACGGATGAAGAAGCATTACAGGGCCTTCAGCTTTTATCGAGAACAGAAGGAATTATTCCTGCATTAGAATCATCGCATGCTGTAGCATATGCGGTAAAGCTAGCGGCAGGTATGAAATCAAATGAAAGTGTCGTCATTTGTTTATCAGGTCGTGGGGATAAGGATGTTGAGGCTGTAAAAGCAAGATTAGGAGGTACAATCTAATGGGAAAAACGTATCTAGAACAGACGTTCAACGAAGTTTTACAGGGAGGAGACGGTATATTCGTTCCCTATATTATGGCTGGTGATGGTGGCTTAGAGCATTTAATAGACCAATTGGAACAATTAGAAAAAGCTGGTGCTACAGCCGTAGAGCTTGGTATTCCCTTTTCAGATCCTGTGGCCGATGGTCCAACAATTCAAGCGGCAGGAAAGAGAGCTTTAGATTCAGGAGTAACGCTTCGAGGGATTATGGAGGTTTTAAAAGTAGGTAGAGCAAGAGTCAATATTCCGATTATTTTTATGACCTATATGAATCCTATTTTTCGATATGGTATCGATGAGTTTTTACAAGATTGTCAAAAGGTAGGAGTTGATGGACTTATCATCCCAGATCTTCCTTTTGAGCATAATGACATAATTAAAGAAAAGCTAGAATTACTAGACATTGCACTAATTCAGCTTGCTTCTTTAACAAGTCCAGAAGATAGACTCAAACTCTTAGCCGAACATACAGAGGGGTTTTTATATGCTATTACAGTAAACGGAACCACTGGATCGAGGAATGATTTCCATCAATCTATAAAGGAACATATTACGTTATTAAAAACATACAGCAAGGTTCCGGTTCTTGCAGGATTTGGAATTTCGTCTGTAGAACATGTCCGAGAATTCTTAGGATATGCAGATGGTGTTGTAGTGGGCAGCAAAATCATTGAGTTATTAGCTGAAAGTGATACAGAACAGATTCAAAAGCTCATACAGGCAGTTAAAAAAGTTAGTTCAGATAAGTGAAATTATTCTTAATTTTCAGTATGTAAATCTAGTGTTTATAGGTTGTAAAATATTAGTAAACCTCTTCTATTTGGACAAAAATGGGATATTATAGAGATGTAGTTTATTTTGTACCAATTAGGAGGCTATTAAAATGAAAAAATGGTTACTAATGTTACTAACAGCTTTATCAGTAATGGCATTTGCAACAGGATGCGCTGAGGACACTGAAGAGGACACAGGTACGGAAGAGAATCAAACGGAAGAAACTACAGAAGAAGGTACAGAAGAAGAATCAACAGAAGAGTAATCGACATAATAAAAACAAACCAACTATCAGTCCAATTGGGCTGGTAGTTTTTTAGTATTTTAAGAGGATGGCAGGATTCTTGTATATAGAAGAAAATAGAGAAAAGTAGCATAGATTTTCATTTGAGTCGTTTAGAATGGGATTTGGGGCGTTTACCATTAGATCTAAGTCGTTTAAAACGAATTTTGAGTCGTTTATGATACATATTCCAGTCTGTTCTACCTCTTCTAAGCAGAAATAAACATATATAGAGGTATACCTCCTATATAGAGAGTCTTTTTCTTTGGCTTTATGCTTCCCTACATGATTAATGAAGTATTTTCAGCGAGGTTACAGGACAAGGAGACAAAGAAGAAACAGAGCCCCTTTATCAAAAAAGGTGAAGAGACGATCACATTGGATCGAAGTGTCTTAGGGAAAGGTCCAGGAGCGTTAGAAAAACAGATATTTCACTAACAAATCAAAGACTTTTTTTACGAATT
Organism: Rossellomorea marisflavi; assembly: GCA_003667865.1. Classification (GTDB taxonomy): domain Bacteria; phylum Bacillota; class Bacilli; order Bacillales; family Bacillaceae_B; genus Rossellomorea; species Rossellomorea marisflavi_C. The sequence goes on along the minus strand of CP033051.1, from coordinate 3,901,816 downwards.
TTCCTTGATCATTCATCAATAGAGGTGTTTATAAATGATGGAGAAAAAGTCATGACAGCTCGTATTTATCCTGAAAAAGAGTCAGATGGCATTCTATTCTTTGCTGATAAGCCGATTGAACTTGTACGTCTTGATAAGTGGGACATAAATAAGTTTAGTTGAAGCTAGTGTTAGGTTCATAGGTGTGGCAATATTATACGGAAAGGTGAAGCGGATGGAGCTAAAGGACATAGATAACCTTATTCCCTAAAATCCGGGCAATTTGAAAAACACACTTGAAAAATTTAACTAATGGTATTATGATATCTCTAATCAATTACATTTTGCGTTGAAGAGAAGAGTAAACAAACATAAGTCTTTTTCCAGAGAGCCTCGGAAGCTGAAAAGAGGTAAAGATTTGAGTTGTTGAAGATGGTCTCTGAGCATTTTCATTCGAACCATTTGGTGTAGGGTGAAACGGGTTTGGACATCCGTTATCAATGTCACAGTATAAAAGGCTGAAGGTAGCTGGAGTACTTGATGAGGTAGCTTATGTGAATAAGCTATAAATGTAAGGTGGTAACACGAGATAAACCCTCGTCCTTAGATGTGTCGTAACACACATCTAAGGACGAGGGTTTTTTATTGTGCTCAGTATCACGCAAAACTCGTTGATTGAATGAAAATAGTATTGATATAAACAATTTAAGGAGGAAATTAGAATGAGTATATTTATAGGTGGAGCTTGGCCTTATGCAAATGGTTCGCTACATTTAGGTCATGTAGCGGGATTATTACCTGGGGATATTCTTGCACGATATTATCGTGCAAAAGGAGAAGAGGTTTTATATGTTTCTGGTAGTGATTGTAATGGAACGCCGATAGCTATTCGGGCAAAGCAAGAAGGGGTTGAGGTGAATGAAATTGCAAACCGCTACCATGATGAGTTCGAAAAATGTTTTCAGAATTTAGGGTTTTCTTATAACCTTTATACACGTACGGATACCGAGGAGCATCATAAAACGGTCCAATCACTATTTGTAAAACTCTATGAAAATAATTGGCTTTATGAGAAGGAAGTGGATCAGGTATTTTGTGAATCATGTGATCAATTTTTACCTGATCGATACGTTGAAGGGGAATGTCCGGTTTGTGGTGCACATTCTCGTGGTGACCAATGTGACTCCTGTTCCACAGTACTAGATGCCATTGATTTAAAAAGTAAAACATGTATCACATGCAAACAAAGTCCTATCATTCAATCAACAAAGCATTTATATTTCTCTCTTTCAAAGCTACAAGATCCCATTGAAAAGTTCTTTAAAGAAAATAAACATCGATGGAGAGAGAATGCGGTACTACTAACAAAGCGTTATTTAGAGGAGGGTTTGAGGGATCGAGCTGTAACAAGGGACTTACCGAATGGTATTGCAGTACCGGTAGAAGGGTATACAGATAAGAAGATCTACGTATGGATTGAAGCGGTAAGTGGTTATTATTCTGCAGCGGTAAAATGGGGTGAAATCCATCAGCGAGACATCTGTGAATATTGGGAGCAAGAAACAACAAGCTATTATGTTCATGGTAAGGATAATATTCCATTTCACACCATTATTTGGCCAGCCATTCTAATAGCTTCAGGAATTACAGCAACTCCAAATGTAATTGTTTCTAGTGAATATTTAACTCTTGAAAAGAGGAAGTTTTCGACGAGCCAGAATTGGGCCATTTGGTTACCCGAATTATTGGAAACCTATCATCCGGATACGATACGCTACTTTTTAACAATCAATAGTCCAGAAACAAAGGATACAAATTTTTCTTGGAGAGAGTTTATTTATAGTTATAATACAGAGCTCCTTGGTGCGTTTGGGAATCTAGCACAGAGAACTCTAAAATTTTATCATAAAGAATTTGGAAATGTAGTAGAACCTTTTGGAATTGATGAACAAATTAGAGAGAAGGTAACTGGTCTATACGAAGCTGCAGGAAATCAATTAGAGAAGGGAAATGTTAAAAGAGCTCTAGAATCTATCTTTGAATTTGTTCGCTGGAGTAATAAATACTTTGATGAACAAAAACCGTGGAATGTTATAAATGAGGATCGAGAACAAGCTCGAACAATCCTTAGTCAATTTCTATATATACTAGGTAATTTAAGTTCTCTTTTACATCCGTTCGTACCCTTTACAGTTGAAACATTACGTGAGCAACTAGGGTTAGATAACTGCTATCAATGGAAAGAGGTTTTAGCACCAACTCTTTTACAGTCTAATACCTTTAAACCTCTATTTACTAGAATAGATATTAAAGAAATTGAGAAAGAACGTGCCAAGCTAGGAATTGTATAAATATGTTTAACTCCCTATATCAGCGGAAATAGTATAAGAAATTGATATAGGAGTGAAAGGATGTTAGAGAAACTTGGAGAATCTGCTTTTACAACTCTTGGTTTCTTTTGGAAAGCAGGTTGGGCATTTGTTTTAGGCTATTTCATAAGTTCTATGATTCAAGCATTCGTTCCAAAGGATAAGCTTGTTCAATATATGGGAGAAGCCAATTTAAAATCGGTTGGCCAAGCAACATTGTTTGGTGTCATTAGTTCTTCATGTTCCTTTGCAGCACTTGCTGCAGGAAGAAGTTTATTTCAAAAAGGGGCACATTTCGTTCCTACCTTAGCATTTTTATTTGCTTCAACCAATCTAGTGATCGAGCTCGGTATATTATTATATATTTTCCTTGGGTGGCAATATGTTCTTGCAGAATTTATTGGGGGAATCGTACTTATTTTTATTACATGGGTTCTTGTAAAATGGACGTACCCTGAAAAACTAGTTAAAGAAGCTAGAGAGCATAGTGAGCAAGAAAATACTGGGGAAAGCGTTAATTGGAAAGAGAAAATAAGGTCACGAGAAGGTTGGTATGAGGTTGGACATCAGTTCATGATGAACTGGAAGATGGTCTGGAAAGAAATTGTGATTGGCTTTACACTAGCTGGCATTGTTGCAACCTTCATTTCAAATGAAACGTGGAAGTCATTTTTTCTTGTGGATTATCAGGATGGAATACTTAAATTACTTGAAAATGTCCTAGTAGGTCCACTTGTAGCGATGCTAACATTTATTGGTTCAATGGGAAACATCCCTATAGCTACAATTCTTGCTTCAAGCGGAGTTGCTTTTGCTGGAATAATGGCATTCATATATTCGGATCTTATCGTCCCACCAATAATCGCTGTCCATAAGAAGTATTACGGAATGAAAACAGCACTATATATTGCCGGAATATTTTATGGATCCATTGTTGTTACTGCTCTAATCATGCAGGTTGGTTTTCAACAATTAGGCCTGTTACCAAAAGCTACTAGAGAGATTATGGATGAATCTCCTTTTAAAATTGATTATACCTTTTGGTTAAATCTTGTTTTCCTTGTCATTGCTTTTATTGGAATATATTTAAATCATTTATTTAAAAAGAATGATGTGAAGCATAGCATGATGAAAATGGAAGGAGATTCAAAGGCTAAAACGATTATTACGTATTGCTGTATAACATATTTATTAATAGGATTTATTACAAAAGTAGTACAGTGAAGGAGTTTTCAATGAAAATTGTCGTTGTAGCCGATACACATCTACCAAAAAGAAGTAAAGGATTACCTGAACAATTAAAAGAAGAACTTTCAACAGCAGAACAAATTATTCATGCGGGAGATTGGCAAACAATTGAAGTATATGAAGAGTTTAAAAAGTATGGAGAGGTCATCGGTGTATCCGGAAACGCAGATGATGAGGTGATTCGTGAGCTCTTACCGACCAAGCGGATTGTTAGTTGTATGGGATACAAAATTGGAATTGTTCATGGTGACGGAAAAGGAAAAACAACTGAAAAGCGAGCATTAGAAACATTCCAGGATGACGAAGTGGATATCATTATTTTTGGTCATTCCCATATTCCTTATATACGCTATGTAAACGGAGTTCTACTTTTTAATCCTGGTTCCGCTACGGATAAGAGAAAACTTCCTGTTTATTCTTTTGGTACTATGACCATTGACGAGATGGGATTCTCTACAAAACATGTATATGTTAAGTAGATAAAATACAAAAGGCTGACTCTAATCCAAAGAGCAGCCTTTTTCCTTTATAGTGAGTAATAATAGTAGTCTTGCGTTTGATAAGATTGAAATCCCTGAGACTCGTATAATCTTAATGCGTTGGCGTTTTTGGTTGCAACCTCTAAAAGAATAGTTGGCGAAATCTCCTTTTCGATTGCAACTGTTTGAGCAAGTGCTTGACGACCAAAACCGCGGCCTTGATACTCTGGTAAAACGGCAAAACCAAAAATATAGCTGCGGTCATCCGCTCGTTGAATGCTAATCTTTCCTACTGTTTTTCCTTGGAAATCAATCATTAAGCTTCGTTGATTAGGGTCAGATGTTACCGTTTCCGAAAATTGTTTTGCATCTTTTTCACTTACATTAAAGCATATGACATCCAACTGAATAAACATATTGAAGTCCTCGTCAGATGTTGATTCTCTTAACGAGATAATCTGATTGGACGTATCAAGAGTCGTTTCTACCCATTTCATCTGATACTCAGAAAAATCGTACAAAGCATCAACGCTTTCGATGAATGCTTTACCAGATAGTGAAGTGGCAGGTGTATTTAGGAGCAATTTTTTCACGGAACGAGATTGAAGTGATTCTACTGCATCCATAAAAAGGGTACGGAAGATTCCCTTTCTTCGATAAGAAGGGTGAACCATTCCACAAAGTTCAAATGTTTCTCCAAAGTCATAGAGGGCAAGAAAACCAATTAGTTGCTGGTCCTGATAATAGAGAAAATCATCTTTATGATGCTCCCTTTTCTCAAGCATATCCCAATTCAGCTTTAATTCTAAATGATCCTCTTCTTCACAAAGCTCTTTTAACTGTTTTATTTTTTTTAGTACTTCCTCTGTCAGCATAATGGACTCCCTTTTGGTAAAGTAATAGATAGGTCGTACATGTTCCTCATGTTATCATTGTGAAAGATGTATTTGCACTAATCATAATAGATTATTTACAGTGCAACAAGTAGGAATTTTATAAAAATTGAGGTGTAAGTATGAAGGAATTTTCAACAGAAGAAATGACAATAATACGCTCGTACGAGGAAGAGCTTGATCAAGATTCCACAGTTTTTCCGTTAGATTTGCTGAACATGATATACAATAGGAAATTATTTAAGTTATTTGTTCCAAATAACGTTAACGGGAGAATGAGTTCTCTAGAGGATAGTGCACGTATCTTTGAGGAAGCATCATATATAAATGGTAGTTTTGGTTGGCTCATAACGATCGGTGCTGGTGGGGGGTTCTTTGCTGGATTTATGAATGAGAAGTTGTTAGAGGAGGTGTACTCTCCATTACAGTCTGTTATTGCCGGTAGTGGAGCACCAACAGGAATTGCTGAACGTTGCGAAGGAGGTTATAGAGTAACGGGTGAATGGGCGTATTGTTCTGGTGCTGACTATGCAACAAGTTTTACAGCAAATGCCATGATAGGGGAACAGAAACAAGTAGGTTCAGGAGAAATACGTTCATTTACGTTCACACCTGATCAAGTACAAATCATTCGAGATTGGAATGCCTTTGGATTAAAAGCGACGGGAAGTCATTCTATAAAAGTAAAGAATGCTTTTGTACCTGAATATAGGACATTCTCAATCTTTGAACGCAATGATGTGACACCTGATCCGGTATATACATTTCCTTTCTTACCTTTTGCGCAAGCCTCGTTTACAGCAGTGGTCCTTGGTTTAGGGAAAAGATTAATTGAGGAAGCAGAACAGTATATGGAAAATTTGGAGGATGGAGTCACCAAAAAGAAAAAGCTGACACATGCATTAGAGATGAATCTGGACAAATTCCAACAAGTGAAACAGCGATTTTATGATAGTGTTCAGTCTACTTGGTCATTACATCTTTCTGAGCAGATTACAGAAGAAACTGCCGATGATCTAAGTACTATTTGTGTTCAAACGACCCAGGATATTCGAAGTATTGCATACGACTTATATCCTTTCTTAGGAATGTTTGCGATGAAGCAAGATAGTGCCTTCAACCGAGTATGGAGAGATTTTCACACTGCTTCACAGCATTCCTTGTTAGCACCTTATACGATTGAGTAGGAAAATAAAGTTCCGGTTCTAGTCAGATAAGTACAGTCCTTAGGAATATAGTGGATGTTATTTCATAAGAATCTCTCTTAAAATAGTGAAAAGACCTTTTCTATTAAAATAAGCTCTCTGCTCCCCATAACATCTAAATAGCTCATTGTCCACGTCTAGAAAAAAGAAATGGCAAAAGAGGTAAATAAACAAATAAGCCTGTTCTTTTAACAGGCTCATTCGTTTATTTAGGCATTTTATTAGCAATCTTATCAACAACATTATGAAGATCTCTTGGCTTTAAAAACTCAAGAGGAGAAAAGCCTTTCTCGAATTGCACAGAATCCCCTTCAATAATGAGAACATAACGACCATTTACCTTTGCCATATGAATGGAATCACCAAAATCAGACAATAATGCCTTTATTGATACGTGATCAAGTTTTAATTTTAGTTCAGCTTCGGGTGTGTGCTCAGTGATTTGGGTGGTTGCCTGAATAATATCCTCTTCAGAAAATCGCTCTTGAAGCTCTCGCTTTTCGCTGATTGACCAGTGCTCGACAGCCTGTTCAAATTCTGCACGTTCTTCGCTTTCCTCTTCATAGTTTTCTGTTATATGTGTTTGAACCATTTCCATTACCTGAGATTTCATGATTTCAGGCATGGAACGTTCATATTCCACAAATTTAAGGAAATCCTCAAAATATCGAGCATGTGATGCTTGGTGAATTTTTAATTCTGCAGGATCTAACTGGCCTTCTTCAGGCATAAATGGATAAAGAATTGACTTCATATTTTTAGTTGTTATGGCCATTTCAACATTTTGGATAAGTGTTGACTCGTCAGCAATACTCGCAACCTTTGGTTCAAAATCACATTTTAATAGGAAAAGAAACGGTTCATCAAAGTATTTTGCTAATTTCGCTGAAATGATTAGAAAAGCCCCACCTCGTATCGCACTTGTCTCAATATACATTTGAACAAACGGATCAGCGTGTTCACGGAATTCTTCTGCAGATTGAGCTGAGAGTGCACGAGCAAACATATTATAATTCGGATTTGAATCCAATTCGTGTCCAGGCTCAACAATAAATCGCCCAATTTTTGTAGGAACTGACTCTGACTTTGCATGGCGCTCTACTTTACGTTTCACGATTTTTGCAAGTTCTCCTTCCAAGAAGGATTTTAATGGGCTGTTTTCATAATCCTCTTTTTGTAACGTTTGATAATGTTTAAATCGTTTATCCGCATTTTCTCCTGAGCCCTCAACCTGTATGAGGTAAAAGGATATGTACTGTATCGTAAAGTCCATTTCGTTTCAACACCTTACATGACAATTTTAGAAACACGTTATTTTAGTATAAAAAAGGAAGAGAGAGGCGTCAATCAGAAAAACTTTACATGAAAAATGTAGCCATAAGAAAGCTAACCACAAATGATGGTTAGCTTCCTACAGTTAATCAGAATTCGTGTTCAGATGGTTTTGAATATCAATTAGCGTAAATGAACTAATTCCAGCACCAGTATTGTTACTACCAGAACCAAGAGTTGTTTTTTCAGCAGAAATTGATTGATCTAGAGTAAGATTTGAAATGGAAATGGTACCACCTGTTACCTTTCCGATGTAGACGGGATAATTAGGGAATCTCATTGTTTTAACTCCCCTTTTTATTAAAAATTTTTACCAGAATAGAGCAGCTAAAGCAACACCAGTAATCGCACCAAGAGCAATACCATAGCCAGCGCCCCAGCCGTAGCCCCAACCGAAGCCACCATAACCGAATCCGCGGTTACCAATAGGACTAATATGAACATGATTACGTGTTACACGATTAATTTTTCCAATATGTGTGCGCCCTCTGTTATCCGAAATACGCACAACTCTTCCTTGATAGCGACAACATAAGTCATAATATCCCATATTTTCATCTCCTTTTTGATACTTCTCTAACATGTTATGGACAAGTGACAAGAAATGATTGTTTGTTTACCTATTCTTGTAGCAATTCGTCTAGCTGCTCATAAACTGAGTGAGAGGGGAGTGATGGAAATGGGGCATGTACATTATAGTGACCTGCTTGCTTATTTAGGAATTGGTGGCGCTCATCCAGGGGGATTAGCTGTAACGAAAGAACTTTTACTTAGGGAAACGATTGATAAACATACACATATTCTCGAGATAGGCTGCGGTACAGGGCAAACATCCTTTTATATTAGTGAAATCTATCGTTGTCATGTAACAGCAATCGAGAAACATCCAGTAATGATTGAAAAAGCAAGTGAGCGCTTTTTTACATGCTCACATCCCATTCACTTAATTGAGGGATCAGCAGAGGAACTACCTCTTGATGAACGATCATTTGATTTCGTACTATGTGAATCTGTACTCTCATTTGTTGACCTAACAAAAGTCATTCCAGAAGTGAAGAGAGTGCTGAAAGATAAGGGGAAATTACTTGCGATAGAAATGACACTTGATGCAACTTTAACGGAAGAAGAAGCAACTCGTATTCAAGATTTCTATCAATTTAACAATATGCTAACTGAGCAGCAGTGGGTAGAAAAACTAAAAGAACTGGGTCATTTTACAGAAATAGAGGCAGAACAATTTCAAATCCAAGATGATGAGGATTCCTTAGTAGAATTTTCATTATCAGAGAATTTAGATCCAAGCCTGTTTGACCAATTAGACGAACATGAACGTCTACTGCTTGAATACCAAGATAAAATGGGTTATAGAATTTTCACTTGCTATTATTAGGTTCAAATAGAAAAAGCATAAATTCAGGAAGAGTTTTAGAACTTACGCAATACAAAGAGGTTGGGACATAACTAAATGAGTCATACGTAAAAACGAACAATATCTAATTAACAGAATACTGTTTGCTTAAAGATTCATTTAGTTTGAGAAAACAAGTTCGTTCCATTGCGCTACAGACATTCGCTTTCCACGGGGAGGAAGCTGAGCCTCCTCGTCTTCGCCTGCGGGGTCTCAGCCTTTCCTCTATTTCCCGTAGGAGTCGAATGTCCTTCGCTCCATTCCACTAGTAAAAATAGGACGTAAAGCTAGTAATCAAAGACCCGAACAATCAAGCGAAAGATTCATTGAATTCTCGCCTAATTGTTCGGGTTTATCACTAGCATTAATACTTATGTCCCAGCCTCTTATAAATGTTACGTTGTTACAATTTCATTCTCAATAATGAATTTTAAAAGCTCTCGTGCTTGTAGGGGTTTACTAAAGACATAACCCTGTAAAAGATCACAGTGAATATCAGTTAGCATGTCCTTTTGACACTCCTTTTCAACACCTTCAGCAACAACTGTCATGCCAAAGCTATGTGCCATCTCAATAAGTGCTTTTACAATCGTAATATCTTCATCGTTTTGGTCAATATCCTTAATAAAGCTACGATCAATTTTTAAAATATCTACCGGAAGACTCTTCAAGTAATTCAAGGAAGAATAACCTGTTCCGAAATCATCAAGTGCAAGCTCAATATTTAGCTTTTTGAGCTGTTCAAGCTTTTGAAGCACTTGATCGGGTTTAGACATTGCCACACTTTCGGTAATTTCTAGCTTTAGATATTTTGGATTTAACTTACTTTCCTTTAAGGCTTCTTGAACAGAAAGGAGTAAATTGTCATGTAAAAATTGTCTCATAGAGATATTAACACTCATACTAATTGGTTTATACCCCATTTTTTGCCATGAGCGTGCATCTTTACATGCTTTCTTTAGAATCCAATTTCCAATCTCTATGATTTGACCAGTTTCTTCAGCTACAGGAATAAATTCTGCTGGAGAAACGAACCCATGGAGAGGGTGTTTCCAGCGAACTAATGCTTCTACGCCAGTAATTCTCTGATTCTGTAAGTTTACTTGAGGTTGATAATAAAGTTCTAACTCATTTCGTTCAATGGCATGGCGTAGCTCATTTTCAAGTGTAACCTTTGATACAACATTGCTTTGGAGCGTTGATGTGTAGAACATATAATTTGCTTTTCCATTGTCTTTAACCGAATACATCGCCAAATCAGCATACTTGATCAATGTATCAATGTCATTCCCATGATTTGGGTATAAGCTAATACCAATACTTGCAGTTAAATGATACTCATTACCATATAAGTTATAGGGTTTTGAAAGTACTTTAATCATTGCATTTGCTTGAAATTCTATTTCCCATTCATTCTCAATACTTGGGAGTAAGATAATAAATTCATCTCCACCTTGTCTCGAAATAATGGAGCTAGAATCACAAACCTCCTTCAATCTCCTGGCCACTTCTGTTAGAACTTGATCTCCTGCATGATGTCCGAGTGTATCGTTTACGATTTTAAAACGGTCTAAATCAATAAATAAAATAGCCATTCTTGATTGAGTATCCTGGAGGAGTAAATCATTGAAACGCTCCATCATATAATTACGATTATATAGTGTTGTAAGCTGATCAAAATGGGCAAGATAATGCAATTCATTCTGGGAATCAACGATTTCATCAAACATTTTACGTAGCTTAAGTTCTGTTAGTTTAAAGTTATCAATTATAGAAGAAACTTCTTTAATAATAACTCGTGGCCAAGCAATCTCCTCATTATTAGCAATTTTCTCAGGGAGATTATTTGTTAGTGTGTTTACTTTTACAAGTGTTGATTGAATCCACTTTGCTACAAGATATGAGATTAGAAGAGCGATTACTGCAAATAGGAATACAGTAAGTAGTAGATTAATTGAAGCCTTATATAATGGGTTTTCAAAGTCACTGATCGGAATACTGATATGAACCTTCCATGGAATGTCTGGGCTAATTGTAGTGAGAGTGCTGTAGTACATGTCAGTCCATTCTTGTAAGGACGATACATGCTCTTCTTTTTGAACACTTAAAGGGTCGTTTGCATATAATTCATTCCCTTTTAGGACTAGCTCTTCGTAATATTGTTGATTTTCTTCATCGTTTGTAGCAAGAACTCTGTTATTTCTGTCAATCATGGTAATTTTCATATTGTTAACATTAGTTCCCTCAACGATCGTTTTAAAAGCCGTTAGTGGATTGTAAGCAGCTACTATATATCCCTTTAATTCACCGAATTCAATAGAGGGAACACTAATTGTGAATAAATACCTATTGTTAGGGCCAGCACGAAACATATCAGAAACATATGTCACTGGTTGGGGTGCTTGATCAATCCAGTGTTCTTTAAAGCTCTGTAAATCGTTTTGGTCATAGTTCAAGTTATGCTGCCTCAATAAAGGATCATCCCAATGAATTTTGTATAGATCGCCATTAGAATCAGTTGCATAGAGAATTTTAATACTTTCATTCGATTGTTGTAACAGTAGTAAGTCTTCTGAGTTAAGGCTTTTTGTCGATTCATCGGATGTGAACGGATGAAGTGTAGCTATAGTGTTTAGTTGCTTTTCATTGTTTAAATAAAAGTTACGAAACTGAACATTTAGTTCATTATATGTCGTTTTTATTTGATTCCTCATGCTATCTTGAACTTTACTAATCTCACCTTTTCCGATGTAAAAGAGAGAGGTAACAAGTGGGACAAGGAAAAATAATAATAGTAAATTAAAGAGGAGTTCGTGAAGTGAAACTCTTCTACTTCCTTTTACAACCTTAAAAGAATCAATTACGATTATTAACATGTTCGCAATCAATATATTTAGAAGCATGTTTACACTTTGTTTTAACATAACTAATAAGGTGTTTAACCAATCGAAGCCAAGTAAATAATAAGAGAAAAGAATGGATATAGGCATGCCGATAAAAATAATAAAAAGAACATCCCATAAAATAAGCCGTCTTTTATGACGGTTATATAAATACCCTACAATACCTGCTTCTAATAAGAGAATAGTGAGGCCAAACAGATTGTCCCAAAGGTAGACCGTATAAATACCTGAGAGAAGTGCTGCTAAAACTCCTAATTTTGTATTGTAATAGTGAAGGATAAGAAAAATAAAAATGGATCCAAATATAAAATGAATGCCTAAAAACAATTCAATATTTCCAACATTCCCAAGAAATGCTAGTGTCATTAATAGACAAAGCATAAACATTTTGATTCTAGAGTGGTTCATAAGAATCTCCTGTCAAATGAAATTTGCTAACCAGGACCTGGCTTTTTCCAAAAAACGATAGAAATCGACACGAATCAATCAATTATTATTATATCAAGCATAAGACTCATACTTTGTTAAGATTTTTTTAAGAGTTTTTTGATAAAATGAAGGCGGTTACAAAAGTATGTTATGGAATAACAAGGAAGTAGGATTATTTATGGTAGAAAACTGTTAATGTAGTATGTATAGTAAATGATAGACATAAGTTGAAAGGGATTTAGAATGGGTAAATTAGAGGATTTACAGAAAGAAAATGAGTTTCTAAGAGATTTAATTAAGAATCTCCCAGGAGATTTACAATTTCAAAGTAAACATTATGAATTAGAGTTAACTAAAAAGCAGAATCTCATTACAATGAAGACATTACCTTCAGAGATTGAAAAAGATTATTCATTTTCATGGTTAACGTATGATGAAGTGTCTTTTGAGAAAATGGAGGCATTTTTAGCCCCAATTATTGATTATATACCACACCATATTACATTTATTAACTCAAAAGGTGAGATTACACTCATCAATAAACAAGCAGTTAATGATTTGGAAGTCCATCAGCAAAAGATCGTTGGAAGACATATACGAGAATTAATCAAAATTCCTGACGATCAGATTGCTATGCTACAAACATTAAATTCAGGAAAACCAATTCGAAACAAAGAAATTCTTGATCGGAATTATGGAATTCTTAACACCGATATTATTCGCGATTCAGATGGTGAAATTCTTCGTATCATTGGTACATTTCAATTCTTAAATGCAATTAAGACAGCAGAAAAGCAGGCTCTTGCTGGTAGAATTGCTGCAGGGATTGCACATGAAGTGAGAAACCCTCTTACTACTGTCCGAGGATATTTACAGCACATTACATCTGAAATGCAACCAGAATATCAGAAGCTTTTTCAATCTTTATTAATTCCAGAAATTGACCGTGCTAATAAAATTATTACAGACTTTTTGACCATTGCAAAACCGATACAAGCTCTTAAGGAATCCTTCACATTAGAAGCCTTATTAGAAGATAAAATCGGAAGATTCCTTCGGACAGAATCACTGCTTCATGATGTTACGTTATCTGTTTCCATTGAGAATCAAGTTCGTGAAGAAATTGTGAAGGTGAATGCCGAAGAGCTGCTTCAAGTATTTATAAATCTCTATCAAAATGCACTTTATGCAAAGAAGGAGAACGTCCAACTTACCATTTCTATACATGCAAATTTAAGTCAACAAGGAGTGTGTATTTCTTTTATTGATAATGGTGTAGGAATTCTGCCTTCAATGATTCCTCATATATTCGATCCATTCTTTACTACTAAGGATGATGGAACAGGCCTGGGCTTATCACTTTCTCGTAAATTAATTGAAAACCACGGTGGGACAATGGAAGTTAAAAGTTGTAAAAGTGGAACAACTTTTATCATTGAATTACCTTTTGGTGATCACTGCAATTAGATATTTTTCTAATTGCAGTTTTTTTATATAAGTTAAGGCGTTCTCTTTAATGATTGATTTTCATAGAAACTTTTAAAAGCAGAATAGATAATAATATCGATTAAATACTAAAATTCTACACGATCAGTGATTATTTTTGAGATTCCTTGTCTACAATTCTTTTATAGAAACAATAAGGGAGGTGTGATTCTTTGAAGAAGAGATATATAGTTCTTGTCAGTATTGTTGTCATTGCGTTGGCATTAGTTTCTACAAATCCAAGCCAAGATGAGTATGTAGAATGGGCTTCAAGTAAAGTGTTTGCAAAAGAAGGACTGTTTACGAAGGTTGGAGTAGATGAATTGGCTAAGCCTGTAATTAATACAGCAACAGAAAAACAAGATATGCTCTTATTTACAATTTATAAAACAAACATCCCTGCACAAGAAGAGCCTATCACAACCATCGGATTTTTTAAGCAGTTTATTACGTTTTAATGAGGATGCTGCCTTACTAGTAAGTGGACTTACTAATAGGCAGTATTCTTTTTTACCCTTTACTCTAGATGGTAATATCATGGAGACGATGAATGTAAATGCAAGGATTTATTTACTTCTTCTGTCCAGGCTATCGATTATAAGCATGTAATGAAGATAACCTACTGATTCAAAGAGCATGGAAATTTACATAAAAGGTCCGTCCCTCCATCACCATTAAGAGGGACGGACCTTTTTGTTGGTTCAGTTCAGAACAAATAACAAAAATGTTGAAATTTACGTTAACGTAAATGATAAAATGTTATTATCATAAAATTCTAAAAACGGTGTGGTGCAGATGAGTTATACAATTTCACAGTTGTCAGAAGAATTTCATATATCGACAAGGACAATTCGTTATTATGAGGAGTTAAAGCTGCTAAATCCTATAAGAACCTCTTCAAGAAGAAGAGTATTTTCCAGTAAAGATTATGCCCGAATTAAACTAATTTTACGTGGCAAGAAGTTTGGTTTTTCCTTAGAGGAGATTAAGGAGATGATTCTTTTATTTGATCTTGATCCAACAGGTAAAGCGCAGTTAGAAAAAACGATTGAATATGGAAATGCACGAATTGATGAAATTGGTAAACGGATTTCGGATCTACAAAATATGAAAGAAGAAATGGAACTTCTTATAGGTGTTTTTCAAAAAAGATTAGACAATTAATTCGAATATAGGAAAATTTGGGGTGATGATTATGAAAATTGAAAATTTTTATCAAGAGGACCTACATTTTCGAGAATTAGTGCAGCAGTATTTACCTGAAAATCTTTTCGCTTGGGCAGATAAGGAACTTCATGAATTTGGTCAGCTGTGCGCAGGTGAAATTGACGAACGAGCTACTCATACAGACCGAGAAGGACAACCGAGATTAATAAAATACAATCGTTTTGGAGAAGATGTGTCCGAAATATGGGTGAATGAAGGCTATAAAAAGACCGTTCAACAAACATACAACAAAGGGATTGTTGGCTATATATACAAGGAAATACCAGAATTAGGTACAATGGGGAATTATGTGTATTCCTTTGCTCAAGGATATTTACTATCGCAATCAGAGCCGGGTTTTTACTGTCCTGTTACATTAACGATGGCTACTGCTTATCTGCTTGAGCATTACGCAGATAAAGATGTTAAAGACCGCTTTCTTCCACACGTTCTTTCGACAGGAGAAATTGAATTATATGAAGGTGCAACTTTTCTGACAGAACGTCAAGGAGGTTCAGATGTAGGTGCAAATGTGGTGAAAGCCATAAAGGAAGGTAACGAATATCGGCTCTATGGAGAAAAATACTTTGCTTCCAACTCTGGAATGTGTGGTGTCACAATGGTACTCGCTAGAATGGAAAATTCACAACCAGGTACAAAAGGGTTAAGCCTGTTTGCTGTGCCATGGCGAAATGAAGATGGCTCAGATAAGTTAAATGGAATACAGATCCGTAGATTAAAAGATAAACTAGGGGTTCGCGCTGTTCCCTCTGCTGAAATAGAATTTAATGGAGCAAAAGCCTATTTAGTAGGGGATCCATCAAAGGGCATTCACTATATGATGGAAGCTTTAAACCTTTCAAGAGTGTGTAATGCAGTTGCATCTATTGGGATTATGAGAAGAGCGTATGTAGAAGGAAGAAACTATGCATTTCATCGTGAAGCCTTTGGACAGAAGCTATCTGATTATCCAATGGTAAAAGATACACTAACAAAGCTTGCAGTAAAACAAGAAGTGGAAACAAGTGCAGTATTTTATTTAGTAGATTTATTTGATCGGGTAACCAATGGGCAAGCTTCCGATCAACAAAAAGTAATGACACGCTTACTTATTGCTCTACTTAAAAAAGAGTCTGCGGAACAAGCCATTCATTTCTGTCACGAAGCAATAGAACTACATGGAGGTAACGGATATATTGAGGATTTCGTCTTACCTAGACTTCTTCGTGATGCACAAGTTCTTACTGTATGGGAAGGAACGGCAAATATTTTAGGATTAGAGATACTAAGACTCATGAAAAAATTTCAGGTGCATCAAATTTTTATCGAACAAATGAATACTGAAGTGGACAATGTATTGCCTGAATGCGATGAGTTGGCTCATCCGATAAAGCTAGCTATACAAAAATTAGAAGAACTCACAAGCTTTGTCGTCAATGCATCAGAAGAAACACAAACATTTCATTCAAAGAAAATTGCTGAATTGATGGTAAGGATTTTTGAAAGTGTCATATCTTTAAAAGATATAAGAAATAGTAATAGTAGAAAAAGAGCAGTTGCTGAAGTTTTCATTAGGCAAACATGGGAAGAAGATGCTTGGAAAGATGAAGAGATGAAAACAGTAAAATATTTTGACTTAATTGTTTCTCGTATAGGACAGTGATAAGCTCAAAAATTTATTATTAAGCAGCAATTTAGTAATTGTTTTGGGTGCTGATTTTAAGTGAATTGCGTTAATCCAATAAAGGGATTGGCGCTTTTTTGTTGAAGTTATTGTACTAGCGTCGTGAATTAGTGTTAGAACAACATTTTCATTAAAATGGAGGTAGGGGATAGTTTGGTTTATTATGCAAGACCACAAAGATTTTTATTAGGTTTATTACTGGTGCTGACTATAATGTTAGAATTCATTCTTTTTTTGAATAAAGAAGAAGTTACATTCCTACGAATAATACTTATTGCTATCATTTTCTTGAGTTTATATATTAAATTTAAGTTTGTGATTGCAGATGGTTGCTTATCTTTTGAAGTGCTTATATTTTCATTGCATTTATACAAAAAAGAAGTTCAACCTAATCAAATTGTTAGTATGAGGTTTAAGCGTGTTGGTTGGGCGAGGAAATGTGTGATTATAAAAATAACCAAGGGTTTTAATCTCCGTATTGTACATTTCTATCCTAAGGAGATTTATAATGACTTAATAGATTTTGCCAATCAATACGATATACCTATAAGTAAAACGAAGGATTATGTAATCTTAGAAAAAATGAATTGAACATATAACTCCATTCAAAAGAGTGTTAAACCAAGATTATAATATAAAGTGAAATGGAGCTTGTGTGCAGGATTCACTGGAATGGAACCTTCCACTTATATGGCCAGACTTCCTTTCTGTGCAAGAAAGTATCTTTACCGCGATGGAAGGAACAATTTGCTAGCAGAAACAAGTTAAAAAGAAACAAATGATACGAAAACAGTTAATTTCAAGAACCCATGATTTAGATAGACTTATGATAAGATTCTTATTTCCTTCTTTTTTCGATGCCTATCCAAGTGTAATAAATAATCCACATCATCATTGGAGCTAAGAAGGCTAATTGTCTTTGGTTTATTGGTAGAAAGAACAATAATATAAAAGTAAGTGAAAAGTATAAATGTCAACGATAAAATGTACATTTATGCTCGTTTTAGAATGTACACTTTCGATATTAATACATTTTTATTTTCCCCCAGCTTAACTTAACTGGGGGAGAGGTTCTATCTAGAAGGGCATTACACCTAGTTGTTCCTCTAAATCTACCTTTTCTATTTTTAATGCAGCTATTTCATTTTTTAGGCTGCTAATCTCTTCTAATAATCTTGCGATTTTCGTTTGATCATCTATACCTTCTTCATATGCAGTGCCTTTCCATCTACACCAATCATTGAAATCATAAAGGTCTTTTTCGCAAAAGTTATCCTTCAAATCTTTTGAAGTGGAGGGATTGTTCAACCATTCTTCTACCAATTTCTCCTCGCATTTAATTCCGTATGAATGAAAGTACTTTATAGCTTTTGATAATGCCAATATACTCATATTATTGCTCTCCTTTTATCGTGTTTTCTTTGTGGAAATGGTCTTTTAGACGATAAGAGTCTCCTATAATATTAACGACTGTAGCGTAATGGAGAACACGGTCTAAAATGGCATTGGCGATTTTGGGATCTTGGAATACATCTCCCCACGCTTTAAAGCTAACGTTTGTTGTTAAAATGGTACTTTTCTGTTCATACCTCATGTCAATCAACTGAAAGAATAACTTCGCATCTTCTGCATCAATTGGTAAGTAACCAATTTCATCAATGATAAGTAGCTTATACTTTGCATAATGCTTCAGTCTATTTTCTAAACGGTTTTCGAGCTTCGCTCTCTTTAAATTCATGATTAAATCGTTACACTTCATAAAATACGTACTCGTTCTTTTCTTTGCGGCTGCAATGCCAATGGCTGTTGCTAAATGCGTTTTACCAACCCCACTTGGTCCTAAGAACACAATGTTTTCTTTCTGCTCAATAAAGCGTAATGTGGTAAAGTCTAAAATTTGTTGTTTATTAATTGTTGGTTGAAAATCAAAGTCAAAGTCCTTGACCTCTTTTAAATGCGGAAATGCTCCAACCTTAACCATTGATCTCACCATATTTACTTCTTTCATATCAATTTCGTAGTCCGTCAGTTTAATCAATGTGTCCGTAAATGACAATTGGTTATTGTTCATAAAATCAATCGTTTCATCAAGATGCACTATCATCTGCTTTAACTTTAAGTATTCTAAATTCTGTACAAGTTTGTTGTAACTACTATTCATTTTTATACACCTCATTAATTGCCTCTAAATTTTTTCTAGCCAGTTCTTCTATGTCCGTTGAAAAGGGAAGTCCCCTCGCCAACGTCTCTACATAATGTTCCGGCTTGTAATTGATTTTCAAATTACTAATAGAGTGTTGGACAATTAATTCTGTGTTATAATAGATAAATATATGGTTATCGTATACTTGTAAACTTAACGTTTTCCCAATGTATCCAGATGGTACTGAATACTGGTTGGATTTGAAAGTGATCATATTTGATGGATTGACTTTCGCAAGTATAGGATCAATTTTATAGAAATCTCTTATTCGGTCATGTGGTAGTGGCAATAAGAGGTTTCTTTCTTTTTTTAATGCCAATATAGGTATTTTCCCTGTCCCTTGGTGGTAACTATTATTGATTCGATTACAAAGTTTTTGTACAAACTGATGAAGTTCCTCATAATCAAACTTCCCTTGATAAGCGTGAATCTCATCGAGTAATTTCATCGGTGACTCTACCTTCGCTTTTGTCCTTGGCCTTCCTGCAATACATGGCTTCACTTTGAACCCCATATCTTTAGAAAATTGAAAGAAACGCTCATTCACTTTTCCTTTTTGATATTCAGTTCGAGGCTCGTCCATAATCGTTTTCATATTGTCAGTTAGAATCGTTTTTGGAACTCCTCCAAACACTTCAAAGCTTTCCGTAAGGAATGCTAATAAGATACTTTGAGACTTAGAGATAGATAGGTTAAATGTTCGAAACCTTGAATTAGAAAGTAATAATACACTAACGTTTACATAAAGGATCTGACCATCTTTCGTTATGTACTTAATGTTTTCCTTCCAATCTAATTGTGCTTGTTCAGCTGGTGGTGTCTCAAAGCGAATCACTTCCATTTTTGAGCTTTTTCTTTTTCCTGAATTAAAGTAACATTGAAATTCTGCTTTGCTCGATATGTATTTTCTAAAAGTGGATTGCCCACATATCAAACCATGATTATCTGTTAAGTACTGCCATAGAACTCGTTTGTAATAAAATTTTTGCAGTGATTCTTCCGAGAGAAGGAGCTTGATAGTTTCATAAAACTTATCTAACTTGGATGCTCTGTTTCGTATGTTTTTCTGCTCATAACCATCAAGATATTTATCAATCGTCCTCCGGTCAACCCCCATATCTCGAGCTAATTTACTCTTATTTATTTTCATTTTTAAGCTCTCCATCAACACTTTAAATTTAGGTAAATCTGATAGACTTTTAATTTCGATATTTGTATTTATGTTTAATTGCATATGCATAATATTCACCTCCAGAATATTATGCAGTTAATTATCAAAAGTGTACATCTCTAAACGAGCATTTCTGTACATTACTAAGTTAGCATTTATAAAAAGAACGGTACTAGTAAAATAAAAAACTTTCTCCAATGCATAAAATCACCTATTCATCGTAATGTAAATAAAACTCCCTTTATTGGGAATTGCTGTATTTTAATTAAAAAGTAATGGATAAACATACCATATGATTAAAAGGGTCATGAAGAGGAAAAGTGCGAGAAGGGAATGTGTAATTCCCTTTTTGTCTTTATTCACTATTTCCTCTTTTAATCCTATTACGATCCATACTACCCAGGCTATTCCCATAAGAAAATGAGCTAAATAAGGGCTGTCTTCCCTCACAAAAATCATTAAAAACAACAACACAATAAGAATCCAAAAAGTTCTAATAAATTTTCCTATCACATAATCAATCCTTTATGTTACTTATGCATTCATGCTTTTGTAATTATTTGTATTTATAGTTGGCAATATTCTTTTTTGAAAAAAATAGAACAATAGTAGCCCTCACAAAATTAAGAATATTATTGAGTGTGAAGTTAAACTTAAACTTTTTTAGCATACTAACAAACAAGGGAAATGTGTTACCCACCATAAGGAAATGACTATTAACGCACTTTCACAAACACTTATCCCAAGTACAATTAAGAGTGTTCCGAAATCCTCAAATTCATTGAAGTCAAAGTATTGTAAATTCCGATTGTCAATAATCGACCTGTTTAATAGTGAACCACTACATGTTATAATTAGAAGCTTAGGATCATTATGACTTTTGCTCTAATTTGAACAGATGCAAAAACCTTCCTTATAGATAAAATACAGAGGAGTAAGAGAATGAATAAACGATGGACCATTGGTAAAATTAAAGAATTTGTTGAGAACAATTCAGATAGTAAATTGCTAACTACGGAATACCTCGGATTTTCTCAAAAGTTACAATTTAAATGTGCATGTGGTAGTAATTTCGAAAAAACATTCACGAAATTTAAAAATAATCACCAGCGTAAATGTGATGTGTGCCAGCCGCCAAAAACTTCACGATAAATATATAAGTATAAACATAGCGCCAACTTTTATTAAATAGAAGTAGGCGCTATGTTTTATTTTATTAGATCAATTAAATAAGATAGTGGGTGAGTTAGTACAAATTAGTAATGACATTGAAATGAACTAGCTTATTCATAAGTCAATCTTGCTAGTAAACATTTTATTATTTTTAGAAACTTTTCTAAATGTTTTTCGTAGATGTATATAAAGGGAACACGTTTTAAGAAAATGATACATATAAAAGATTTTTATAACCAACCTCAGAATTTTTAATCTTTGGGTGACGTAATTATTGGCTATTCCCATTACATAATAAAAGGAGGTTTTATTTATTCTTAAGAATATATCTATTACTCTATCTCTTGTTACTTTAATAATTGTGATGAACGGGTGTTCACCATCGAATACTAGTCAACCTGGTGAGACGAAATCAGAAGGAACAACTTCTACTATTGACCAACCGGAAAAAACAAAAAAACAAAACTCCCAACAGACAACTGAAATAGCGAAAGAAGATGGGACAGTTATATCCTTTGAACAAATCGAAGTTAAAGAACTTGACCCTAGCTTAAATGCCTACCAGATGATGTATTGGAGTGAGGGGGTGGAAACAGCAGCATACGTATCAATTCCTAAGGCAAATGGATATTATTATTTAAGTGTATTATGTCATGGTGGATATGTCATTCCTTTAGATTTAGCTGGTGTACAAAGTGTTTCTGGCGTTAACTTAGAAGCAGAATCTATGCTTAGTGGGATGCAAAGTGGAATCATTACCTTAAGTCCTATGTACAGAGGATACGGAGATAGTCAAGGAACAGTTCCTGGTTTGTACGGTGCAACACTAGATACCAACAACGCCATCGATGCATTGTATTCCTATTTTAAAGAGGGAAATACGGAGAGTTCGGTTAGGTCTGGTGTTATTAGTTTGAGTGGTATCTCCTTAGGTGGAGGGGTTGTACTTAAGTTATCTCAAATGAGGAACGATATTGATAGTGTGATAGCAGTAAACCCATATGTTGGTCTTAATCTTTTATACCCTTGGGCAACTAAACATCCAGAAAATTCTTGGAATAAAGGTTTTTTAGACACGTATCATGCAGAATTTGGAGAGTATAATCCAACATCTAAACAATCTAAGGAAGAGTCTATTGAATTAAAAAGATCCTATACTCCAACTTTAATTGTACAAGGACAAAAGGATGAAGTAATGAATTGGGAACTTACACAGACATTCTATGAGTCATTAAAAATAGAAAACCAGAATGAACACACTACTCTTGAACTCATACCAGAAGGTGATCACGGTTTGACAGAACATCAAGATGCATTAAATGAAATACGAGTAAACTGGTATAGGCAGATAGGCACAATGTAACTTTTTTAAAAATAGAGTTTCTGAATATACTAAATTACCATTATTATTTTTCACGTAACTACATGTACTATGCTTATTAGCATATGAACGATATCTGATGAGTGTAAACATTACATTTGAAATTTCGAAATTGTTTAATCCTGAAATGGATTGACACTCGTGTTGTTTCATATACTCTGTTTTTCTACAGTATTGTTGATTTAAGAGATTACATTCGTTGTTTTGATTGAAGCTTAGAATAAGGAGGAAGTTGAAATTGTTATTGCATACAGAAATTGTTGGAGATGGAGACCCTATTTTATTTCTTCATACTGGATTACAAACGGGTTTAACAGACTTTGAATATCAGAGAGATTATTTTAAAAATAACTTTAAAGTGATTGTTCCAGATTTAAGGGGACACGGTCAATCTCATGAAAATGATTTCTCCAATTACTTAGAGGATTGTGCTTCTGATTTAGCGGAAACACTACATTATTACAACCTTGATCGTGTCCACCTAGTAGGCTGCTCATTAGGAGCATTAGTGGGTCTGAAATTTGCAAAAATGTTCCCAGAACGGATTTCCACTTTAACTCTATCAGGCATCTTTGCAGAGAAGCCTAGCAATTGGAGTGAAATGAATCGTTCACAAGTTGAAAAACAAAGAGAATTCCTCAAGAATGAACAAGCTGTGCAATATTTTGATGAGTTGCATTCCTCAGATTGGAAGCAGTTTATATATATGGGAGAAGACGAGAATTGGTATCCATTTGAGGAAACTAATAATGTAAAGGGACTATCTTTACCTATACTGCTTATGGTAGGAGAAGGAAATAAATATGAAACAGCAGGAACACGTATTTATCCAGAAATGAATAAACAAGTACATGTTTCAATTATTCCTTTTGCCTCACACCTTGTACATTCTGAACAACCACAAATTTACTCTCTGATTCTAGAAGAGTTCATTAAAAGTCATATTGAAGATTAGCCTAAAGCAATAAATGTTAATGTTATTCAAAGTGAAGGCTTTCTTAAAGAAGTCAAAGCGTTGATTCGAGAAGGAATTGACGCTTTTTTGTTGAAGTTTATGTACGAATGATAAAGGGGCTTTCAGATAAAATGTCTTGAGTAAAATAAAGGAGATCATGCAAAGATTATAGAAAATATAAAGATATTAATGATTACAATAGGATATGTAAGTTTTTAGAAAACAGCTATTAAACTTACGGTACAAGGTATGATAATAATTCAAACTAATTTGAGTTTCAATGTGCTTTGTCTTGTGGTGTTGATGAACCAAATAAGAGCATTGATGAAGCGTTAAAAAATGTGTTTTTGTGGTTTGATGATAACCGTATTATTGGAATGCTTGAAGAACGTAGAATAGATAAATTATTTGAATCTGGGAGGATTTAATATTGACTGGATACATTAAATCACAAAAGAACCCGAAAGTATTATGGGCAATAATTGGTCTTTCTTTTGGTTTATCAGTTGGAGCAATACTAGGGATAATAGCTTATAGCAATCATTGGTTGGGGTAAAAGGATTCATTATCTGTTTACCTCAATTTACACAAGGGGCTTCTAGGGAAACCTAAAGTGGCAGCAAAAGTGTTAACGTGATTAGCAAATGATAGTTCTAATTGGATAACTGTACAAATAATACAAATAATCTAGTCTGAAGGGTGGGTTTTCTGGAAGAGAAAGGGGTTGCTATGGGGCAGTCCCTTTTACTTTTGATAAAGATACTGTTCTTGAAACAAGGGTACTCAATTTACCAGACAAATAGGTGTAACAAGAGTATTCATTCCTTTAATACAAGGAAGTGATGATCAATCAGTTGAAACCATTAATTCCATATAAACGTATTACATTTAAAACAATTATCATGAGTGAGGTGAAACGTTATGGTGTTTCGATCTAAAGTAGATTCTTTCTTTATCAAGTTTATCTTGATCGTAGTGCTCATTATAGGGATCGTATCATTTTTACCACTATTCGTTGAAGGTGGTACTCAACTATCAGTGATTCTACTGATGACTTCAATATTTATTATTGTGACAGGTTTTATCTTATGGATTGTATGTGCCATAAAATATGTATTCGATCAGAAATATTTACTTGTAAAAGGCGGACCGTTTAGAAGTCGAATCTTATATGAAGATATAACCAAGGTTATTCCTTCTAAAGACATTTTTATTGGGTACAGAATTCTGTCATCGAAGGATGGAATTGAAATTTTCTATAAAAAAGCTATTTTAGGGAGTGTTAAAATTTCACCGGATAACAAAAGCGAGTTTATCAATGAATTGAAAAAACGTTGTCCAAACGCACAGTTTAAAGAATAGACGGATTCCGCAAATAAGGTGTTTCTCTTCTAGAAAATCTTAATAGAGAGGTGCCCTCTATGGTAAAATAAGGTTAATAGGAGGGTGTTTCTATTTTACCAAAGAGAAACAATGGCTGAAGTGGGGAAAAACAAGAAGAATAGGAAAATTTAAATTATCTTCCTGTAGGGATTACTATTGGTAGGTGGCATTTCGTTTCTTACTCAATTATTAGTAAATGTTTACCATGGTAATATCATTGATTATAATGCTTACCTATGGGTTGCTGTTTCATTTGGTTTAACTTATGGAATTGGTAGTTGGATTTTACTGAAAAAAGATACAAAAGCTACCTCGCTAATAAACCGACAGCATTAGAGTAAGTGTAAAATACAGAAAGAAAAGGGCTATTATAGAGTCCGTCTTTAGCAGGAAAGGAGAACATATATGACAGGAGACATTATATTTCGGTTGTTTTATTTCGCACTAATACTTTTAGGTGTAATATCATTTTCCCTCTTTATAAGACGGTTACTCATAAATTCAACAAGAAAAAACAATCAACTTATGGAGATAAATGAAAAGTTGGATACGATAATAGAAATTATGAAATCGGAAAAAACGTAGATAAACTTTTGGAAAAAAATTTCTTAGAACAATAGGAGGTCTTAAATGGGGATATTGATTACTTTTTTGTCAATATTGCTATGATGGGTTCGATACTTCCCAAAAAAGACATTGGATATGTATTGAATTACAAACAAGTCCAATCCTCTAGAAGATTTTTTTTGCACATGGTTATTAGAGCAAGGGTTGACGGACATTTCTCTTGAACTTGAAAACGTAAGCCATTCAATTGATGCATGTGAAGCTGCATTGGGTGCTTGGCACTGGAAAGATCCTTTATATGAACCGAAATGGATTGAACCAGCATATCCTCCTCTTCATCCTTATGATTATTGTTGCTAAAAAATATACTTCTTCATAGTATAGAAATTCATTTATTGATAGAAGAGTAAGGCTGAAGAAAGATTTTCATAACATTATCTGTGTAGGAAGAAGGGTGTGAATGTATCGTGGAAAAGTCAAAAGTAAATGGTAAAGCTGTTGCCTCGTTATCTCTTGGAATCTTAAGTATTTTAATACCAGTATTAGGGGTACTTCTTGGTATAGTAGGCATTGTATTTTCGAAGAAAGCACAATCAGAAATCAAGCTCAGCAATGAAGACGGAAGAGTTCTTGCTATCTCAGGAATGATCTGTAGTATAGTAGGTCTTGTTATTCAGTTGTTTTTTGTTTTTCTTATTCTTTTGGGCGTTCTTTCTTTTTATTCATATAGTTAGCACTCTCATTGTCTGGAAAGTTGAGATTGGAAAATATGATGATATTGGAGGGTTTTTTATGACAAAGAATCATATTAATCGACTTACAGCTTTAGGTGCGATAATCACTGTATTAGGATTTATACTTCTGTTCTTCAGTACTTCTTTTGGGACGTCTATGGCAGAAGGTTGGCTTATGGAACAGGGTGGAGCAGATACAGCTATGTATCATATTAGAATAGAAAGCTATATAAGTAACTTCTTAGTTTCTGGGGGCATTCTTTTTGGGATAGGGATCCTCACTCTGATCATAACATATTTCATAATGATACTATTTACGAAAGAAAGCTAGTATGAAAATAATTTGACTACATCCTTCAGAGTGTAATCCACCCTTTATATTGAAAAATCTTTATATAGTATTAAATGAAACTAAATTAGCCTACAAGACGTATAGTAGATAACGGCACATCATCTTTCGAAAAGGAGAACGAGAATGCTACCCATCATTCTATCTATTATAGTAATACTCTCCCTTGTTTTTTCAATAACATTTGTGCTTAGGAAAAGAAGGAAATTAGGTATAAAAGGGATAAAAAGTGCGCTTACGCCAATTTGCTTTTATCTTATCGGTATAACCAATCTTTTTGCTTATTGGTTTCATTTTTTGGGAATTATCAATTGGTCCATTACTGTAATATTGTTCATTTTAGGTGCTTATTTTACAAAATATATGGCAGTATCAAACCAATAATCTAGCATGTGCTATTCTCCTAGGAGAGGATAGCTTTTTTACTTCATTATTTTTAGACAATTTTCCAAGAAGGATTAATCATTTCGTTGTGGAAGTAGTATTCTAACAAATCAAATTAATAAAAACAAAATGCTATTGAAATTTACTTTATATCTATGAGGAATGTTAACAATAGTTAAAATGTTTAAAAAGTCGGAACGATAAATTAAATGAAAAAGGCTATGAAGTGATTTGAGTCAATATAAAGCAGTACTATTTGATTTAGATGATACCTTACTTAATCGACATCAGGCAGTAGATAAAATGTTTTTTCTGATCATAGAAACATACTATGAGAATGTAAAAGAATCATTGAAAGAGCAAATGCTGCACAAATTCAAAGAATGTGATAGAAGAGGCTATGGTGATAATGATAAAGTGAAAGTTCTAGAATCATTTTTTAATGAATATCCACCTAAGAATAGATTGCCACGACAAGACATTCAAACATTTTGGAATGATCATTTTCCGCATTGTTTTTCAATAACCCAAAGTACATTAGACATTTTAAACACTATAAAGATGCATGCAAAGATTGGAATGATAACAAACGGCGCAACTCAAAGACAAAAAGCAAAAATAATGAACACCAAATTGAATAGTTGTTTTGATAGTATCCTAATTTCTGAAGAAGTGGGAATCAGTAAACCTGATGAACGAATATTTAAATTAGCGTTAAAAAAGCTTAATGTGATTCCGGAAGACACTTTATTCGTTGGAGATGACATAGAAAAGGATATAGGTGGTTGTCAAAATGCCAATATTAAAGGGATATGGTTTAATCCAAATAAGAAAAGAAATGTTTCAGAAATTAAGCCATATGCTGAAATAGATTCTTTTCATCAATTATTAGGTTATCTTACATAATAATGTAATCTGTATTATTGAGTTAAATATAATGGTTACTATTGTCTAGAATGAACACAAAGGAGAAAGAATTTGCAGAAACAGACTTCTCTAATTATTTTTATATTAGTTACTTTAATTGTATTACCCGGGTGTACATCAGTAAGTTCTAAAAAGCCTGAAAAAATAACTGCGCAAAGAATTCAACAGTATATAAATGAACAACAATTGCAAGACCCTCTAGGTATAAGTTTAATTACTGATCATATTGGAATAGCCATTTATTCTGGATTTTTTTATGAAATTTCAAATGATCAAGAGGGTCTAATGAGAAGTAGGAAGGTAGTGAGCAGCAATTTAGATGGAGTTATGGTTTTAGGAAGTGAAGAGGGAGCGGCTTATACGGTGGTGGCTATATTGGACGAAGGAATACAGGATCATGGTGAAAAGCTCACTGTCTATTTTGATAATGGAGTTCAGGTAACAAAAGAGTTGGCAAAACAAAAAGCCTTTGCTATCCCAATGAAAGATAGTCAAACTGAACTCTACTCTATAGAAATCTATGATGCAGAAGGGACAGTGATATATAAGCTTTAGATACTAAATCTAACAAGCTAATAATGAATTTTAGTTGGAAGATGGAAAGGTGGCCTTAAGTTGAACTTACATAACAAGAACGGAATAGAATTTCTGTGTGTATCCGAAAAGGAAATGGCTAACTACGATCCATTAGCTGGTTCTTTTGCAGTAATTAAATGTAATGGTAAATATCTAATGTGCTATAACGTTTGGAGAGAGCAATGGGAATTACCAGCTGGGCGCAGAGAAGGAAATGAAACTCCTAAGGAATGTGCCATTAGAGAACTATATGAAGAAACAGGGCAATTGGTAAAGGGCTTAGAATTTAAAGGCTTACTAAAAACAAAAAAATCAATAAGTCAAGAAACGAAATACAATCCGGTTTATTTCGCAGAGGTAGTAAAGTTACAACCATTTTTAGAAAATGAAGAAACATCTGAGATTAAGCTTTGGGATTTAAAAGAAGAAATAGGATATGTAGATGTAGTAGATATCAGAATATTTGATTATTTAGACTGAGATAAATCATTTTGATGGAATTCAATAATGATTTATCTTTGTTTACTTGTAAGGTACAATTACGATTGCAACAAGACAACTTACATAATAAAAGCTTAGAATGAATCCAAGCTTTTTTATTGCAATTGTCACTCTATTCAACTAGTAATGTGTCAGATTCACTTTCTTGAACAATGACTTTTGAATCAATATATGTCCACTCTTCTATTGGCATATCTGGGTTGTTAATAAGGTAGTTTTGGGTTAATTTGAATCCTACTTTGTACAAAGACCATAAAGGGATTCCTTTGGCATAATCACCATTCAAGTAATCGTTATATAAATCCCAACTGGTGGATTCAGCATGATCCTTTAACCCATTTAAGACAATTTGTTCTTCTTCTGGAGATAAGGGTTCTGTCCAAGGTGCAGAAAATTCAGGATAGACTTTCTTTGCAAATGACTCTGCTTTTCCTTCAAATATAAATGAATCTAATAGGGTATAAGTCTTTTCGCCGTTACGTTCCATAAAAACAGAATGGTGGTACTCATGTGAAACAACATATTTTAATGCATCTACTTTAAAGGAAGGGTCTAGTAAGAGTAATATTGCATTATCGCTTAATGTATAGCCTCCAACACCGTTCATATTCTTTATAATGGTATGTTCAGGATTACTTGGTAAAATGAAAATCGTCTTTTCGGAACCAGTCAATTGTTGAGAGGAATTAATTAACGCTTCTTTGATAGAAGTGTTAATCGTTTCTTGATTGTTTAATAGTGCTACTATATTATTTTGTAACTCTAGGAGTTTATGGGATGGAACTAAATAGTTGTTATAAGTACTTCCAATATTTATATCTTGCTCTGCCGCATATCCTTGTAAAGGTTGAGTGACCTTTGTATAATAGGCAGATTGTGTTTCTTGAGGATTTTCTATTGCACTATTAGTAAATTCAAGCAGTTCCTCATATAGAGGAATGATTTGAAAGTCTTGATTGTTATGAGAAAATTCCATACTATTTTGAGATGGAACGTCTCTATTGTCACTGTCTGTTGCATTTGAACAACCTGCTATAATAAGGAACGCTAAATTAAATAAAAGTAATTTAAAACCTCTCATATTTTCACCTCGATTTTGTTATGGTAATGCATTTACCATTTTCTCTCAACTATTGCTCTTTTTCAATCCCTACATATTTTATTTAAATAAATTTAGTTAGAGTATTTCTTCTATTGTCATTGAAATAAACTCTAAAGACAATCACTCTATTAGGGGAATCGTGTCGTAGTATATGACTAATGCTGCGGAGCCAAGCTAAATACGATTTCATAATATTAAAGATTACTAACTAAGTGCGGCAAATTCTTTTTTGATCAAATACAGGTTTCTATATAAATTCAACAAAGTGAATTAGTTTATAAGTTGATATGATTGGTATTACAGTTTTGTTTGTTGAGCAACCACATGGTTGCGTATACTTGACATGCAACTATTTGGTTGCTTATAGTAGATACATGAATTGGAACAACGACGCAATATTCAAAGCACTTAATGACTCCACTCGTAGGCTTATTTTAGATGAGCTTTCTGAACGCAATGAGTTAACGTTATATGAACTTACAACACGCCTCGTTATGAAGCATAAACTCTCCATCTCACGACAAGCGATAGCAAAACATCTTACTGTATTGGAAGATGCTGAGCTTGTAAAATCGAGAAAGAAGGGGAAATATCGAGTACTTATTTTCAATAATGATCCACTTAAAAATTTGCTGAAAGGATGGATAGAGTAATTTTTCTATAAACAGCTAACGTGAAGAGTATCAATCAAATAGTAAGGGAGGAAAAAGGTTTGAAGATTATTGTCACGAGTATATTCGTAGAAGACCAAGAAAAGGCATTAGAATTTTATACAGAAAAGTTGGGGTTTGTGAAAAAGCATGACGTTCCTACAGGAGAACATAGATGGTTAACGCTTGTATCACGAGATGCACTAGATGGAATTGAGCTTCTACTCGAACCGAATGAACACCCAGCTGCAAAAGAGTATCAACAGAAGTTATTTGACGATGGAATTCCAGTAACAATGTTTGGTGTTTCAGATATTCATAATGAGTATAAACGTTTAGTGGAAAAAGGTGTACAGTTTACTATGGCTCCTACTGAAATGGGCCAAATTACAATAGCTGTTTTCGATGACACCTGCGGCAACCTTATTCAGATAATACAGCAGTAAATATGATATATATAATGAATGACTATAATGGCTAGCATGCTTTATAAATGAATGATTACAACTATGTATCGAAAGTAAGTTTGATCACCATTTCAATTCTACGCCCGCAATGTCTTAGTTTGTTGAGTGAGACACAGCTGATGAACTGGAAGATCTATATAGTACGTTTTCTAAAGCAGTTATTGTCAACATGCCAATTACTGAAATCCCTGTAGTGAGAAGCTTTGCTGGGTAGATGATAAATTTGGAGTCACATGGCAATTAAATTTACTGAAAAATAAATAATGGCATTGAAAATGAGGTGGGATAGAAATGGATAGTACAATAAAAGTGGAATTTGATAAATCTAAATCAGGCGATAAAGCAGAGCGATATGAAGCCTATCAGAATATCTTAAAAATAACTGACCAAAAAGTTGATTGGGCGTATGAGATTTGGAATCAACTAGTAGAGGACTTAACTCATAAAGATAACCATCAACGCTCTCGTGCAGCTCAATATTTAGCTAACCTAGCCATAAGCGATCCAGAAATGAGAATGATGAAAGATTTCTCTAAGTTGTGGGAAGTAACATATGATGAAAAGTTTGTGACAGCTAGGCATAGTCTCCAATCAATATGGAAGGTCGGAATTGCAGGTACACCACAAAAAGAAATGGTTATCGATTATATGGTTCAACGGTTTAAAAAAGGAACAGATGAAAAGAATTACACTTTAATTCGTAATGACATCCTTCAAAACATGAGGAATTTATATGACCATTTTAATGATGAGTCTATCAAACAAACAGCTTTAGATTTGATTGATACGGTTGAAGACAAAAAGTACATAAAAAAGTATATGGATATATTTAAGTAGGTACACTGATTTCAAGGTTATAAAGTAAGCTGAAGATATGAGGGAACGTAGCATTTTAATCTAAAATGCGTCATTACGTAAGCAACTGATGTATTTACTGCGTAATACAAGAATACTTGTTACAATTATTAAGACTAAAGGCGGTCACAACATTATAAGTGATCGCCTTTTCGTATTAGACTTAACACTGCTTAATAATAGCTAAAATAAAATAGAGTAAGTGACCAAAAATCGTTAAAGACGATCACTCATTTAGGGTGATCGTTTCGTCATATGTGACTTTATACTTGGTCACAAATATATCTTCCATAATAATGGTAAATAAGAACAACAACCGTTATCTTCTGTTATGATTTTAGTATGAAGATATAGAACATTGTGAGGCTTTTACTTAAATTACTGCAGAAACGAAATCAGGTGTTACAAGAATAAGAATTAGAAAGAGTTGATGTCAATGACTGAAATGAGGGTGCTGCCGGCACCACACAAGTTTGATGTATGTTCACCTGCGGATATGCCAATCAAAAAATTCTATGAAGGAGTCTTTGAAGAAGTCTTTATCTTTTTTCATCCATTCATTAAACCTCAGACGATTGATTACAACTTATTTAGGTCGGATACATGTCCAACTAAAAGTGAAATTAGGGATCATTGTGAAATGATTAGCTGGAAGAAGTTATTAGAATTGTCCACTATCACAAGTTATAAACATTTAGATATTGGTCTGAGAACTATAATATTAGGTCTAAATAAAACATTTGCAAACGAAGAGATAGCGAAGATTATTAATGATATATGTGATCAGAACAAAATTATTTATCCAACTGAGGGTCTTTTCCCGGAGTTTATTATGGATAAACTACTTCAAGGTATTAAAAATATAGGTTATGACTGGATATGGCGTGGAGACGAATTTTGTACAGAAAGAAAATTAGAATACATTTGTGACTTAATTGAGGATGTTAACCTCCTTGATAATGAACATCGGAACTTGTTTACTCACGACAACCATATCCTGTTGACTACTCACTGGGATAGCCACTTTTCAATTCTATGTTCGGACAAAATGACCGTAAAGAACCTCGTTGATTTTTGTGATTTAGAAGGTTTTTACTGTAGTGATACTACGGAAATTTATTGGAGTGTTCGAAATTGATGTTTCTTTAATTATAGGGTGAGTTGGAACGTAATTTATCTTATACTAAATAAAGGTTTTTCAATATTGAGTAATACAAAATCTTAAAGTCTATTCAACGGTCAAGGAATAAGGGTTAAAAGTAGTGGGGGGGTGCTAGTATCGGGTTGAATTTTTTATACATTATTGGTCTAGTAATAGTGTTTTACACTTTAAGATATTATCTTGATTCCGATTATAAAGTTAAGAAAAAGAAAAAAATGGTTCTTGATATTGTTATTACGTCTGTACTTCTTTATATTGTGCAGTGGGTATTCGAATTTATCTCCCACTAATACACATAAATTCTATTTTTCTTCTTGTGCTAAATAATTGCATATATTGAATAAGATTCTTCGATAATTACAAGATCTGTTGTTGCGTTGTACAACCATACTGGCAAAAAATATATTTATTTCGTATGATTTTAGTATAAGAAAACACGTATACGTTAAACGTGAATGTAAACAAAAGCTTTTACCCGAAGCTCAAAATAAATGGGTCTGTACTTAAAGAATTAAAAACCATAATTGGATTAAAAGCTTCCCTTGTGTTAGCAGTAAAATAGGAAGAGACAATTGAACAAAGTAGAAGGAAAGCAGTTCACACTAAAGGTGGTATTAAAGGTGGACTTATTACTCTGGATAACTATTGTTTTCATAATGATTGGTTTTGTTATTCTGACTTCTATGAAAGTAGGAATGGAAAGAAAACTCGACTATATTACAGCAAATATGGAAGACGAGGATAGTTCAATAAATGCTAAATCCATAATTTGGTGGATAGTGTGTACCACAGCTTGGGGAATAGTAAGTATGTTTATTGTTGTTTTATGTTTTCATAATTACTTTGGATAACTTTTTGTTTCAAATGTATGAAAATAAAACAGCTGTTTAGAAACAGAATATTTTCCTCGCAGTACAACCATTCTCCGCATTTGTATTAACTTTGAGGTGAAATCCCTTTTTAAGCTAACTCATAATGGGTTAGATGAAATAGAAGTATGAACGAAATAATTGAAAATAATAGACAGTGTTTTTCATAGACCTTAGAAGCCTCAGACCGAAGAGGTTTGTAAGGTCTTTTTTAAATCGTAATTATTGGAGATAAAATGGTATAAGCAATAGTTCTGATAACTGTCATTATATTAATTGAAGAAAAAAGGAAACAGTCAAAAGTTTTTGCTGTTGTTCAGGCTGTTAAGATTTCCTTACCCGTTAATAACAATTAAGGAGAAATACACTAATAATTCAAAAATTTTGAAACTTCTATTGATTCATATCGTATATAAAATCAATATACTGAAATGGAGGGTTATAATATGTATATGAAAATAACGAAGGCATTAACGGTAATGTTTGTCTCAGGTGTATTCTTGCTAGGATGTTCGAATCCAGAAGAAGAATCGATTAACTCACCAGAGATTACCTTACAAGAATTTAATCAGCTGTCTAAAGGGATGTCATACGAAGAGGTAGTTGAAATTGTTGGGAGTGAGGGGAAACCCACTTCAGACCCTGAGGATGAGAATTCTAAAGCATTTGTATGGGACGGAGTTGTATCAGAGTCTTTTGCAAACATAAGTTTTAAAAAGGATAAACTAATAACAAAAATACAGTTTGATCTAAAATAATGAAAAAATTGGTATTGCGATCTTACAAGTATTGAAAAAGAAATGGGTGTAACCAGATCTATTACAAATTCTAGATTTTAGTGATACAGTTTTTAAAACTCTCCTTGATAATTGGATTGAGGCTTATTCAAGGGTTCAAAGAGGAATAAAGCTTTCGAGTAAGAAACAATTAATATGGGATTTAGTGGAAAGTTTTTTAGCGCAATAGTGTTTTAATAGTGGAAATTTTAAAATATGGATGCCTTTGCTATGCTGTTGTCATTGAAAAGGCTTTGGGATAAGTAACGTGTATGTTCCATTGAGCATCAGACACTCGCTTTTCGGAGGGAGGAAGTCAAAAGTCTCCGCGACTTTGACTGTGGGGTCTCGAACTTTCCTCTACATCAGGCTTTCTGGTAATAGAGGTAGCTCTTGCTAAGAATCATAGCTCGTAATCTATCTTATATGGAGAGAGATTTGGAGAATTATAATAAAATTTATTCAAAACTAATATCTTTAATCATCAGTAGTATTATCGCAACATACATGTATCTTCATCAATATATGAATAATCCCGTAATAATTGATTACATTGTGTACTTTTTTATAACTCTCTTAGCGATCATGGTTATAGGAATTCCAATCTCAATTTTGATAGATTCACTTGCTGTAAGATTCAAGAGGAAAACATCCGTGTCTCTGTTTCTTCACTCAACATTATATATGGTAATTTTTTTACCCTTAAATATAGAAGAAATAGCCAATCTTAATTGGGAGCATGTTTATTACATACTTTATTTTTCTGTAATACCATTTCTGTTTACTGCAATAAATATTCTATTAATCAAAAAAATATATTAAGATCTGGTTCGTGAAGTTCTATATTTCCTTTTATGGTTATAACCGTCTGTTTCATTTACAGTAGTATTTATTAGTCCAAGAAGGAATAGACCTTTCTATATTGAAAGTAAATATTCTTTTATTAGTTACTGAATCTTATATATTTACATCACTGAATGGAGGAATCAGTACCAACTTTGATTGGTAATTCATATAAATTTAATAGTGTCTTGATTACGCTTTTGATTAAAATAAGTGTTAATTCAAACATAGAATAAGGAGAATATACAATGGATACAACTCAACAAAATAGTCATGCATGGGATAAGAAAGTAGAGGAAGGCTCTAGATATACTCAATCTGTGAGTCGTGAAGTGATAGAGAAAAGTAAGTCTGGTGATTGGAATATAACGGTGACAACTGAAAAGCAAGTTCCAAGAAATTGGTTTCCGGCATCAGTAGATGGATTAAGAATACTTTGTTTGGCATCGGGTGGAGGTCAACAAGCACCCGTTCTGGCTGCGGCCGGTGCTGATGTAACGGTTACAGATATATCAAAGAAACAATTAGAACAAGATGACATGGTTGCAAAGCGTGATGGATTAAGTCTTAAAACGGTCCAAGGTGATATGTCAGACTTAAGTGACTTTGATGATGAATATTTTGATATTGTCATTAATCCAGTTTCTAACTTGTTTGTAAAAGACATTCAACCTGTTTGGAATGAAGTTTCGAGAGTATTGAAAGATAAGGGCGTCTTAATCGCTGGATTTACGAATCCTCTATTGTGGATTTTTGATGATAACCAAGAAAGAAAAGGGATTCTTGATGTGAAACACTCTATTCCTTCATGCACGTTGGACTATATGCCTGCAAGTGAAGTAGAGGAGTATATTAACTCTAGTAGTACGATAGAATATGCTCATACGTTAGAAGACCAGATGCAAGGACAAATTGATGCCGGTTTCGTGATAACGGGATTTTATGAGGATGATTTTGGTGGAACAAGGATTTTAGACAATTATATTAAAACGTTTATTGCTACACGAGCGATCAAGATGAAAGTCGATAGAGAATAAAGAGGTGAAAACGATAGTTGAAAAAATGATCTATTTTTCATTCACTTTGCTCATCTTTGTGGTGCTATGGAAAGTAGTTGGAGAGTTATGGGAAATATTTGTTCCTTGGAATTATAAAACAGATCTATTTGGACTATTTTTCGTCACTCCATTTCTAATCGTTATTTCCTTTATTTTATCAAGTTTGGCTTTC
The DNA here is from genome assembly GCA_003667865.1 of Rossellomorea marisflavi. Classification (GTDB taxonomy): domain Bacteria; phylum Bacillota; class Bacilli; order Bacillales; family Bacillaceae_B; genus Rossellomorea; species Rossellomorea marisflavi_C. The sequence continues at coordinate 3,864,938 of CP033051.1, read as the reverse complement.
AAAGTCATAAGGGAAACAAAATAACGTTTCATGTTTATTGATTGTAAATCATCTTTTAAAAGTAATAAATAAATGGGCTTGTGGTTTATTTATTACCTTATAGAATAATTAAGAGTAGTGATGAGGATGTGGTTAAGAGAACGGAACTGAATACTTCGGTAAATTCCATTTGTGGATGTTATCTTTGATACTTATCTTAGCATCATTGATTAAAGGATAATAATTTTATATTTATTGTTTTCTAAAAGGGTATTTTTTAGGTTAGCAGAAGTAGTTAAAGCATAAAACATACCAAAAGGGCGAGATTCATTAACATGGAGTTCGCCTTTTTTAATTAAATCGGACGGGAGTGGTGATTAAAATGGTTGGTGTATTGGCTTTACTGTTGATTATATTCTTGATTTTAAGCCTATTTTATTTTGATAAAAGAAAACTATTTTATGGTGGAATTGTAGCTACAGTAAATGTATTAGTAGTCACTTTTATAATATTTCTAGGATATGAACTCAATTTTAATAAGTCAGAAGCATTTAGTATGGGAATCATTGGTTCACTAATACTCCTGTCAGGAACGGTAACAATTTGCACATTAAAAATAATTGAAGAGATTAATCAGACTAAAAATAATTAAACCTATAGAGTTTTTGCTACTGCAGAATAACTGATAACTATAGAATAGGTACGTTTGTTCTTGATAAAATCATGAATCATTCCTAACTGAATACGAGGAGAGTGAGTTTATGAAAAAACTATATTTACTGTTTATAGTAGGCATTCTCTTATTAATGGGATGCAAAAATTCTCAAGATTATTCACTAAAGCTACAAGGTGAAAATGAATTATTTGCTATTACTGATGAGGTGAAAGGAACTCCATTACCTGAAGAATCTTTATTTAATGAATCGCATTCCTTTACAATCACTTGGTTAGGAAAAGAGGTTCCAAGAGCTGCTACTATTCGATTTAGCAATTATACAACAATGAATCATGATACCATCAAGTTATCCCATATAAACCAAGGGAAGGGCGAGATGGATTTCGCATTTAATAAAGAAAAGACCGCTAAAGGAGTAGGGGTATTAAGGGTCATGAACACGAATAACAGTATTCCGGATCAAATTCAAACATTGGAAATGGTAGTTGAGTACGAATACGGTTCATCAGTAGAAAAAGTGAAGAAGAGTATTACGCTTGAAAAAGTTAATTGAAATAAGAAACTGAATACATGTGTTGGGATATGTTTATTTTTTAGTTTTACTAGAAAAACTTGAGTTTGACATATTGGTTTGAAATAATTGGTATAGTCTGTAAAGGGGGGGAGTAATGGTTTTCATTACATACATTGAGCTTGTACTATTTATTTTTGTGCTGGTTTATATTTATTTTTTATTTAAAAAATCGCCTGAAGATGAGACTTATTATTATTAAAGCTTTATGGATATGCTTACCTGGGTGCATTTACATTTGAATTTAATAGCTTTAAGTTTCCTCTCGGTTTTATTATTTGTCTAGTAATCTTTCAATCAATCCGCCAAAATATATTCGCGAAAAAACGAGCAGCATATCTTGGATTTATTGTTTTTATGTCTGGGGTCATTCTTCCCTATGTTGAAGAAAAGTTGTATGAGTTACCACAAACCATTCCATTTGAAGAGGATAATTTTTTCCATGGTAGCTTAGTGACAGAATGGGAAAACGTTAAGGATAATTTGAATGTTAAAAATAACTATGGCTTAAAATTAATGAACTTTCGGACTGTTATCCGAAACGACGGTACATACGAATTGCTCGAGATGAGAATTCAAGAAAATCTTCATGAATATACAGTTTCCTATGCGATTAATCTTTCTGATGATGGCAAAAGATTAGAAGTTAGCAGGCATAAATTTAAAACAGAAGATTCCTTCTGGAGTTATAACGAACAATATCTTGAAGCAGAATTTATACTCGATAAAATCGATCTCATTACTGAGCCGATGCTTCACGAACATGGTATGAAGTCTTATGAAATTATGACAGATGGACAAAGAGTGAATTATGGAGTCCGAAATAATATTAAATATCAAATTGATACTGCTGGAAAGCACCGATTGGATAACAGTGACCTTCCGGTAAATGGAATAATGGCAAGTGTTTGTGGGTCAAACAAAGGTCTAAATGAACATGGCTACATAGATCAATGTGATAGTAGTATGGATTTTATTTTGGATTTGATAAAAGAGGATGCAAGCTTAGTTCTTCAAGAAGATACACTGCTGTCAGTTGCTAGAAATCATTCATCCGAAATTGATCATTGGTTACGAGAACATTCTGGAACACATATTGCGGAAGAACGAGAAGGAGATTATGTTCTCATTAAGGATGGAGTAGAGGAAATAGTGAGTTTTGAGAGCTATGCTAAAGAATTAAGTGATACTCCTAAAATGCAGTTGAACTTTGACGAAGGCAAACAACAGTGGGAAGTAAGAGTAAGCAACCGTTTTGGTAACGCACCTCACACAATGGAGTTTACAATCCATAACGAGACAAAAGAAATTAATAACCTACAATTCTACTAAAATCATTCAATCTCGGTTTGGTAAACAATAGTTGAGATCACAAAACATTTGTTCATCAAATGTGATTGAAGCTAAAATAATGTAGACGTTCCATTGCATTCCAGACACTTGCTTTCCACTAGGAGGAAGTCGAGCATCCTCAGCTCCGCCTGTAGGACCTTCAATAATCAATTAACAAACAGAAGAACAAGCTAAAAATACATGTGATATGGAGTAAAGTTGAAATGAAATTAATAGTATTAAGAGTGATAGTAGTCTTTGCTTTTGTCCTCTCCATAGCAATCATTGATCACTTCTTTGATGGGTGGAAGAAGTATGTCTTTATTGGTTTGGTAGGAGGAGTCCTATTTCCTCTTAATGATAAAAAATATAAAAATAAGAAAATCGAACAGTAACATCTTTTAATAAGGATAAAGCTCATGTGGAAGGGATTGTTTTTAACAGTCCCTATTTGTATGTGATTAAAGATGGTGATGACACATTTATTCACACAATAACAACAATTGATCAAATAAAAACTATACTATAAATGATAGAATAAGGTGATAAGTATAAGTCCTATTTGTAGACGCAGCTAGAGGGGTGCAACGATAATGCTTTATTACAAAACCTATGAATTAAGTAATCTTCATGAATGGGTCGTCTTTATTCATGGTGCAGGTGGAAGTTCATCTGTTTGGTATAAGCAAGTAAAGGAATTTAAAAAGCATTTTAATGTTTTGCTAATAGATTTAAGGGGTCATGGAAAATCTAGAAATCCGTTGATTCTGAAGAGAAAGTATTCATTTGATACGGTTAGCGCTGATATTATTGAAGTTATGGATATTGAAAATATAAATAAGGCTCATTTTGTTGGGATATCGTTGGGAACAATAATCATTAGGAATATAGCTGGGATGGATGCTACTAGAGTCCAATCAATGGTGTTAGGTGGAGCTGTAATTCGTTTGAATACACGTGTGAAAACATTAATATTACTAGGAAATACATTTAAAAAGTTAGTCCCATATATGTGGTTATATAAATTCTTTGCATGGTGTTTAATGCCAAAAAAACGTCATGAAAAATCCCGAATGATGTTTGTAAACCAAGCTAAAAAGTTATGCCAAAAAGAATTTATTAAATGGTTTAAGTTAACCAATGATGTAGTACCTTTACTCGTACACTTTGAAGAAAATAAAGTAGATATCCCAACCTTGTATGTGATGGGACAAGAAGATTATATGTTTCTTTACCCTGTTGAGGAAATTGTGAAAAAATGTACCGTATCACGATTAGAGATTATTAAAGATAGCGGACATGTCTGTAATGTTGATAAACCGGATATATTCAATCAACTGTCTATTGAATTTTTAAAAGGGTATAAGCGAGGTATTGCACTCCCTTAAGAAATTGGATTAAGAACGATTAGTATGAAAGAAGCCTGGATAGTAACGTCTATCCAGGCTTCTTTTACATCAAAACTAGTATCCGAATAACAAACATAGCAGGCGAATTCGGTGAAAGGTTTAAAAAAAGTATAACCATGGTATAGATTACTAGAGACGAAAAGATGAACTAGAATGGAGGAGTAGTAGACATGACGACAAAAGCTGTTTTTTTAAACTGTTCGTTAAAAAAGAGCAGTGAACAATCCAATACAGAAGCGTTATTTAAGAAAGTAAAACATCATTTTGATCAGGAAGGAATTGTAACAGAATCTATTCGAATAGCAGATTATCAAATCGCAAAAGGGATATCTGAGGACGAAGGTGCTGGTGACGAGTGGCCTATCTTATTTGAAAAAATTAAACATGCTGATATCGTTATTATGGGAACGCCGTTATGGTTAGGTGAAAAAAGTAGTATTGCTACAAATGTAATGGAACGATTATATGGAGGTAGTAGTCTTACAAATGAAAAAGGACAATACCTTTACTACAACAAGGTTGGCGGAGTTGTCATTACTGGAAATGAAGACGGAGCAAAGCACGCAGCTTCATCCATTTTATATGGGCTCTCACATATTGGCTTTACAATCCCTCCTAATGTCGATACGTATTGGGTGGGTGAAGCTGGTCCAGGGGCTTCATATATTGAAGGAAATGGAATGGAAAATAGCTTTGCGAATGAGCATGCTAAGATTATGGCCTATAACTTAATTCACTTCTCAAGAATTCTTAAAGAAACGCCAATTCCTAATGAGGGGAATGTTGTTTCTTCATAAGCGAGATCCCAGAATAACTCTCTGGGATTTTTTTTATAACTGATGTAGTATATTTTATGTGTGATCTAAATAAATATGTAAAGAAAGAGAAGGCTATGCAGGATGGTGGGGTTACTTCTTTCTTATTTATGAATACTTCAAATTCATAACCGATAACCTGAATAAGAGAGCTTCCATTTAGCAAAATATCCTTGACAACCTTGGTCATAACCCTATATAGTTACTGTTAGTTACTTTAACACCAAAAAGCGTTTAAGCGTTTAAGTGAGTTGCCATACATAGATATATTAGACCGGTTGTACATCATAGTAGCATGTAGTGGAACAGCAGATAGAGACTGGATGGGTAGTGAAAATCCAGGTGACCTACATTTGTGAAATACAATGTATTTTTTTGACCGGCTGTTATGAGAAGTGGATGAACGATATGTTCATCAAGTAGGGTGGTACCGCGGAGCCTCTTCGTCCCTAGATGGAACGAAGGGGTTCTTTGTGGTTTGCTTACTACCGCTCACAAAGTGAAACACTAATTGTAGTAATGCCTATTGGGTATCCTGCAGAGGAGTGTAAAGTACCTAACATTTCTAAAAATCATTGAATGAGATTTTACAAATTTTATAGATAGGAAGAATGTGATAATCATGAAACAAACAACATTAAGAAGAGAACTAGGACAATGGCATGGTTATGCTTTAATGATCGGAGGTATGGTTGGATCAGGAATTTTCGTCGTAACAGGTGAAGCAGGAGCAATCGCTGGTCCGTCAGTTCCTTTTGGTTATGTCGTTCTATTACCAATCCTTTTAAGTTCAGCATTAGCATATTTAATCTTTTTAAGCACACCTCTAGGGAATAGTCCGGGAGGCGCTTATATTCATATTAGCCGCACATTTAATAATCGTTTTATTGGGTTTATTTTTATGTGGTTTCAGTACATTGCGTTATTGGGTGTTATGGCCATTATGGCTATATCTTTTGGGGAATACTTAACCAGTATACTAGGATTCTCGACAACAGCAGTCCTTGCATCGTCATTAGTGATCTTTTTTTACATCTTAAATATAATAGGTGTTCGCTGGTTTGGAATGATTCAACTATTTATGTCAGCCATTTTGTTTATCGCGATACTAATTTTAGTCATTCCCGGACTTTTTCATATAAAGGTTTCGAATTACTCACCGATGCTACCAAACGGTTGGAGCGGTTTTTTCAGTATTCTACCTTCCTTGTTCTTTGCTTATTTTGGTTTTGAGCAGCTAGCACAAGCGGGAGGGGAAATGAAGAATCCTCAAAAAGCAATGCCAAGAACAATGCTTATAGGTGCATTTGTTACAGTTTTAATATATTTTTTCGTTTCAGGCGTAGCTTTCGGAGTACTCCCATATGATCAATTGGCAGCTTCAAAAAGCGCTATGTCAGATGTAGCGGCTGTGTATTTACCAGCTGCAGGAAAATGGGTTGTTATTATTGGAATTATTATGGCCTTTGCTACAACACTTAACTCCTTAATCATGGTGGTTTCTAGAATTATTTTTGTGTTTGCAGAGGAAAAAATAATTCCTGCTTCCATCGCAACTGTAAATAAACGTTTTGGGACGCCACATCTTGCGATTACGCTTAATACATTGATTGTACTTGTATTAATATGGAGTCAAACAATGGGCTTTTTATTGAATGTATCATTACAAGGAATGTTCTTAATGTACATCGGTCATTCCATTGCGATGCTTGCACTTCCTTATATCCGAAAGGACTTATTTGCACAAGCTCTAATTCGTCCATCTAAGACATTAATTCTAATCTGCGGAATATTCTCATTGTCAGTGTTAATTTACTTTAGCTATAACCTCATTGCATCTGTGTTGAACCTATTACTCATTTGGTTATTGATTGGTATTATTATCTTTATAATCGGGAGAACACAAGAGAACAAAATGAGAAAAACCGACCGTGGTGCAAATGATTGGAAATTTCAGAGATAAAAAAGAACAATCATCCTAATGATGGGATGGTTGTTTTTTTTGATTATTGATTATGATTATAACAATGGAGAAGGGTTGAGAAAGCCATCGTTAGAGGAAAAAAGAGAGGTTAAGAGTAGGGACAGTAGGGCATAATACCCACTACAAGTTGAATTAAGGATGCTGAAGACATGAAGATTAAAAAAGCCACCATACCATTTTTAATTTTAACATTCTTGCATATAGTATTATTAGCTGTTTTATACGTTCGAAAGAATGGTAAAGAAACTAGTCTATTGTTATTGTGTAGTATTGGCATTGCCTATGTGTTTGAATACTTTGTCTTGAATCTATTTAAGATGTATAGATATTATCCAAAGATATTTAAAAATAGTTGGATTGATAATGTTTTTGGTGCAGTGTTATCACAAGCAGTTTTTGTACCCATTAAAGCAACATTTTTAACATTAACCAAACTAGATTGGAAATGGAAACTAGGTGCAGGCTTTCTTTTTGTGATGGTTGAACGAATCTTCATTCAACTCCATGTGTATAAAAATAAATCATGGAGGACCATATATACCTTAATACTAATTCCTACTTATTTTATGATTGTTGGCCTTTGGTGGAAGGGTCTGAAGAATCAAGAGAATTCTATTATTCCAAAGATAAGCCTCTTCCTGATATACATAGTTATGTATACAAATGTCTATTATGTACTGCTGATTTTCCGCAAGGTTATTTTACAAGTAGGCTGGGTTAAGGATGTATATTGGGATCATTTTATTGTAGCACCTCTATATACGTTGTATTTAAGTTTAATCGGTACTAGTGCTACACTCGGAGGAAAATCAATACATAAGCTTAGTGCACTTGGGATGTTCCTTCTTTCGGATAATCTTATGAAAAGAATAAATGTCTTAAGAATGCAAAAGTGGAGTGTTTATTCCTTCTTACCTGTTCATATGATTATGCTGCTAGTAGGTGACATAGGTAACAACCTTATAAAAAGTGTGAGACAATCTAAGTGAAAAAACAAGAACATAGGATCTGACCTACGTTCTTGTTTACTATAATATAATTTTTAATAAGCCTCTTTCTATACCTTAAGCAATTTTTGATAGTGTAAATTACAAATTATTATTTCATAATTTTACAAATATCATTTGTGAATTCAACTGGATCCTGAAGTGTAAGTCCTTCTATAAGAAGTGCTTGATTATATAATAAGTTTGTATAAAGCTGGAACTTTTCCTTGTCCTCTTCATAAGCTGACTTCAAAGATTGATATACATCATGGTTACTATTAATCTCTAGTATTTTTTCAGCTTTAATATTCTGGTTGTCAGGCATAGCCCTTAGAATCTTTTCCATTTCAATGGACACATCGCCTTCTGTTGACAAGCAGACTGGATGTGTTTTTAATCGTTTAGAAGCCCGTACATCCTTAAGTTTGTCTGACAAAAGGTCCTTCATTGCTTGAAATAGTTCTTTATCAATTTCATTTTCTTTAACAGAGCTTTCTTGATCATCTTCAATGCCAAGGTCACCACTTGCTACTGATTTGAATTCCTTATCCTTATAGCTCAGGAGCATCTTAATAGCAAATTCATCAACCTCATCAGTAAAATACAGAATCTCATAACCTTTATCGGCAATTATTTCTGTTTGTGGGAGCTTTTCAATTCTTGTATGATTTTCACCGCTTGCATAATAAATGTACTTCTGATTCTCAGACATCCGGGATACATATTCTTCTAGTGTAACAAGTTTCTTTTCCTTTGAAGAATGAAACAGTAACAAGTCTTGTAGATCTTCCTTGTTTGTACCAAAGTCACTATATACTCCATATTTTAATTGTCTACCGAATGCTTGGAAGAATTTTTCATATTTTTCACGGTCTTCTTTTAGTAGATTCGATAACTCTTTTTTGATTTTATTCTTTAGATTTTTAGCAATAAACTTTAGTTGTCGGTCTTGTTGTAGTATTTCTCTAGAAATATTAAGAGATAGGTCCTCTGAGTCAACAATTCCCTTAATAAAGCTAAAGTAATCTGGAAGTAAATCTGAGCATTTCTCCATGATTAAGACTCCATTAGAGTAAAGCTCTAATCCTTTTTCATATTCTTTGGAATAAAAATCGTATGGAATCTGTTCTGGAATATATAGGATTGCTTGGTAACGTATTGTACCATCTACACTAATATGAATATGCTTTAAAGGGCTATCAAATCCAAAGTGTTTTTCTTTATAGAAGTTCTCATAATCTTCTTTTTGTAGTTCATTTTTGTTCTTTCTCCAGATTGGAACCATGCTATTAATAATCTCTTCTTCAACAACATCAATAAGTTCCTCATCATCTTGTTCCTTTGGTTTCTTCACCGTAACATCCATCTTGATCGGGTAGCGGATAAAGTCAGAATATTTTTTAATAATAGAACGCAAACGGTAGGTTTCTAAATACTCGTCATAAGATTCTTCATCTGTATTCTCTTTTAATGTAAGGATAATATCTGTACCAACCTCTTCTTTGTCAGTCAGGGTAATGGTATAGCCATCTGCTCCTTTTGATTCCCATTTATAAGCCTCGTCGCTTCCAAGTGGCTTAGAAATGACGGTCACAACATCTGCTACCATAAAAGCAGAATAAAATCCTACACCAAACTGACCAATGATGTTCTGCCCATCCTTCATTTCATTTTCTGCTTTAAAGGATAACGAACCACTCTTTGCAATTGTACCGAGATTGTTTTCAATTTCCTCCTTTGTCATCCCAATACCAGTGTCTGAAATGGTTAGTGTTCTAGTTTCTTTGTCCGCATGTAGTTTTATGTAGTAATGATCTTTATTAAACGTTATATTTTCATCCGTAAGAGCTCTGTAATAGATTTTGTCAATCGCATCACTCGAATTTGAAATAAGCTCCCTTAAAAAGATTTCTTTTTGTGAATAAATCGAATGAATCATCATTTCTAAAAGACGTTTTGATTCTGCTTTAAATTGTTTCATTGCCATAAAGATTTAATCTCCTTTCTTAATTCACTGAGTTATAAACGTATGTTAGCACTCTGGTGAAATGAGTGCTAACGTCAATAAAATAATTAACATATCTAATGAATTATGTCAATAGAGGGAGGGAATGTTTTTATTGCTTGGATACAAATAAAGAACACAGTGAACGATGTTCACTGTGTTCTACTAGCTTGCCTTTGATGGTACTACAGAATTTTTATTCTGATGCTTATAACGAACAAGAAATAAACCGGTCATAGATAATGAAAGGATACCGAATAATAACCCCATTTTTTGTAATCCAATAAGATCTAGAAGTAACCCTGTTAATAGTAGGACGATTTGAAAAATGAAACGATCGAGCATGTTTCTGAACGAGAAAAATCTTCCATGGAATTCTTTTGGAATTCGTGTTTGGAAAATTGTCGCCGCTGTTGGGAAAAAACATCCAACAGCAAAACCAAATATAGCAAAAGAGATTACAGACATGATCGGGTTATTAGCAAATAGTAACAATGTCTGAGCAACACCAATGACAAATGAGAAAAAGAATAGAATAACATATGGTGATTGTTTTCCACTGATTTGTTTTACGAAAAAAGCACCCAACATAAATGCAATACCCTCAGCCGTATAAATCCATCCCTTAATCGCAGAGCTGTCTTGTAATTCGCTTATATTGATGACCATTAAATTGAAACCTCCGATGAACAATAGGGGAACAAGGGTCATCAGTAAGGTCATAAATACGATTGGTAACCCTTTAATGATTGGAAATACTTCTTTAAAGCTTCCTGACTTCTTCATTTCATTAGAAGAACCTGTTGGTACACGTTCTTCATTATCAATTTGAAGAAACCACGTCATCGCAAATAGGACTAAATACGCAAGAAGGGAGAGGAAATAAAGCATCCATAAGGACATCATAACTAGAAAAATTCCGCCCAAAGCGGTTCCCAGTATTCTTGATAACGTGGCCACATTCATATGGACACCGTTCATTTGCAGCAAATCTTTATCTTTTACCACTAAAGGAATTGCTGCTTGTAAGGCAGGGAAATAAAATGCCGCAGATAATTGAATTACAATTAAAAATGCAACCATCCATAGGACATTTCCTGTTTCAATTGCAACAAACATAAATAGCACACTCAAGGCTCTTGTAAATCCTGACACTAACATCACTGTTTTTTTATTAAATTGATCGGTAATTCTTCCAGCAAGAGGTCCTATTAGTAATCCAGCAAGTAAGCCAGCTGCTAAAATGACTGATTTTAAGAAGTCCGAAGGGACCTTCTCTTGCATGAATTCAAGATTACCAATGATTCCTAACCATAACCCTAAACCTGCAACCAATTCACCGATTAATATAATCCAAACATTTTTATTCTTCCACATAATAGGGTCTACCTCACCGTGTATTTAATTTTATTTCGCTTCTCTAAAGATACTATAAAATAGATCGTTTATGTGAAAAAAATATTGCCATATTACAAGAATTTTTAGAAGGTGATCTGTCTTTCCCTTCACATTTTTAACAATTCCTACCCGTGAAATCACTAAATAGATATTTATAAACTGGTATCATATATGCAAATTTCTATTGAGATTGGTAGTATAGTTGGCCTTCAATGTCGAAATATAGGAGATTTTGACTAAAGAATGTAAGGGTTTCGTCCGATATTAGTAAAGATAATAAAAATGTAAGACAGTACAACCAGTTTATGAACAGTAACTATCTTCTTAGAGGTGCCATTATGCAGCGAATTAGTGAATTTATTTCAAAACAACGAGAAATTGGATACTGTATCACAATGACTGTATTAATGGGGTTTGTCTATGTCCTATTATATATTGTTGTAGATTTATTGAATGTGGGGCAACCGTATGATGACTTTGTACGTGCATTTATTTTCCTTGTAATCATCATGCCATTTCTTTGCTTAAAGATAAAAAAAGAATTTGATATCAGATACAAGTCTTATGTTCTTGTAGAGGAGGATCAATACTATAAGTCCCTTTTCAAATATAATCCTGAACCTACGTATCTATTAGATGTAAAAGGAAATTTTTTGAAAATTAATGATGCAGCTGAGAAATTAATGGGATTTAAAAACGATGAGTTAATGGGGACATCCTTTGTACCATTAGTAGTAAAGACTGAACGTGAAAAAGCTATGAATTATTATAGAAAGGCAATTGAGGGGGCTCCTTTTTCAATTGATCTTTCCATTATGAATAAAAAAAAGGAGCGCTTATCTATAAATATTACGGCTGCTCCAATTATGAAAGACCAATCGGTTTATGGAATTATAGGTGTCGCGAGAGATATGACGGAGAAGAAACGAACAGAAGAAGAAATTCAGTTTCTATCCCATCATGATGTTTTAACAGGTCTTACAAATCGTGTTCACTTAAAAGAAGAGCTAGAAAAGCTTATAGCTGAGGAGACTCCGTTTGTCTTATTTGTTATTGACTTAGACCGCTTTAAATTAATCAATGATACATTGGGCCATGATTTTGGCGATCTTCTGATCATTGAATCAGCAAAAAGACTAGAAGCATCAATTGCGATTCCTTTTTCTATTTCTAGACAGGGTGGAGATGAATTCCTAGTTGTTTTGCCAGGAGCTTCAAAGGAAGAGATTGAGGAAGTGGCTCAAACCATTGTTGAAAACTTCCAACAATCTTTCTTCATTAAAGAACAAGAAGTATTTATTACCCCTTCCATTGGTATTAGCATGTATCCACAAGATGGAAAGGATGCTGAAGTTTTAATAAAGCATGCTGATATGGCCATGTACCGGGCAAAAGATTTAGGACGTTCAACATATGCCTTTTATTCCGCCGATATGAAAAATTTGTTAGAGAATAAAATAAGACTAGAAACCGATCTTCGTAAAGCAATTGAGAAAGAAGAGTTTCACTTGTATTATCAGCCAAGTGTCAACTTATTTACTAATGAGATTGTTGGTGTAGAGGCTTTAATACGTTGGTTCCATCCGAAATTCGGGATGATACCACCAAATGAGTTCATTCCACTTGCTGAGGAGACAGGACTAATCGTTCCTATAGGTGAATGGGTATTAAAGGAAGCGTGTCGCCAAAATAAAACATGGCATAACAATGGAATAAAATTACGCATCTCATGTAATGTCTCTATTAAGCAATTCCTTCAAAAAGACGTAACATCTAAAATAGAAAATATTCTTAAGGATACTGAGTTAGAGCCTGAATATTTGAAATTAGAGATAACAGAAAGCATGGCAATGCATCATGTTAACTATGTAGTCTCTACACTTAAATCGTTGAATAGCTTAGGTGTAAAGGTAGCAATTGATGATTTTGGCACAAAGTACTCTTCACTAAATTATTTAAAAAGGTTCCCAATCGACATTTTAAAAATTGATCGCTCTTTTATTATTGATATGGAATCAGATCCGTATGATCGTTCAATTATTGAAGCCGTTGTAAAAGTAGCTCATGCTTTGAACCTTACTGTAATTGCTGAAGGAGTGGAGAGTCAGGGACAGGTCCAAATTCTAAGAGAATTGAAATGTGATGAAGCACAAGGGTATATATATAGTAAACCCTTACCTGCCAATGAAATTGAAATGCTCCTAAAAGGGAATAACGGTAATTTCAATTTTGACTCTCAGATAATAGAGACTAGATAGGATTTATGGCGCATGAAGTGGATACTTCATGCGTCATTTTTATGAATCTGATGAAGTGAATCAAGTTGCTGTAATGAATATTTGAAACCCTCAAGTATTTAACATAAAGCCAATATATATCAGAAATACTATAGAATAATCTCTACCCTTATTAAGGATATTGAGTTATTGAGTTAGTAAATGTTGCTACAAATGATATATGGATGATTCTATATATCTAATGCATCTCGAAGAAATTATAAGCTGCTTGATCAAATTAATGACTAGGTGTAATTCGTTGGAGTAAAAGTTATAAGAAAATCCAATTAAGTAGTTGACATTATACCTATAGGGGTATATTATAGTGATTGTAAGTTACATGAATGTTCAAGTTACATTCATACATTATTATCTAAAAAAATATTAGATAGTATAGTAAAGGAGTATGTTATGGAATACGAAGATCAAGTGAAATACCGAGTTAAACGAATGGAAGGTCAGCTACGAGGGATACTGAAAATGATGGAGGAGAATAAAGACTGTAAAGAAGTAATTACTCAACTTTCTGCTGTCCGCTCAGCTGTTGACCGTACTGTTGGTGTTATTGTAAGTTCGAATCTAGTGGAATGTGTACTAGAAGCACAAAAGAATGGACAACAAACAGATGAATTTATTAAAGAAGCTGTTAATCTATTGGTGAAAAGTAGATGAAAAAGGGTTGACATCCTTTTTTATACAATATATTATACCCCTATGGGTAATTGAGTGGTTATCAATATATTGTAATAGAAGAATATTTATTTTTTTTTGAAAAAATTAATACCCATAGGGGTAACTGTATGTAATTTAAGGAGGGAAACAACATGACAGAAAAGAAAAAGACAACAATCGTATTATTTAGTGGAGATTATGATAAGGCTATGGCAGCATACATTATTGCAAATGGGGCAGCTGCTTATGATCATGAGGTAACCATTTTTCATACATTCTGGGGGTTAAATGCGCTTCGAAAAGATGAGGTGGTCACAGTGAAAAAAGGATTTATGGAAAAGATGTTTGGAAAGATGATGCCTAGGGGAGCTGAAAACTTAGGATTATCAAAAATGCATTTCGCTGGTTTTGGTCCAAAAATGATTAAAGGTGTTATGAAAAAGCATAATGCACTTCCACTATATCAGCTAGTTGAAATGGCACAAGAACAAGAAGTGAAATTAGTTGCCTGTACGATGACGATGGATCTACTAGGTCTCCAAAAAGAAGAATTATTAGATGGGATTGACTATGCTGGTGTTGCAGCATACCTAGCTGACGCTGAAAAAGGAAATGTAAATCTATTTATCTAGTAGACTTAAATGCTATAGATATGGAAGATGTTGAGTGTGTGACTCGGACTTTATGTTAGAAATGAAAAATAACATGGTCATACCATAGTTGAAAAGAGGAGATATAAATATGAAGGAAATAACTACAGATGCATTGATAAAAATGATTGAGCAAGGAAATGCAGCAAATATTATAGATGTTCGTGAGACAGATGAGGTAGCTGAAGGGAAAATTCCAGGTGCTATGAATATTCCGTTAGGCTTAGTAGAATTCAGAATGAATGAGCTTAACAAATCAAAAGAGTATATTATTGTATGCCACTCTGGTGGAAGAAGTGGTCGTGCAGTACAGTTTTTAGAGAGTCATGGTTATTCAGTAACAAACATGGTTGGTGGCATGCTTGCTTGGACTGGAGCAATTGAATAAAAAATTTTAAATAACTTTATACCCCTATAGGTATAAAGTGGGAGGTCAGATAATGGAAAATATTAAAGTAAATGAAACCATAGATGCAAAAGGTCTAGCTTGTCCTATGCCTATTGTAAAAACAAAAAAAGTAATGAATAGGTTACTACCTGGTCAGGTATTAGAAGTGCTAGCAACAGATAAGGGTTCGAAAGCTGATTTAAAGGCATGGGCAGAAAGCTCTAAGCATCATTATCTTGGAACCATTGAAGAAGGAGCTGTATTAAAGCATTACTTGAGAAAGTCTTCAGGAGATGAAGAAATTGAACAAAAGCATCCTCACGTTATTCAGAACGAAGAGCTGCAAGAGAAGATTTCGAGCAGTAAAGATTTAGTTATTTTAGATGTTAGAGAAGCTGCAGAATTTGTTTTCAACCATATCCCTAATGCGGTATCTATTCCATTAGGGGAGCTTGAGAGCCGTATGAATGAATTAGAAAAAGACAAAGAAATTTATGTTGTTTGTCGTACCGGAAATCGAAGTGATTTAGCAGCACAAAAATTAACTGGAGAAGGATTTGAAAAAGTCATTAATGTTGTTCCAGGAATGACGAAATGGTCTGGTGAAACATCAAAGGTAGAGAAGTAAATTCATCGTAAAAATTTTTAATAACTAATATACTCTGGGGGTACTGAAGATGAAAGCGATGACTGCAAAGGAAATAACAAAAAAGGTTATGAACAAACAGCCGTTATTTATTTTAGATGTTCGCAATGAGGATGCATTTCAAGATTGGAAAATTGAAGGACATCATTTTGAACACTTAAATGTTCCATACTTTGATTTACTTGACGGTGTAGATGACATTAAGGATAAGCTTCCTCTAGACCAAGAAATAGTAGTTGTATGTGCGAAAGAAGGATCTTCTATCATGGTTGCTGAAATGCTTGAGGAAGAAGGAGTAGCGGTTTCCTATTTACAGGGTGGAATGAAAGCGTGGAGCGAATATTTAGAGCCCGTAAAAATCGGTGACCTAAATGGTGGTGGAGAGCTTTATCAGTTTGTCCGTATCGGAAAAGGTTGTTTATCTTATATGATTCTTTCAAATGGAGAAGCTGCAATTATTGATTCTACAAGAATGGTTGATCGCTATATAGAATTTGCTGGAGAGAAAGCAAGCAAGATCGTTCATGTATTTGATACACATTTACATGCTGACCATATTTCAGGAGGTAGACAGATCGCAGAGAATACTGGTGCTACTTATTGGCTTCCACCAAAAGATGCGACAGACGTGAGATTTCAGTACAGTCCGTTAGAAGATGAGACAAATGTAGTGATCGGGAATACGACAATATCCATTCATGCACTGTATACACCAGGACATACCATAGGGTCGACGTCATTTATTGTTGACGACAAGTACCTGCTTTCAGGAGATATCCTCTTTATTGATTCAATTGGTAGACCAGATTTAGCTGGGATGGCAGAGGATTGGGTAGAAGACCTACGTCAAAGTCTGTATACAAAATATAAAAAATTGTCTGATGACCTTATTGTACTTCCTGCACACTTCATGATTATTGATGAGCTGAATGAGGATGGAACAGTTTCTGAAACATTAGGAGCGTTATTTAAAAGAAATCACGGTCTAAACATTCAAGATGATGTGGAATTTAGAAAACTAGTAACAGAAAACCTACCTCCACAACCGAATGCGTATCAAGAGATTCGTGAAACAAACATGGGGAAAATCACACCAGATGAGGAGCAGCAACGTGAGATGGAAATCGGACCAAATCGTTGTGCTGTTCGATAACATACAAAAAAATAGAGGAGGGTTACTCAATGGAAGTAACAAAAGTATTAGATGCAAAAGGTTTGGCTTGTCCAATGCCAATAGTGAAAACAAAGAAAGCTATGAATGAACTAGAATCAGGACAGATATTAGAGGTGCATGCAACAGATCATGGAGCAAAAAATGATTTTACAGCTTGGACGAAATCGGGAGGACATGAGCTGCTGGAATTTGTTGAAGAAGATAATATCTTAAAGTTTTGGATTCAAAAGGGATAATTTTATAGGGGACCTGTCATAGGTCCCTTTTCATATAGGGGGAGAGGGAATGGATATTCCGTTTATTATTACAATCTTTTTAATAGGATTCATTGGTTCATATATATCAGGAATGCTTGGGATTGGTGGGTCTATCATCAAATATCCAATGCTACTATATATCCCACCATTATTTGGTTTAGCAGCCTTTAGTGCGCATGAAGTATCTGGAATAAGTGCAATTCAAGTTTTTTTTGCAACAATCGGTGGTGTTTGGGCATATCGTAAGGGTGGATACTTAAACAAAAAGTTGATTGCGTATATGGGTGGTAGCATTTTGATTGGTAGCTTTATTGGTGGCTATGGATCGAAGCTAGTATCTGAAGTAGGAATTAATCTAACCTACGGACTTTTAGCCTTGATTGCTGCTATTATGATGTTCGTTCCCAAAAAAGGCATTGACGATATCCAGCTAGAGCATGTGCAATTTAACAAATGGCTCGCAACTGTTCTTTCACTTGTCGTTGGGATTGGTGCCGGAATTGTTGGGGCAGCAGGGGCATTCTTACTTGTACCAATTATGCTTGTTGTGTTAAAAATCCCTACTCGTATGACCATTGCATCCTCATTAGCTATTACGTTTATTTCTTCAATTGGTGCAACAGTTGGGAAAATAACAACTGGACAGATTGAATATTTACCAGCATTTATAATGGTAGTAGCAAGCTTAATTGCATCGCCTCTTGGTGCTATGTCGGGTAAAAAGATTCCTACAAAGTTACTTCAAACCATATTAGCAATTTTAATATCAGCTACAGCAATTAAAATTTGGATTGATATTCTATAAAATTTGATGTGGTGACATAGGGAGGGATCAGTTAGATTCCCCCTAAGATGAAAACCTACTTTTTAGAATTACATTAAGATGAGGCATCATCTTCAAAATAAGGCTTATTAACGTAATAATACATCCAGCCCATCAGAATACTACCGCCAATTAGATTCCCGATCGTTACTGGAATTAGATTATAAATGACTCCACTAAATGAAATCGTTTCAGGATGATCTAAAACAAGCGCAATGGCAAATGTACACATGTTAGCGATACTATGTTCATATCCCGAAATAAAGAAACAAAAAACAAACAATACCTTTACAAATAACTTAGCGCTATCCTCTTTTAAATTCATAGGAATAAAAAAGGCAAGGCAAACGAGCCAATTACAAAGTATTCCTCTGAAAAATAGTTCCGATATGGGTGTGTGCATCTTTTTTTCCGCTACAGATAATAAGAATCCATTTACTGAAGAATCACGAAACAGCCCAGTTGTATAAATTAAAAAAGCGAAAGCAATTGCTCCGAGTATATTTCCTACATAGCTAGCAGTCCATAACTTCATAACGGATGACCAGCTCATTTTCTTCCTCAGGGCTGTATATGTAAAGTAAAATGTATTACCTGTATATAAATCTCCACCACCATATGCAATTAATATGATGGCTGATCCAAATGTAAAAGCAGCCACAAGGTAGGCAACAGGTGAGTGTTCATTATAGAAGTAACCACCACTTTTGAATGCTACTATAACACCAAAGCCTATAAACATACTCGCAAGAACAGCTCTAAGGATATAGTGTACTTTATTTGTCTGGAAGACTTTTTGCTTTTTTAACGCTAGTGTTTCCACCTGTGACAATGAATGTGTTTCCATGTTGTCATTCCTCAATCCTACATGTAATGTAGCTATATTTTTTACTAGCAATACTATTAATATGTAGAATTTCTATTTTAATAAAACATAATAGTGATCAAGGATATGGGTATCGGTAGAGAATCAAACTATGACTATTCAACACCTCCGAGCAAAACAAAATGCAGAAAAAGTGAAAACAAATCAAAACAAATAAACAGCCTAGTTTAAGGCTGTTTTCTATTTGATTAGGAAATATTAGACCAATCTGTATGTAATCAGTAATATTACATAAAATATATGTACTTACTTAAATCAAAGATAGATAAAAACTTTCATGGGTATAAAGCCCATTATATACGGGAGATGGTTTCATTGGTTACTGAAATATTAGTACTGATTGTACTGATTCTTATAAATGCTTTTTTTGCTGCTTCCGAGATCGCTCTTATCTCGTTAAATGATAACAAAGTAAAGGCGATGGCTGAAAGTGGCGATAAAAAAGCCAAGATGCTGTATACACTTCTGAACGAGCCGAGTCGGTTTCTAGCAACGATTCAAATTGGGATTACCTTGGCTGGTTTTTTAGCAAGTGCATTTGCAGCTGGAAGCTTTGCAGGGCGACTTGCAGAAGTTCTATATGATATGGGAGCTCCGATTCCCAAAGACCTACTAGAAACGTTATCAGTTGTCATTATTACATTGATTTTATCGTACTTTACATTAGTACTGGGAGAACTTGTTCCAAAGCGACTTGCATTACAAAAAGCAGAAGAGATTTCGATGATTGCTGTTTATCCATTAACATTTTTATCAAAGGTGACGTCACCTTTTGTAAAATTATTAACGATGTCCATGAATGTTGTGGTCCGTTTATTTGGAGTCGATCCGAATGCTGAGGACGAAAATGTAACAGAGGAAGAAATTCGGATGATGATTGATGTTGGTGAAGAAAAAGGAACCATTCAACAGGCTGAGAAAGTGATGATAAACAATATTTTTGAATTTAATAATAAAACGGTTTCAGATATTATGACCCATCGTACATCGATCATAGCGATTCCAATTGATTATAGTCTAAAACATACAATCTCGATTGTAACATCAGAACGGTACACCCGTTTTCCTGTTTATGAAAAGAATATGGATGATATTATTGGAATCCTGCACTCAAAGGACTTAATACAATTTGTCGAGGATTGTGAAGAGGACAATTTTAATTTAAGGAAATTACTTCGTACACCATACTTTGTGCTTGAATCCAAAAATATTGATGAATTATTTAAGGAAATGCAAGAGAGAAACATTCATATGGCTGTTGCTACAGATGAATATGGTGGAACAGATGGAATTGTTACAATCGAGGATCTAATTGAAGAAATTGTAGGAAACATCTTTGATGAATATGATGAACCTGATTTAGATGAGGTCGAAATAGAGGTTATTCAGCAAGGAGTTTATTTAATGTCTGGTACTGTAAGTCTTTATAAGGTAGAAGATTTATTAAAGGTAGTACTACCAACGGAAAAATTTGATACTCTAAGTGGGTTTATGATAGGGGAACTAGGATATATTCCGAGTGAAGGCGAGCAGTTAGACGTGAGGCATGAAAACATCGTGTTCACAGTTGAAGAAGTTAATGAGAAAAGAATTTCTAAAGTAAGAGCGATTGTTGAAGAAAAACAGGCAGAAGAATGATAAAGGTGTAAAGAAACTTCTCTTTACACCCTTACCTATTTATATTATTTTTTGTTTTGGTTGAAATAGTCCACAAATGCATGGAAGATCTCATATCCTTGATAGGATATAAGTGAAATGGCTGTTAGAGAAAACATCCCTACCATTAATAAGCGCATCCACATCATCATCTAAATTCCTCCTTATAAAGTTAATAAAGCTACTTTATAGGAGAACAGCTCACGTAATTCGCCCCGTAAAACCTCGCTAACAAAAACATCAATTTTCGTATAAAACGGGTATAATGGTTAATAATTGCAGCGATGTTTATTAAAATCAAAATCGTAATGGTTAAAGTAACAAAGTCAAAAGAGTTCTGATTTCCAGGCTCCTCTTCAGTATGAGTATACATAGAGTATTCCATGTCGGTATGGAGTTCCTCTACAGCTTTTATAATATGGTGAATAGTCGTTGTATTTTGAAGTGTTATAGAAAGAAAAAATGGAAGCAACAAGAAAGCAATAATCAATGTCCTTGTTTTCATTCAATCACTCACCTTAAAGGGAATGGTATAAATATATACTAATAGTGCCTGTTTGACTACAGAATTTATTGTCTAATTATAGTGAAAGGTAGTGAAAATTCAAGTATATAATATGATTTCTATAATATATAATTATTTTTGGAATATTTAAGGATATGATTGAAAGTTAGGTTGTGACAATGTGCAAAAATTAAAAAATGAAGAAAAATGGACAGACCGTTTGTCTTCCGTACAATTAATTGTTTTATATTATGTTGGAGCAGTCATTATATCAACTGCACTACTAAGTATCCCTTATGCTCATAAGCCTGATGTTAATTGGAATCTTGTTGATGCAGTTTTCACAGCTGTTAGTGCCATAAGTGTAACGGGATTAACAGTTTTGTCTACAGCGGATACATTTAATGTTTTCGGATACTTTATCCTAGTTTTTATCTTACAATTCGGTGGAATTGGAATTATGACACTTGGCACCTTTATCTGGTTACTGTTTGGTAAAAAGATTGGATTAAAGGATCGTCAGCTAATCATGACAGATCAAAATCGTTCTACATTCTCAGGTCTTGTCCAATTGATGAAGCAAATCCTTATAATAATCGTTACAATTGAACTTATAGGAGCCTTTATATTAGGGGTACATTTTCTTAAGTACTTCCCAACATGGCAAGAAGCTTTTATACAAGGTTTTTTCGCTTCTGTTAGTGCCACAACCAATGCAGGCTTCGATATAACCGGAACATCGCTAGTGCCATTTGCTCATGACTATTTTGTTCAATTCATTAATATGGTGTTACTAATTCTAGGAGCGATTGGATTTCCAGTGTTAATTGAAATAAAGGAATTTTTTACACATAAGGGTAATCATACGTATCGTTTTACCTTATTTACGAAACTAACAACTATAACATTTTTTGGTCTAGTTGTTCTTGGAGCACTATTGATTTTTGTAATTGAACATAACTTATTCTTTGCTGATAAATCATGGCATGAAACGTTATTTTATTCTTTGTTTCAATCCATTTCTACTCGGAATGGTGGTTTAGCAACAATGGATGTAAGCGAATTTTCAGAACCTACACTTTTAGTAATTAGTAGCTTAATGTTTATTGGTGCTTCTCCTAGTAGTGTGGGAGGAGGAATTCGTACTACTACTTTTGCGATTATGGTATTGAGTATTTTCTTTTATGCTAAGGGAAGAGACTCTATAAAAGTTTTTGGACGAGAAGTTGACCCTGGGGACGTTCATCGGTCATTTATTGTTGTAACAACTGCCATTATGATTTGTGGGGGAGCCATTATTCTCTTAAGTGTCTTAGAGCCTGCTTTCAGCATGGTATCCATTATTTTTGAAGTGACATCTGCCTTTGGAACAACGGGTCTTTCAATGGGGATCACACCCGAACTAAGTACAGCAGGGAAAATCATTATTACGCTTCTCATGTTTATTGGGAGAATAGGAATCTTCTCATTTCTATTTCTGATAAGAGGAAACACAATAAAGGAAAAATTCCATTATCCTAGAGAGAAAGTAATTATTGGATAATCAAAAAAAGCCATTTAGGGATCATCCTAAATGGCTTTTTAATTGGTTTCATTTTTCTTAGGTTTTTCAGGAAATAAAAAGTAGGTAATAAAGCCTGAAAATAGAGATCCACCAAGTGCTATGAGTACACGTACATGTTCAGCAACCTCTGAAAAATCCTTATTTAAAGTTCGCAGTGCGAGAAAGAAAACAATAATCGTAATAGGAATAACAAATTTTAAGCGCTTCAAGGTGACACATCCTTTAGTAATATATCGTACATATCATACCATACTAGCTTAAAAAATGTTATGTATTATAAGCTTTTGTTATCGGAACCAATCGGTTAAAAATACCATTGTGATAAATCCAAGAATAAAGGTAAAGGTAGCAGCACGTTCATGCCCATCTCCATGGCTTTCAGGAATTAATTCTTTATAGACAACATACAACATGGAGCCTGCCGCAAATGCTAGACCATATGGGATAATTTGTTCAAAGGATTCGCCGAATAAAATACCAATCAGCCCTGCAATAAATTCAATCAGTCCTGTAAGTGTGGCGAAGAAGAGTGCTTTCATTCTACTAACTTGTTGTGTAATTAGAAACAAAGCAACTAAGAACCCTTCTGGTACGTTCTGTAATCCTATTGCGAATGAAACAAGATTTCCAAATTCTATCTGAGTGTTTGCATTGCTGATCCCTACAGAAAGTCCCTCAGGTAAATTATGTATGGACATTGCGATTAAAAACAAAATTACACTCGATTGCTTTACATTATTCTCTGAATGATCTAAATCATGGTGAGGAACTACACTTTCAAGAAAAGTTAGAACGATCGTGCCGATTAAGATTCCTACTATGAGAGTCATCATATTAGATAACTTTAGGGCAGAGGGAATTAATCCATAAGAGGATGCAGCAACCATAATTCCTGCAGTAAAGGCTAGCAATACGTCCTTACCCTTATGGGAAATATCTTTAATGAATAATATCGGTAATGCTCCAACGCTTGTACAAAAAGCTGTCATTAATATAGGTAATATGCTCATACCAAACCTCCTGCCTGATGCAATTAATAATTCATGTTATGTCATCATAAGACTAAACATGATTGAAGTACTAGAAATGGTTTAAAACCTCATCGCACGTCAGTTATGATGCGAATATCTTCATTGTCTATTTAGTTACTAATAATCCAATAAACTTTGAAATCATCTATTCTGATAAAAATAAAATCAATTGTAAACATTTAATAAAAACAGACATATATTAGAAAATAAAAGTTGCGCTAGGGAAAAACTGATGGTTTAATCTAAATGAGGAGGGAGAAAATTGGAATATTACAGAAAATCTAAAGTGAAATCAAACCATCTTTTTATAAAGAAAAGAATTAGAAGATTCCTTTTAACAATGATTCCTATCACCATCGCTGCGTGTATTATGTATCTAGTCCGATATGTGTTATAAGAAAAAACTCTATTACCTAATAGAGTTTATACATAGTGTATATGGTAAAATATTACTAAAATTACAAAAAATGTTTACACGATAAGCATAAAGTAGTAATATAGTGAAAACTTAGAAGGTGATGTAGATGATTAAGAAAATACATAATAAATTGGTAAATAAAAAAATTGAATCTATATTAAGAAAATATGGAATCCAAGTAAGACATGCACTACCAGGTAGGATTCGATTAGGGTTTCCAGAATGGAAGACAAACGAAGATAAGGTATTGTTATTAATGTCAGAAATGGCATTAGATCCTGATATTACTTCAATCGAATTTACAAAAGAAACAGGCACTGCTTTAATCCTATATAAACATGAAGCTATTAATCAATCAGATTCAATAACGCGTTGGCTTTCCATTATAGAAAAGTACTCGTAAGACAAGGAGCCTCTATATGATAAATACAATTCTAGGGATAGGAGCATCTCTCTTAGCTCCAAAGATTATGAGCGGAATACAAGACCAGAAAGTTCATGTTCTTCATGCTGTTCCTGGTAGGGTAAGGCTTCAATGTGATAGATGGAAATATGAACAAACCACCAATAATTTAATGCATGTATTTAAATCCATACCAATCGTAAAAGAGGCACATGCTTCACCCATTACCGGGAGTTTACTACTAACATTTCATTCCCAGACCCTCACACCAGAGCAATTCGACCACATCGTAAAAAGTGCAGTTCAAACATCCATTGCTACATACCCAGAACTTCAATCGGATTTAATGAATATTCTTAAAAATGTTGTAAGTACCGTTAATAGCACCATGAAAAAACAAAGTGCAGGAAAAATTGATATTGATTCCTTATTATCTGTCATATTAATCATTAATGGTGTTGTTAGAATCCCAACGAATCCAGCATTCTCAAGTAGTTTACTATATTGGGCATATACCATTATTACAAATAAAAAGTAATGAGAGGATTCCCTTATGAGTAGTGTATGTACGGTGTTACATTCGGTTCCAGGAAGAACACGAATAAGGATTCATAATGAAGTTTTTTTACCAGAGGTCGTTGAAGCAACAATAAGATCCATACCTGGAATTATTTCTGCAACCTATTCAACCTTGACTGGTAGTGTTGTAATTTATCACACGTACAAAAAATTTCCAGAATTGTGCTTAGCTTACATTCACTCTATTTTTGAAAGAAACACATTTCAGAGCACAAAAAATGTAAATGAAGAATCAAAAGAAAATATGCGGAGGCATATTAAGGATCTTGGAATTGTGATGGGAACATTCTTATTGAATAAATTCTGGACAGTTCCCTTCATATTATCTACGCCTATTGGGGTTTTAAATCCAACGACTGTAGCCATTTTGTATTCTTGTAGAGACATTATTCGAAATGGATTAAAATCTATTACGAAACCAAACCCTGATACTTTAACCACTGCGGCTATTGTTGCATCTATCATAAAAGGAAGTCCTCAATCTGCACTAGTGATTTACATTATGTCAACAATTAGTGAATTGCTAACAGAGTATACCATGAATCGTACAAGAGGCTTTGTTAGAGAGATGATGGAAGTAGATACTCCTTTTGCTTGGCTTATCACAGAAAGTGGTCAGGAGGTTAAGGTACAAACAGATGAAATAAAAGTTGGAGACCAAATTGTCGTGTTCCAAGGAGAAAAGATACCTTTTGATGGAAATGTCCTCATGTATAATGGGCAAGTTGATCAGTCCGCCATTACAGGTGAACATATGCCTGTACATGTATCCAAAGATTCCTATGTGTATGCTGGAAGTATTGTAACGGAAGGAAAGATCTCGTTAAGGGTTGACAAAGTAGGGGACGATCTTGCTGTTAACAGAATGATAAAATTAATTGAAGAAGCCCAAGAGAAGCAAGCTTCCATTCAAATGATGTCAGAAAGATTTACTAAGAAGGTTGTACCAATCTCCTTTATTCTAGCAGCCGTTATTTATGTTGTTACGAGGGATTGGAATAGAGTACTGAATATGCTTGTTATTGACTATGTTTGTGGAGTAAAGCTCTCAACCGCAACAGCTATTTCAGCTTCAATTGGTAAGGCTGCGAGAAAGGGAGTACTTGTAAAAGGCGGTCAAACTTTGGAAACATTATCTAAAGTGAACACAGTGATTTTTGATAAGACCGGTACCATTACCGAAGGGAAGCCAATTGTGACCCATATTCAAACATTTAATGGATATTCTGAAAAAGATGTTTTAGCATTTGCTGCATCTGCAGAGGAGCATGCAACACATCCGATTGCCGAAGCCATTCGATCTGAAGCGCAATATCGAGCAATTGAAGTTCCTGAACACGATGATGAAACCTTTGAAAATGTTGTAGGTAAAGGATTATCCGTCATAGTAAATGATGAGCTTATTCTCGTTGGTAGCAGGGGATATATGGATGACTACGAAATCAAACTGGAAACCAATTATAATACGGGTGTTTTCGTAGCAAAAGAAAATGAAATAATCGGTATCATTGAGATAGAAGACCAAGTTCGGCAAGGGATGAATAGGTGTATTAACCAAATGAGAAGAAATGGTATTGATGAAGTTGTCATGCTTACAGGCGATTATAAACAATCCGCTAAGAAAGTAGCAAATCGGACATCAGTCGATGAGTTTTTTGCTGAGGTAATGCCACAGGAAAAAGCAAGCTATGTCAGATACTTAAAAAAACAAAAAGACCGTACAATTATGATGGTTGGTGATGGTATTAACGATGCTCCTGCCTTAGCTTATGCTGATATTGGTGTAACGCTTGGTGGGAAAAAGACAGATATTGCTATGGAAACAGCCGATGTGGTCATTCATTCAGATAACCCATTATTATTGTCTGAAGTAGTAAAGCTTTCTCAAAGAACAATGACCGTTATAAAACAAAATATTCTAGCAACTTTATTTATTAATACAGTTGCAATTTCCCTAGGTACACTTGGAGTGATACAACCAATCCTTGGGGCTGCAATCCACAATGCAGCTACAATAGGTGTTGTTATAAATAGTGCAAAATTGATTTTCACGGGAGGTAAAATGAATGTACTTCAACTACAAGATCATTCATTTAATACCTGGAAGGATACGATTGATAATACCGGCTCTAGCAAATACGAAAGAGTACTCAGCTATTGAGGAGATGTTTGAATCTATTAGAGGAATTGACTCTGTTAGAATAGAGCCAATAATCCGTTCTATAGTAATTCAGTACAATTCCAGTGAATTAACTCATAAGCATGTACTCCGGTATATTAGTTTATTTTTCCAACAGACCAATATAGACCCTTATAGGGAAATTCCAGAACGAGAGAATTTGAGAAAGGATCTATTCCGTTCGCTAGTATCAGGTTGCCTACTTTTGGCTGCCTTTTTAAGGGGAAACATTGGTGGTCGTCCTGATGCATTTGATTACTTGGTTGTCATATCTACTTCATATACAGTGCTTTCCCACGGAGAAAATAAACTAAGTCATCCTGATGTAATAACGGGTATCATTTCCATGTTATCACTAGGAGCACAAAATATTCTTCAGGTAGCTGCTGTAACTTGGATTGTTAATTTGATAGAGGTATTTAACGATTTGAGAAGAAGCAAACAGCTTCTTTATCAATAAATAAACAAACATTAATTAGGGGGAAATTAGTATGCCTTTAAACAAAGATTTTTTAATGGGTTTTCTATCTGGAACTGTAGTAGGAGCTGTTGGTTACAGATTGTATGAACAAAACAACGGACAGCTTCAAAACCTTATTCAACAAGCACCACAATTTGGTTTTTCCGGAGGCACAAAGGCAGAGCCTACTCTGGAAGAGCTAGCACTACAAAAAGAAAGATTAGAAGACTTAATTGCTGAGAAACAAGCGGGGGTTACAAATTAATCGTGTAAATAACTGAATTAGGTGATGTTGATGAAAGAGGATAATCAAACCATATATCTAGGGTATTATAAATACAATCATATTATCGAAGCGATTGGTATTTTTAGTGATCATGGTAGCTATGATGTTTTCTTATCGTGTAATTCACTACCGTCTCATATTAAATCATATGAAGGTAAGAAAATTTACAGTGTAGATAACCTAGATTTAGCTTATGATTTATTTCATGATTGGGTAGAATCCAAACTCAACACTTACACAGAATCACAAGCTATATAAAGATAAAAAAGTCTCATTGTTTACTTTTAAACAGTGAGACTTTTTATTAAGGAGTTAGATTTTTAATTATCTCTATGAAAAGTATTGCTTATAATATCCTATTGGTTACTAGATTTTTTTAGTACTATTTATAGCTGAAGCTGAAATTAGAGTTAATTACTTTATTTCATCAAAAAGTAAATACTTATTATCCAATGTTTTTGCTACAACGTAATGGTCGTATCCTTTTACAGAATAAATCGTGGTCCCTTCTTCTAATGTATTCGAAGTAAAATCTGCTGTTGGATGAAGCTCCTCGTTCATTTTATAACTGATTTCTCCTAGCTTATCGGTTACTGTAAGAGCTTTGCTCTCATTAACTTGAATATATTGCTTCCCGTTTAGAACCATCATTGGGCCAAAACTACACAATTCACTAGTATAACTAGATTCTTTTGTAACATTACAACCAGTTAGAAAGGTGAAACATACTACGAATAGGACCATTTTTTTCATAGACACTCTCCTTAATATTAAAATTCATAGAAAAATATATTCAAGCTCGTCCGCTAAAATGTTTAATTAGAAAAAAAATTTTTCTTCGTATTGAATGAAAAGCTAATGCCACCAAGGTTTATAGTTATCGGAGGAATCATGTAGTGAAAAAATAACTAGACGAAAGATAAAAATAATGGTTGAATTTGTCGTATAGGTGCTTTATTATTTTCTATAGAACACAATATTTAGTGTTTTGTAACCAGTAAATAACTACATATTGAATTAGCCGATAAATAGGGTGTCTACTAAAGACATAATAGGGAATCTGGTGTAAATCCAGAGCTGTCCCCGCAACTGTAAGTGCTGACGAACTAAGGAGTATCCACTGTCTATCTAGAGATGGGAAGGTCTTAGAGTAGGAAGAAGCACAAGTCAGGAGACCTGCCTTATTTATAGCGTATTATCTTCTTCGGGAATTGGGAAGGTATAACGAGGATACATTGGTAGGCCCTTAAAATCTAGTTGTCTATTAGTATATCAACGTTTATAACCCATCCTTTAGGATGGTTTTTTTATTTCCCATTTTCTCTCTAAGCTGTAAATTACGAAAGGGAGAATGAACATGAATGCTTTATCTTCAAATGTGTCGCGAACAATTCAGACACGTCTTGTTTTGCCACCAGACACAAACCATATGGGAACAATCTTTGGTGGTACGGTTTTATCTTATATTGATGAGATTGCTGCCATTTCAGCCATGAAACACAGTAGGAAAGTCGTTGTTACTGCATCAATTGATCGAGTGAATTTCTTATCTTCTGCAGAGGTTGGAGATATTTTGACGTTAGAGGCGTTTGTCATTTCTACAGGAAGAACATCAATGGAGGTGTTTGTAAAAGTGGAAAGCGAAAATCTCAAAACTTCTACGAGAACCTTAACAACAACGTCTATTCTAACTATGGTTGCAAAGGATTCAAAAGGAGTACCTTCACCGGTTCCTGGAGTCATTCCAGAAACAGAAGAGGAGAAAGAGTTGTTTAAAACAGCACAAGTTAGAAAACGGCGTCGTTTAGAAATGAGAAATGAGCAAACAAAACGAGAAGGGGACTTACAATGAGTATCGTTACAGAAAATTACCGTGTTCATGAATTGTTAATTGAATTGGAGCAGAAGCATAGTCAGATTGATTTTACTTCGTACAAAGAGAAAGTAACCACAACGCTTGAAGTGAAAGAAATGACAACTGATCAAGTAGAGAATTTGCTTATTCTAACTGCTTTGGAAAGAATCAATAGTAGAGAGCCAGATTGGACCTATGTTGCTGCAAACATTTATTTAAAACGGTTATACCGTTTAAGTGCTGCGTCTAGAGGGACCCAATCAGAAAAGGGTTATGGTTCTTTTTATGAGTTAATTGAAAGATTAGTAGAGATTGGCATCTATGATCCATTACTAGTGCAAACCTATTCTAAAGAAGAGATTAATGAATTAGAAAAAGTAATAGCGCCTAATAAGGATGAGCTATTTACATATATCGGAATTCTAACAATAGCTGAACGTTATTTAGCAAAATCACAGGCTGGAGCGTTCTTTGAATTACCTCAAGAGCGTTTTATGATTATTGCGATGACACTTCTACAAAATGAACCTACGAATAAACGTATAGATCTCATTAAAGAAGCATATTGGGCACTTTCAAATCTTTATATGACAGTCGCAACTCCAACATTAGCTAATGCAGGGAAAAGCTATGGTCAGCTTTCTAGCTGTTTCATTGACACCATTGAAGATGACCTAAGGAGTATTTATGATTCGAATACAGATGTATCAACGCTAAGTAAAAATGGCGGTGGTATCGGAATATATCTTGGGAAAATTCGCAGTCGAGGAAGCGATATTAAAGGGTTTAAGGGTGTTAGTTCTGGTGTTATTCCATGGATGAAACAACTGAATAATACGGCAGTTTCGGTTGATCAATTGGGACAAAGACAAGGAGCTATTGCTGTTTACTTAGATGTTTGGCATAAGGACATCTTTTCGTTTCTCGACGCAAAATTAAATAATGGTGATGAGCGTCAACGAACACATGATTTATTTACGGGAGTATGCATTCCAGATATATTCATGGAACAGGTAGAAAATAGAGCGGATTGGTATTTATTTGATCCTCATGAAGTAAGACGGGTGATGGGGTATTCACTAGAGGATTACTTTGATGAGGCACAAGGAGAGGGTTCGTTCCGTCAAAAGTATTGGGAATGTGTCAACCATCCTTCACTATCACGTAATATAGTCCCTGCAATTGAGATCTTCAAATCTATTATGGTATCACAGCTCGAGACAGGAACGCCGTATATGTTCTATCGTGACACTGTGAACCGATTAAATGCCAATACTCATAAGGGAATGGTTTATTGTAGTAATTTATGTACTGAAATCACACAAAATATGAGCCCAACCGTCTTAGAAGAAGAAAGGGTTTCAGATGGGCGGATTATTACATACAAGAAACCAGGTGATTTTGTAGTATGTAATCTATCTTCCATTTCTTTAGCAAAAAGTGTGATGGAGAATGTCCTTGAGAGACTTATTCCAATTCAAGTAAGGATGTTAGACAACGTCATTGACATCAATGAAATTCCGGTCCTGCAAGCACAATTAACGAATCAGAATTACCGTGGTATTGGACTAGGAACGTTTGGTTGGCATCACCTTCTTGCCCTGAAAGGGATCAAGTGGGAAAGCGAAGAGGCTGTAGAGTATTGTGATGAACTTTATGACCAAATTGCTTACCTCACAATTTCGGCAAGTAAAGAGTTGGCTCAAGAAAAAGGCGCATACCCTTATTTCGAAGGATCAGACTGGTCTAATGGCCATTATTTTAAGAAAAGAGGCTATACATCAGATAAATGGCAACAGCTTGAAAAAGAGGTTACAGATAAAGGAATCCGTAATGGGTATTTAATGGCTGTTGCGCCGAATTCATCTACTTCCATATTAGCAGGATCATCAGCAAGCATTGATCCAATATTCAGACTCGAATATTCAGAAGAAAAGAAGGACTATAAGATTCCGGTAACAGCACCAGACCTTTCTCCAAGTACAACATGGTTCTATAAGACAGCCTACAATGTTGATCAGCACTGGAGCATAAGCCAAAACTCAAAACGTCAAAAACATATCGATCAATCGATATCGTTTAATCTATATGTAAGAAACGATATAAAAGCCAAAGCACTTTTAGACATCCATCTTGATGCATGGAAATCCGGATTGAAAACAACATATTATATTCGGTCTACTTCAAGTCAAGATATAGATGAGTGTGAAAGCTGCCATAGTTAACTACAGAATAAAGGGTGAAAAGCATATGTTAGAAATTAAAAAAAGGGACCTTATTGATGTTGACGCTCCAAATGCTTCAACAGGTATTGTAAATGGTAAAAGCTCTAATATCTTAAATTGGGACGATGTTCGCTTCCCGTGGGCTTATCCAAAATATAAGAGAATGCTAGGGAATTTCTGGACACCATTTGAAATCAATATGTCTAAAGATATAAAACAGTTTCCTAATTTAACAGAACAAGAGAAAGATACATTCCTGAAAGTTATAGGACTCCTAGCACTTTTAGATAGTATACAAACAGACTATGCTGGAAAAGTAGCGGACTATTTAACAGACTCAAGTCTAAATGCATTGATGATTATCCTGGCACAACAGGAAGTCGTTCATAACCATTCCTATAGTTATGTTTTATCAAGTATTGTTCCAAAAGCGAAACAAGACGAGGTATTTGATTATTGGAGAACAGAACCTACTCTTCGTAGAAGAAATGATTTTATAACAAACGGATACAAAAGCTTTGTTGAAAATCCAACTGTTGAAAACTTATTACACTCCATCATATATGATGTTATTCTAGAAGGCTTGTTCTTTTATTCAGGGTTTGCATTCTTCTATAATCTTGCACGTAACCAGAAAATGGTCGCAACAAGTACAATGATTAATTATATTAATCGCGATGAGCAGCTTCATGTTGGACTCTTTGAAAAGATATTTAAAGAGATTCTAAGAGAGAATCCTCAATATGATACAGCGGAACTACAAGAATTAGGTACAAATACGTTTAAAAAAGCAGCAGAACTTGAAATTGAATGGGCAGAACAAATTATCGGCAATCAAATTGATGGCTTATTAATGCCTGAATTAGAGGAATACATTAAATTTATGGCAAATAAACGTTCAGAACAGCTAGGCTTTACAGCACCTTTTGAAGGATACCGCACAAATCCATTACGCTGGATTGTAGCATACCAAGAAGTCGACTTAGGTAAAACAGACTTCTTTGAGCAGAAATCAAGACAATACACAAAAACATCAGATGCAAATGGATTCGATGAGTTGTAACATATTGATCTTGTAGATGAGGTTGGGACATAAGGATTAATGCTAATGATAAACCCGAACGATTAGGCGATATCTAACGGATATTTTGCTAATTTGTTCGGGTCTTTATTTACTGTTTTTAAACATGCTTTTCCATTTCACTTACTGTTTATAAAGACTTAGTGGAATGTAGCGGAAGACACTCGACTCCTACGGGATTAGAGGAAAGGCTGAGACCAAGGTGACGTACCCACTGGAACGGAACCCCGCAGGCGAAGACGAGGAGGCTCAGGTTCCTCCCCGTGGAAAGCGAGTGTCTGTAGCGCAATGGAACGAACTTGTATATTGCTTAATACTGATTAATAGAAACGGGTACTATGTTGAGTATAATTTTTGTATTGTTCCTCTTTAAGGGTGGATTAGTATGTTATGTCCCAGGCTCTCTCTTTTTTAGAAAAGTTTTCAGGGTATTATAAGTTCTTTAACCAAACTTGTATATATTCGCTATAATAATGATAAACATGAAGTACTGGGTGTAGGAGGTGTTAGAGATGAAAGCAATCCTAATTGGAATTTTGTCCTCAATCTTTTTTGCTGTTACGTTTATTTTGAATCGTTCCATGGAGCTTTCTGGTGGAAGCTGGTTATGGAGTTCCTCACTGCGATATATATTTATGGTTCCTTTTCTAATGGTAATAGTGATGTTGCGTGGGAATTTGAGACCTCTTATAAAAGAAATGATTGCTCGGCCGAGTATATGGTTGTTTTGGAGTTTTGTAGGTTTTGGGTTATTTTACGCTCCTATCACCTATGCCGCTGCTTCTGGTCCAGGATGGTTAGTCGCTGCAACCTGGCAATTAACGATCATTGCAGGCATCTTCATTACGCCACTCTTTTTTGATGAAAAGGGTAAAAGAAATCCATTACCGATCAAAAGCTTGTTCTTCTCACTGTTAATTTTTATTGGTGTTATGATTCTTCAATGGGAAAATGCAGAGGGTGGAATATCTTTACAATTATTCTTAACCGGGATGTTACCTGTAGTGATTGCTGCATTTGCTTATCCTCTAGGGAATCGAAAAATGATGATGCATTATAGCGGTAAGTTAGATACATTTCAACGAGTTCTCGGGATGACGATTGCTTCACTTCCATTATGGTTTATCTTATCTATCGTAGCATCAATAAAAGTTGGTCCACCTAGTTCGGATCAGCTAGTACAAACCTTTATTGTAGCAATTTCTTCCGGTGTGATCGCAACACTCTTATTCTTCTTTTCTACAGAACTAGTAAAAGACGATGGACGGAAACTCGCTGCTGTAGAAGCAACACAATCAACACAAGTGCTGTTTGTCATATTAGGAGAAATGCTTGTCTTATCTTCACCAGCACCATCACTTATAGCTCTAACTGGCGTCGTATGCATCGTGATTGGCATGACCCTTCACAGTATGAAAGGTAAGAAGGGAACTGGAAATGAATTAAAGCCTATAATGCTAGGTGAAAAGAAGGATCAGCGTAGTATTTAGATGTAATTTTTCATTTGAGGCTGGAATATACAAAACCATTTTTAAAATAGTGATAAAAACCCGAACGATTTAGCGAATTATCATAAGATATCGCCTAATTGTTCGGGTCTTTATCATTAGTGAAAGATTTATGTTTCAGCTTCTTTTCATTTATTAGATTGATCTACTTTTCTTTTGTTCAATAGATATAAAGCTTCGATAACACAATCCCATAATAATAAGTGCTGCTGCACTTCCACCTAAAAAGAAAGCAAGAGGAGGAAGTAGAATGGCAATAATATAAATTAGAATAAGCCCAATGACAATAAAAATCGTATTAAGTGGATTTAACACCATAAAAAGAAAGGCGTTTTTAATGATCTGATACAGTTTCAAGTCATAATGTACATAAGTAGGTATTACATAAATACAAGTAAGCCCCAATAACATAAGTACTAAAAATAAAGGATATTTACTAAACGAGGCAAATGAAGCTGTATTACCCACTAAAAATTGATAGTCAAAATAAATAATGATACCCGATAGCACGAGTAGAACTCCTATTGCATTGCCCTTTACCAACTCTTTCTTGTAGCTTGTCCAAAATGTCGAGTAAATAGGGGGGTCAATCTCGTCCATCATCCACTTACGCACGACAGTAAACATTGCAATTGTGGATGGGAAAAAACCAAAAAGAATAAGTCCTAATAATGTAAAAGTAATCCAGAGCATCTGGACGTATACTAGTCGAAAAATCCACTCACAGATTCTAAAAAGAAATCCCGTCATCATATTCATAGTTGTACTCCTTTAACGTGATATATCTATTATATAGCAAGAATCATATAAATAAACTTGGCTAGCATTATAGTTCTATATGAAAATACTCCCATAATGCTGTAGTCCACTCATTTCGTGAGGTAACTGGAGTGATTGTTATATCGTCACCATTTGTCACCTTAATGTATTCATCAGTTAATGAAATACGTCCAGTCTCTGTTATAATACTACAAAGCTTTTTTTGAGTGAAAAGAGAATCGGAATCAATTTGAGTAAACGAACACATTTCTTCAAAGTCCTGAAGTACACGAGGGTTAGTGTCGATTTTAAATAAGGGGTTCCAATGATCATGACTATTCTTTTTTATGATAAAAATGTTTGAGTCGTCTGTAGCTTCAACTAGATAATGACCATTCTGGTCGTGGTGCTGATAGCGATCAAGAATGTGCAATGGCTCTGTAAAACCTCCACCAACCCCAACATCAAAGAGATACTTGGCCCCGTTTAAATGAACGAGCAATGCTAAGTGGGAGAAGTCTGGATTCCAGCTTTGTTTATCAGTATTCCAGAAACTAGCAGATATATAGGAAACCTTGTAATCTAGCAACGTTAGAATCGAATATAGAAGACTATTGACTTCAAAGCACAATCCGCCGCGATTATGTTCAGTGATTTTTTTAAACACAACAACTGGATCCATTGACAGTTTCTTACCTAAATGAATATCTAAATTTTCAAAAGGGATATGTAGTAAGTGTTGTCTATGAATAGCTCTAAGTAGAGACAAGGTAGGTTTGTTTGTTTCATGCTGTAAATGTATGTGAGAAAAATATGTTGACAAATTCATGAATATAACCCTCTTTTCGCATGTTTCTTATGGACCATATTACCATGAGAGTTGCTGGAAGGGTATTGTTTGTTTATCTGGCTTTGCAATAATATAATAAAAGAAATGCTATGAACGGAGGCGGAGGGGTTACGATGGATATGAACCTTATTTGGAATGAATTAAAGAATCGAACACCTACCATCTTAGGCAGTGAGAAGTTTGTCAACTTTTCAGTATTATTACCAATAGTTGAAACAGAGAAAGGTTTACATATATTATTTGAGGTACGCTCAAAGAAAATGAGAAGACAGCCTGGTGAAATCTGTTTTCCAGGTGGGAAAGTAGATCCTCATGACCGTACTGAGAAGGATGCTGCTATTCGTGAAACGACAGAGGAACTAGGTATTCCAAGTGAAGCGATCAGTGATATCTACCCACTCGACTATATTGTGTCACCGTTTGGTACCATAATATATCCGTTTGTTGGAAAAATTAGTACACACTATCCGATTAAAGAAAATCCAAATGAAGTAGCTGAAACATTTCTAGTTCCATTACGTTATTTTAAAGAAAATAAACCAGAAGTGTTTTATATAAAGTCAACGCTTGAGCCTGAAGAGCGGTTTCCATTTCATCATATCCCGGGTGGAGAGAATTACAATTGGCAAACAAGAGAAATGAAGGAGTATTTCTTTTACTTTGAGGATAAGGTTATTTGGGGATTAACCGCTAGGGTTCTGATGCATTTTCTTGAACTTGTTGATTCAATGATGGATAAATAATTTACGAAAATATAAGTTTTTGATATGATTTTGTATGTTCGATACATAGTAGGAGGATTACTAAGTTGAAAAGAAAATTGATCATGATTATGATTTTAGTTACCTTATTCGTGTTATCTGCTTGTAATACAAACGCTGCAGAGGTTATTGATAGTGGCAAAATGACCGTTTCAGAAGATATGAAGTCAATTACATTTCATGCGACTATCTCAGACAATAATCTTGATGAAAATACACAAATTATGACACGTTTTTATATAGAAGCAGGTAGTTTGAGGCAAGCACTTGGCACAGACTTAATCTTTGTAGAAAACGAGTTAAAACGTGGTAGTGAACCAGAAACACATGAAGTTTCACAGAGTGTAGAATTTAAAGATTCGTCATTAGTAGCAGATGCTATAAAGCAGATAAAAGACACAGAAAAAGAAACGGTTACAATTGAAGTATTAAATGATGATGGAATGATTGATGAACAAGCAATTTATCTTGAAGAATAGTACTAGTAAGAATAAGGATCTATTCCATCGAATAGATCCTTTTGTATGCTCACTATAATCGATACCGTGATAAAAATTCCAAAAATTCTTCCTGTTTCTTATGTCGATATTTTAAAATGGCAAAGGTATTGGCTTCTGGTAAAGAGAAATGTGAAGGCACCTCGAGTAACCTTCCTTCTAAAAGCTCTCTTCTTACAGTGGACTCAGGTAGATATGAGACCCCTAATCCTTCAACAATAAATCTCTTCGTAATATGGACCTGTGACACCTTCATCATCTGAATACTAGGATATAAACGTTTTACAGTTTGGGATAATTCCTCCCAATATCCAGGATGATTGTGGGTTAATAAATAATTACTTGCTAAAATTTCCTCCTCCTCTAAAGGAAAAGCTGATTCGAAATCACGACCATCATGTGGTGCTACAAGCATGATTCGATCCTGGTAAAGTAGACTTGATTCAAGCTCTGGATGAAAGCTATTTAAACATGATAAACCGATATCAACCTCTTCGTTCCAAACAGCCCTTTCAATTTCTTTTGATTCAATAATGCTGACAGATATCTCGACTTGAGGGTGCTTTTTTAAGTATTGCTTTAACACAAAGGGTAGAATTGTATCGGCAATAAGTGGGGAGATGGCTAGTGACAATGTCGTTGTATAGCCCTGACTAAATGTTTGGAGATCGGTCACGCCATTTTCATATACTTGGAGAAGCTTTTTTGCATGCTGCAAATATCTTCTTCCAGCCTCAGTTAGCTTAACCTTTTTTCCTTCTCTTTCAAATAAAAGAATCCCTAATTCCTTTTCTAACTGTTTAATATGCACCGTCACAGAAGGCTGAGAGATATACAAATTTTCTGCAGTCTTTCTGAAATTTCCGTACGTTGCAGCCGCGACAAACGTCTGGATCCAATTTAGTTCCATACCATAAATCCTCTCGCTAATTAAGTATCATAATCAGTTTAATTAATAATAATTAATTTTATTAATTATAAAACCATTATACAATATTTGTAATAAGTATAAAGGGGAGATTAAAATGAGTAACGGATTAAAAGGTGTCGTTGCGGCACAGACTCGCATTTCACATATTGATGGTCAGAAAGGAAAGTTAATTTATCGAGGGTATGATATTCAAAATATAGCACAGGAATATTCCTTTGAAGAGGTAGCCTTCCTTATTTGGAATGGGAGGTTCCCTACACGAATAGAATTGAGTGAATTAAGCAAGCAGATTCGCGATAAAAGAAAATTAACGAAAGAAATGAAGGCAATCATGGACGTTTTACCGAGTAACATGGAATATATGGGCGTATTAAGAACCGTAATATCTGCAGAAGGAACGTTGCATTATCAATGGAAACCTAATTTAGCACAATCTATTACGTTAACAGCTATTATACCAACAATTATTTCGTACTGGAGGGCCAAGCAAAGCAACAAACCTTTCACGAGCCCAAATGACGAACTAGATCATGTAGAGAATTATTTATACATGTTAAATGGGGCAAGGCCAACGAAAGCACAAGTAAGAGCACTTGAAACCTATATGATCTTAACACTTGAACATGGAATGAACGCATCCACCTTCTCAGCAAGAGTAACAGCCTCTACTGAATCTGACATAGTTTCTGCTATTTGTGCTGCTATAGGTACGATGAAAGGTCCATTACATGGTGGAGCACCTTCAGGAGTACTCGCATTACTAGATGAAATACAAACAATGGACCAGGCAGAAAGTGTGATTCAAAGAAAAATTCATAATGGAGAAAAGCTAATGGGATTTGGCCATCGTGTATATAAGACACACGACCCAAGAGCAGTGGCACTTCGTAATGTTTTATTAGAAATGGACGGAGAGGACCCATGGCTTGACTTAGCATTACATGTTGAAAATGAAGCAATCCATATACTAAACGAATACAAACCTGGACGTTCGCTCTATACAAGTGTTGAGTTCTATGCAGCTGCAATAATGAAGTCGATTTGCATGGATTCAGAGCTATTTACTCCAACATTTACAGCAAGTAGAATTGTTGGTTGGACTGCACATGTATTAGAACAAGCTGAACATAATGTTATTTACCGGCCACAATCAGAATATATAGGGGATATTATTTAACGAAAATTAGACTGAAAAAAGAGTTAGAGGTTGATGTACTCCAAAAGAAGAGATGAATCCTTATTTAGCTTGAATGAAACAAACTAGCATGTGAGAGAATAGAATAATATGGCACATTCTTATGAGAAAGAATGTGTTTTTTTCTATTATTCGCTTGTAATATTGTTGATTAGAATAAATTTCAAGTGATAAGAAAAGCTAATTAGAAGATATCAAAGATAAAAAAAGAGGTTGATTTGGGTGAAACAAAATATCCGGCTAACAGCACCTGAGATTTCTGCTTTATGGACTCAATACATGAATGATAGTATGGCCATTTGTGTTCTAACCTATTTTGATAAAACAACTGACGATTTAGAAATAAAAAACATTATTAAATATGCACTAGATTTGTCCAATACACATATAAAAAAGGTTACTGCTATGCTTCAAGAGGCAAAATACCCAATACCAAAAGGTTTCACGAAAGAAGATGTAAATCTTGATGCACCACCTTTATTCTCGGGTACCTTTGTGATGCAATACCTATATGTCATGACTTTACATGGTATGAATGGTTATTCTCTTTCTGTTGGTACTTCGGTTAGAGAGGATCAAAGGTCCTATTATATTCAGTGTATGAAAGAAACAATGGAGCTTTATGATCAAATATTAGCAGCTATGTTGGATAAAGGTATTTTTAGTCGTCCACCATATATAAATGCACCACATGACGTAGATTTTATTTACAATAAAAATTATATGTCAGGATATTTTGGTAAAAAGAGACCACTGAATGGGATTGAAATCGGAAACATTTATTACAATATGCAAAAAACCATTGTTAAAATTGTCCTGGAAATTGGATTTAGCCAGGTAACACACTCCAAGGAATTGCGGGAGTATTTCCAAAGAGGTGCGAAGCTTTGCAATAAACATATTGATATCTTCAGTACGATTATGTCAAATGATCATTTACCTTCACCAAGAAATTGGACATCCGAGGTTTCAAATTCTGTTGTCTCCCCATTTTCAGACAAGCTAATGCTCTTTCATATTGTAAATTTAATTACCGTATCTGTTGGGTATTATGGATCTGCATTATCGACCTGTCAAAGGAATGATTTAATTGTACAGTATTTGAAGTTGATGACTGAAATTGGTTTTTATGCAGAGGATGGAGCGGAGTTATTAATAAAAAATGGTTGGTTAGAGCAACCACCAAGTACAGATGACCGAGAAGCTTTGGCAAAGAAAAAGTGAGCAAATTTGCTCACTTTTTTTATAACAACAATGAGATATGTGATAAATGAATCGTTTGGTTTATTTAATCGCAGCTGGAAAGGGAAATACAATAGCTTTATAGCGAAGTAAATAAATTGCTCGTAAGAATCTCACAACGATTGTTGAAATGATACTTATAAGTTGATTCATTTATACCCCTCCACATCATGTTATAGTGCTATAGTCATAACACTATAAATAGTTTCTGACTATAGGCGAATTCTATGCAAGTTTGCAAAAAGAAAAGATAAGTGAAAAACAAATTTGTGATTTGAGCTGCTGACATAGTGGCACAAATTTATCCAGATAACTTCGATTAAGTTGTATTTTTTAATAAGGAAATTAGATTTTTTGGCAAAAAAGACATTTGACATTGAAAATCATTCTCAGTATCGTGTACAATAGAACTATTGAAATAGTTATGATCTATGTCAACGGCATCTTAAATATAGTTTGAGAATGGTAATTTCGATTATTCCTAGGGGAAGTGAGCATAATGAAAGAGCAAGAATGCTTTGATGTAACCATTATCGGTGGTGGACCAGCTGGTTTATACTCAGCTTTTTATAGTGGACTTAGAGAGATGAAAACGAAAATTATTGAATTCCAACCTCATTTGGGAGGTAAGGTTCATATCTATCCAGAGAAAATGATTTGGGATATAGGTGGGCAAGTTCCAATACCGGGAGAAAAATTAATAGATCAAATGGTGCAGCAAGGCTTAACATTTGATCCTACTGTGGTGTTAAATGAAAAGATTGTATCGATTACTAAGAATGCTGAAGGATTATTTATCCTTAAATCAGCATCCGGAAATGAACATTTATCCAAGACAATCATTGTTGCTGTTGGAAGTGGAATCTTAAAACCTCAAAAGCTACATATTGAGAGGGCAGAACGCT
This sequence comes from Rossellomorea marisflavi, assembly GCA_003667865.1. Taxonomy (GTDB): domain Bacteria; phylum Bacillota; class Bacilli; order Bacillales; family Bacillaceae_B; genus Rossellomorea; species Rossellomorea marisflavi_C. The sequence continues at coordinate 3,823,121 of CP033051.1, read as the reverse complement.
TTGAGGTATCGAATCTACACTATACCGTAAAATCCCTAAAGAACTTTATCGGAAAAACCGTTCTCATTTCCGGTGGAGGAAACGCAGCTATCGATTGGGCAAATGAACTGCTTCCCGTAGCACACAAAGTCTATTTAACACACCGTAAAGATCAATTATCAGGGCACGAAGCCCAAGTTTCTCAATTGTTAAATAGCTCTGCAGAAGTATTCTTTAATACAAAAATTTCAAGACTCATTGCAAATAATCAGCACGATGAAATCAAATGTGTTGAGTTAACGAACCATGAGACAGATGAATCATTTCAACTGGATGTAGATGATGTGATTATTAACCATGGTTTTGAGCAAGAGGCAGCACTATTAAAGGATAGTAATCTTCAAATTCAATTGGTCGATGATTTCTATATTAAAGGAAGTTCAACAAGCGAAACGTCTGTAGATGGACTATTTGCTGCAGGAGACATATTAAAGCACGATGGTAAGCTACATCTAATTGCAGGTGCCTTTCAAGATGCCGCCAACGCTGTAAACAAGGCTAAACAGTATATTCAGCCTGATTCAGCAGCATTTGCAATGGTATCATCACATAACGAGGTATTTAAGGATCGAAATAAAGAACTTGTACGTAACATGCTTAAATAACGAAAAAAGCGCAGACTCAATTGGGGTTTGTGCTTTTCTTTTTGTCAAAAATATTGGTATCTATTAAACGTAGGGTAAGGGTGGTAACATTACTACATAGGAGTTGTGCATTGTACGAAATTTAGATTTCTATATGGAGACTTTAAAATGATCAAAAAGAATCTTCCTATAAAATTGAATCACAACAAACATAAAACGAGATTTTATCATCATTTGAGGTGAATGAGATGAATATTAGTTTGGAAAAAGCATCAGAGACCGATGCACACGCTATCTATGATATGCAAGTTAAGGCATTTAAGCCGTTATTAGAGAAATATCAGGATTATGAAACAAATCCAGCAAATGAAAAGATTGATAGAGTGTTGTCCAGGATACATGATCCAAAAGGTGGTTTTTACAAAATTATTGTTGAAGGAACACTAGTAGGGGCGATATGTGCGCGATGGAAAGATAACGAAACGACGTACTGGATTAGTCCAATGTTTATTATGCCTGAGTATCAGGGTAGAGGGATTGCGCAGGAAGTAATTTCGTTAATTGAACTGCAAATACCACAGGCGACAACATGGGAACTATCCACACTTTTAGAGGAAGAGCGCAATTGTTATCTGTATGAAAAGATGGGTTATGTAAAGACTGGTGTAGAAAAGAAAATAAATAATAGAACAACATTAATTTATTTTAAAAAGGATTTGTAAAAGAAATATTTGAAACAGTAGAATCAAATGGAAAGTTGTTCTTTACTGTCCGAATTGGTGAAGGTAGTAAGTGGGATTGCTAAGATGGAAAGCAGCAATGTGCAGAGATATTTATCCAATTATATGAAGAGAAATTCATAGAAGATATGCTTCAAAAATTTAGGTTTTCAAGCGAAGATTAAGCTAAATGAAAATACCTATGGGGCAGACCTTCATAATGGGTCTCGCTAATCTTAGTTAAATAGAGGTAAATAATGAATAAAGTAAATGGTTATACCATCACAGAAGACGTATTTTGTAACTGGGAGCAACGATTTGTTCCCGATTATGATTTGTTATTTTTTAAGCGGAAACCTGATTTTGTTTCAGCAATTCAAATTGAAAGCATCTCAAAAGATTTCTATACCCTAGATGAACGTACCTCCTTTGGTACATGGGCTGTGAAGGATGCAAATTACGTAGCAAGAGTGCCAAATAGGGAATTCTTACTTTGGGATAAACATACTCAGGCTTCGTGCATAAGAGAACAGTGGGAAATTGGAAGGTATTTAGTCTTTCCGCTTCCTGATATGGTTGATTTATTGGAAGGGCTTAGTGAAGTGGAACAAAAGAGGGCTCTGAATTTGTTCCGTAATGGACAGACTGTTTACTATCATCCAAATGAAGAATTGATCATGATACAAGGACATAGTTGGACGCTTATTCCAATTGATACAAAAAGAATCATTCTGCGAAACTATGTAAAATACTGGTTGCACGACCATGCTTTGTTTTCCACCTTAAGGAAACAAGTTAACAGCCTATTAGTAGAAAAGGTACCCGAGCTGGCTCCTTATTTCGATAGGTTCCCTACTATTAATGGACCAAATTGTTTAGCAGCTGTAGCCACTGCAATCATAGGTAGTAATCAGCTCATCTATGAATGGTTACATCCTCTTGATTTTGAACGCATTCTCCAAAATAATGAGTATAAAAAAGGAAGTTTTATAGAAATACAATCGGATGATGTTTTAGTATGGAGAAAGGAATATACGATTGTACATGCTGCTTATGCTTTAGATGAAAAGTATTTGTTTAATAAGCATGGTCAAACAATGTTTAATCCATGGCAGGTTTTGAGAGCTAGTGACGTCTTAAAGAATTGGAAGGATTCCTCTTTGGATATCTATAGGAAGGAAATTAAGTAGCTCTTAATTTATATTTCAATGAATAAAGGACACAGACTTTATTATAACCAGTGTCCCTTATTCGAGTAAGATATCTTAGAACATTACTTCCTAATTGTTTGAAGCGGGCGCTTTAGTGCATATAGATCCTCTTCAAGATGAAGCATTTTTTCCATAAGCATCTGTTTTGAATCCTCAATGCCTTTATTATAAAAGAATGGTCCTACTTCCTTTTTCATAAATTCAAACCAATGCTCCGCTGCAAGATCCCCGATTTCATCACCACTCATTTCATAATAGAATGTTTTCATTCTGCCAATTATTTCATCTTTCTCAGTCTTTACAATTTTTATCTCTTGCATAACAACAAAATCTCCTTAATGAGTCTTTTTTTTCCATAATAACATAATGGGTCCAACTACTGGAATGAATGACAGCCAAGCATGTTTATTGCCATATAAATGCTTAAAAGAATAATAGGATAACCATAATAATAGAAGCAAATCAACTGACATAATATTAACCAATTTAGATGAATAAAAGGCAATCATAAAACCATCTAAAGAAAAACCTCTTGTTAAAACGAAAAGATTAGCTATAAAAAATATAACAATGATAAACAATATCGTTTTTGACTGAAGAATCTTACATATGAATTCGAGTAATGGGTTGTTCTTAGTAGATGTCTTAGGTTTTGAAGAGAATAAAAAGAAATAGGGTAAAAGAGCGAAGGCTCCAAGTACAAATGAAAGAAGAATAAATGGCCATACAGGAGAACCGCCAGAATTCCTATTAGATAAGATAACAGCAAACAAAAGTGGATAAATTCCTAATAGGTTAAATATAAAAACAACAAGTGGTTCAATATCTGAGAATGTTCCTCGTATCAGACTTATAACCGTATCACTCGTAAAACCATCACCCGGTGCAAGGAAAACTGAATAGATAATAAATAAAATCCACAATGCTAGCAGCATGAGTATCTCCCTCCTTTTGAGTAGGATAGCAGATTACTATAAAGATAGAACATCAAGGCCTACATGAACTCTTAAGGTCCGTCCCTATTCTAGGTCAGTTTCACGGATGAAAAGGGTTTGTTTGGTTGTTATGTAGGTTTTGATGTGGTTTTGGATTTTTGGATATAGAAGAATGTTGTCTAACTCATTAACAGGAATCCATTTGGCACCAAGTTGAGTCGGATCAAGCTGCTTAGGTATAGGTACAAGGTTGTTCTGTATTGGCTTACAATCAAAGAAAAAGCTAAGTGTAGGGGTTTGTCCATAACGATTATCTGTTAAGTGAGGGGCATATTCGTAAACAAAAGCCAATGGTCCGACTTCTACTTCAAGACCCGCTTCTTCTAATACCTCGCGAACGGCTCCTTCGGTAACGGATTCCATTGCTTCAACACCTCCAGATGGCATATTATAATGTAATCCATTTTCATCATGAAATTCTGCTAATAATAATTGATTGTTAGATAAAATAAACCCACCAGCACGAACACGAATCGGATATGACATTACTCAATCAACCTCTTTTCACTAAGATAGGAAACTATCATAGCAAGATTATCACAATCTTGTAAGTGTTTTTTTAAAAAAATTCCCTTTTCCGCCCATTTTTCTTTTATAATGAACAAAGTGAATACATATTTAACCTTTGACTGCGAACTTATCTTCGTAGGAAAAGAAATCATATAAAGGAGAATTGTTCAAGATGCCAATAAGACAACTACTTTATCAAAATCTAATTGAGAACAAAGAGCAGATTACAGAAACTTGGTTAAATACTAGAAAAACCGGTGATAGTGAATCGGTTTACTCCGCATCTGCACCGAAAAGTATAGAATTACAATTACGTGAAGAAAATCAGGAGCTTATTACAGCAATTTCAAAAGTTTTTATTGAAGCAGAAGACTCATATAAGGAAGAAATTATAGATTGGGCAGTAAAGGTCTCGCAGAACCGTGCATTTAATGGAACAGACATACATATTATCATCAATCAGTTTAAAATTTTTCGCCAAATCTACTGGAGATTTGTCCAAGAGTTTATCTCGAAATATGAAAGTGAAGTGAAGCCTACTCAAGTTGCAAAGTGGAGTGACGAACTGAATTATTTATTTGACCAAGTGATCGAAATTTTTATTGAGAATTATCAAGAAGTGACTGACAAGCTATTAAAAAATCAGCAGCAAATGATTTATGAGCTTAGTAGTCCAGTTATTCCGGTTACAACAGAGGTCGGAGTGCTACCTCTAGTTGGAGATATTGATACACATCGAGCAAAGCTAATTCTGGAGTCAACATTACAACAATGTCTAGATAAAAAAATACAGACATTGTTTATTGATCTATCTGGTGTACCAATTATTGACACAATGGTGGCTCAACAGATTTTCCATGTTCTATCAGCATTAAGATTAGTTGGTGTACAAGCAGTCTTATCTGGAATTCGACCTGAAGTTGCTCAAACGGCTATTCAATTAGGTCTTGAATTCCATGATGTTCCAATTCGTCCAAGTCTCGCAATCGCATTAAAAGAATTAGGATTTTCAAAATAATATCCTTGTCATCTACAATATAGGCTGTCACAGTTGTAAAGAAACCCACTGGTTTCCTAGAACTGTGAACAGCCTTGTTTTATTTTTGCCATCGCATAATATGGCTTTCCCCGTCATTAATCATATCGATTGTTTCGAAACCACATTTTTCATAACATCGAATGGCCCTTTTATTTGAATGATGAGGATCAACAAATATTTTTTCAGTAGAATCTTCGTTTACTAGTCTTTGAATAAAAGCCTTTATCGTTTTGGTACCAAGTCCAGTACCATAAAATTGAGGCTCCCCTATAAACAAATCAATTCCTTTTTCTTTAGGCTTTTCCTTATAAGGATAGCACTGTATGTATCCAATAGATTGTTCATTATATTCAATAATGTACGGAGTAATTGAAGTTTTTCCATTAATGCGTGGACTATACTTTTCTTTTACCTGCTCATATGTAAAAGGGTTTTTGGGATCACCGTAAAATTCTAGCACTTCAGTTTTTTGTAGCCATTTTGTCATGATGTCCAGATCATGTAGAGTCATTGAGCGAAATGTAATCATGAATTTTCTCCTTTTGGATTTTGTATTAAGTTATTGATTAAATATGTGGTTTTTTCAAATGAGGTTTCTATATAGCCTACTATTTGCTGCAGTGTGAAGACGGACAATGACTCATTTATCTTTTCATTTGTGTAATTTAGATCCTCTAGTAATTCTTGAGAGAAAGCTAGCACATTCGTCTCATCACAGGAAAGAATCGTTGGAATTGTAGCTGTTCTTGGAATATGGCGTATTAGAAACTCTTTACAGTCATAAAATTCACATAGTTTCGCATTTAATAAGAAAAAATCATGATGGTATGTGTTTAGTAAGTTCTCGTTATTTTCGAGTCTGTTACGAAGCCACGGTTGATAAAATCCAGTTAGCCATAGTTCATCTGCTACTAAGTGAGAGAAATACCCGATTAAGAATGGAACTTGATGAAAACTGGGAAAGTCTCCTATGAATTTTGTAATATTAATGGTTCTAGTGTATGTAACAGAATCTCCTTGATAATAATGTGAAATATCATTATTTGTAGCTGCATCAGCTGCAATACTCCCTAGTAAAACCATGTCAACATTCTGAATTTCTAACTTCTTTGAGACATTTTCCGCAATAATGGCATGCATCACTCTTGATCCCATATTCATCACCTCATTGACGCTTTCTGTTCTAATATGATAATGATAGAATAACAGATTTTTCAATATTATTCATATTTTGTTAGTTAATTATATTGATAAGGGGAAGAATACGGTGCTTACACTTGTTAGATTTATCGAAGACGATTATTCAACACTTATAAACTGGATTGACTCACCTAGGTTATTATTACAATGGAGTGGACCTCACTTTCAGTTTCCACTTACACACGAACAGCTTGACCGATATACTGATGGTGCAAATACAATAGAGGGCAAGAAATATATCTTTAAATGTGTAGAAAATAACGGAACGACGATAGGTCATATTTCGTTAGATAGAATTGATAAATATAACGGATCGGCTCGAATTGGAAAGGTATTAATCGGAGCACAAAATGTCAGAGGGAAGGGCTACGGTGAAATGATGATTAGAGGAATTCTTCAGTTCGCCTTTCAAGAGCTCGAATTGCATAAAGTAACATTAGGAGTATTCGATTTTAATAAGGGAGCCATTCGATGCTATGAAAAATGTGGATTTCAAATTGAAGGACTATTACGCGATCATAGGAAATTTCGTGAAGGAGAATTCTGGAGTATGTATGAGATGGGGATATTAAATGAAGAATGGAAAGAAACACAAAACGAATTAAAAGCTGCGACGGTTCTTCTATAAGGGTTTTTTATATCTCCAACGAATGTTAAGTGGTTTCTTGTTTTTTGAAAATCGGTTTGCTATAGTAGGCTTAGATTTTTTGCTTGAGCGAATCATGAGAGAAGTGAGTTATCACATCTTGAAAGAATATCGGGGCAAGAATCAAATTTTATGAAGTGCAGGGCACATAGGAGGTACTAAAGGTATGTTAGAAGGAAAGGTAAAATGGTTTAATTCAGAAAAAGGCTTTGGGTTTATTGAAGTAGAAGGTCACGATGATGTTTTTGTTCATTTTTCTGCTATTCAAGGAGAAGGCTATAAATCTCTTGAAGAAGGACAAGCTGTTTCGTTTGAAGTTGTAGAAGGAGCACGTGGACCTCAAGCAGAAAATGTAACGAAATTATAATAGAACTTGATTGTGGCACGCTAATAGGCGTGCCTATTTTTTTGCCTAAAATTAGCGTGATGATTATTTTTTGTTGGAAACGGAGGTCCGTCCCTATAAATAGCAGTTGCATGATTCTTCCAGTTGTTCTATAATAAAGTCAAATTGTGACTGAAAGGAATGAATTTTTGAGCGATGAAGTAATTAGCCTATCCCAACAAAGACACGAGTTTAATAAGAATGTTGCATTACGTACTCGTTTCGGATAGGTGAAGTGTGCCCGTTTGGCCAAAATATTGCTCAAAAGTTACCTTTACTAACAGGCATGTTAGCTTCTGGTTACAATGATAAAGTTGTATGATTTGTTATTGGAGGCATTTTGATAAGAGTTTCAGTTGTATGTAAACTTGAAGAACTCTTCCTCTTAATCATGCTCTTATTTATAATGCAATTTATGGTCAATCAAATATAGGACGCCACCTCTCCGAAACAATTTCGGGGAGGTTTTTTTATGTTATTGATGAAAGCAAAAAATGTAGAAGTAACGATTGCGGATCGATCGTTTTTTAAGATGGATGAGATTTCAGTTTATGAAGGGGAAAGAGTCGGTCTTATTGGTAAGAATGGTCAAGGGAAATCGCTGCTACTAAAATATTTACTAGGGAAATTAAGTGTGGTCCCACAGGTAGAGTGGTTTGGAACAAAAAATTATTTTGAGCAAATTCAAATAAACCATTTTGAGAATACTTCTTATCTTAGTGGTGGTGAGGAAACGATTAAAAGATTGAATAAATGCTTTGCATTAAAATCCGACATTCTCTTTCTGGATGAACCCTCAAACAATTTAGATTGGAAACGAATCGAAGAGCTTGAAACACGAATTCTGCATTGGATTGGTGCAGTCGTAATCGCTTCACATGACCGTGCCCTATTAAACAAGGTTTGTACAAAAATTTGGGAGCTAGATGAGGGGGAATTCACAGAGTATCAGGGGAATTATGATGATTATGTAAGAGAAAAAGAGCGTCAAAGACAAGAGCACGATGCAAAATATATTGCGTATACAAAAGAAAAGAAGAGGTTAACAGAGCGCTATCAGAAAAAAGTACAACAATCACAAAATATGGATACACCTCCATCAAGATTTGGAAATTCTGAGTGGCAGTTATATAAAGGGAAAGCAGCAGGTAAGCGTGGAAAAATTGAAAGGGTTTCGACTGTCCTAAAAGAGAGAATTGAGCGCATGGATAAAGTTGAAAAGCCCTTTGAATGGGACGATGTGAAAATGGATTATATACTTCAATCACCCGTGTATCGAAAAAACTTTATCTCAGTAAAGGATTTGAGCAAAGAGATTAATGGGCGTAGACTTTATAATGTCGACAGCTTAAAGCTAAAAACTGGAAGTAAGACAGCTTGTCTTGGTCGAAATGGATGTGGAAAAACGACCCTTATTCAGCAGCTATTACAGGTAGAACACGAAGGAGTGGATATGACAAAAAATGCTAAGGTCGGGTATTTCGATCAACAACTTAAGAAACTACCCCTTCATAAAACGGTACTAGAGTATGTAATGGAAGGAAGCACGCTACCACAGCATGTAATTCGAATCATTTTGGCAAGGCTCCGTTTTTTTGAAGAAGACATGGCAAAGTCTATCAATGTCTTGAGTGGTGGAGAGCAAGTGAAAATTTCAATAGCAAAGCTCCTTGTCGGAGATTATAATCTTCTTGTTCTGGATGAACCAACAAACCATGTTGATTTAGATACGTTACAAGCACTTGAGGGGCTATTAGTCGATTATCCTGGTACAGTATTGGTGGTCTCACATGATCGAGAATTTGTTGATCGTGTAGCCAATCAGCTTTGGATCATAGAGGAAGAAACAATCCGTATGTTTGACGGTTCATTAACTGAATTTGAGTCTTCAAAAGCTCGTCCGAAGCAACGTAATCATAGTGAAGAAGAAAAAATGATGTTAGAAACAAAGTTAACAGAAATTATTTCTAGATTGAGTATTCAAGATTCAAACATGAATAAAGAAGATTTAGAACGAGAATATGATATTGTACTAAAGAAACTCAACGAATTAAGAAAAGTTTAGGAAGGGGGAAGAGATTTGGAGAACAATTCAATTGCAATGGTTACCGGAGCAAGTCGTTTAGATGGAATTGGGGCAGCGGCATCGCTTTTACTTGCTGAGAAAGGGTATGACATATTTTTTACTAGCTGGAGAACGTATGACAAATGTATGCCATGGTTCAAAAGTGATGATGACCCAAATCAGTTAAAAAAGCTTATTGAGGATAAGGGAGTCAGATGTGAATGGATAGAAATTGACTTTATGGAAGCCGGTGCACATACTAAACTAATTGATTGTGTAAACGAGAAGCTTGGAAGTCCTTCTGTTCTAATTAATAATGCAACCTATTCAACATCGACATCTGTTGAAACATTATCTGAGGAAGAACTTGATCGCCATTATAAAGTAAATGTTCGAGCAACAAGCTTATTGACAACAAACTTCATCACACACTTTCATGGTAGTACAGGCGGAAGAATTGTAAATATAACCTCAGGTCAATCACTTGGGGCAATGCCAGATGAAATTGCTTATGCTATAACGAAAAGCTCTATAGAAACTTTGACCAAAACATTAGCGTCGGTAGCTGCTAAAAAAGGGATAACGATTAATGCAGTGAACCCTGGTCCTACTGATACAGGCTGGATTAACAAAGAAATGGAACAGCAACTGCTCCCTTTATTTCCACAAGGGAGAATTGGAGTTCCAAGTGATGCGGCCAATTTAATTGGGTTTCTTGTCTCCTCTGAGGCTCAGTGGATTACCGGTCAAATACTCCACTCAGAAGGTGGCTTTATGCGATAGTCTTTTACAAGGATGTCTCTAAAAGAAATAGGAGACATCCTTGTCTTTTCTGTGATGACGATTGAAGCAAAGCTTGATGCTTTAAATAAGGCCTTCTGCATTTCTTTCTTTTTTCTTTTGTTTTCTGGCACTCTTTACTTGTTCTTCGAATGCTTCATTTGTAGCACGCTCACCATCACGAAGCTGCTGCTCACGTTTTGTTGATTTCGCCATGACCTTCACCTACCTTTTCAATAGTATTTTTTCCAGTTTGAAAAGAATTATGAAAATAGCCTACAGTAGATTGAAATATTTTACAGAAAGGATTTGTTGGAAGTAAAATAGAGCAGAATATAACTTGTAGGAGATAGTTAGATGAATCAGACCAATATAGAACTCATATTTTATCAAAGTGAACCAGGAATAGATGAAATGCTACAAAAATTTTGGTTGCCTGAAGAACAATTGAAGTTTACAGCATTACCAATGGATGCAATAAGAGCTACTATTTCAGATGAAGGGCGAATCCCTATGTTAATCATGGCGGAAAATACTCCAGTAGGTTTTTTTGTGCTTCACATAGGAGAAGGAATTAAGGAGCTAACAAATAACCGGAAGGCTATTTTAATACGTGCTCTTTCGATCAATCATTCACATCAAGGGAAAGGATACGCCAAGCAGGCAATGCTTAGGCTTCCTCAATTTGTTAAGGAGAATTTTCCTGAGTATGATGAATTGTTTTTAGCTGTTAATATGAAAAATGAAGGAGCAAAAGCGTTATACATTTCTAGTGGCTTTATTGATAAGGGCATTAGAAAAGAAGGGAAAATTGGTGAACAACTCATTTTACATTATTATATAGCTTAAAGAAGAGGGACGGACCTTTGTTTATATGAAACAAAGGTCCGTCCCTCTTCTTTTTCGTATAGTTTTCCAGTATTTACGCATAATGGGAAAGAGAATCTTTGTGAAAAGGAGAACGTCATGTTTAAGAAAAAGACACCTAGTCAAGCCGAAGAAGTGAAAAGCATTGTACAAGAGAATTCTCCTTATACGTCTTTTACATTGTCCTATGAAGACAATCAATCGATTACCATCATTTATATAAAAGAAGTTTGCGATAGTCAGAAATTACATGACTTAATCATTACACCATTCTATGAGCTTAATGGTGATATTCAAACATACAAAAGCTATGTTCATTCCCAACCAGAGGTGGAAGAGTATAAGAGCCTCGATGAAACAATTGATGGATTAACGAAAGGTCAAATCGTGGTGATTATTGCCGACGAAGTAAAGCTCTTTGATCTCAAAGACCATAAAAACACGGCAATCCAAGATGCTTCTGTTGAAACAACAATACAAGGGCCGCAGACAGGGATTAGTGAGGATATTGCGACGAACTTAAACTTAATCCGACACCGTTACCATCAGCCCACGTTAAGAAGTGAAATCAGTACGATTGGCAAGAAAACCAAAAATCAGTATGCACTTATTTATGATGAGAAAGAAGTGAATCCAAACATATTAAAAGAGTTTAAGAAAAAGCTTGAAGAAATAGACGCAGATGTTATTCAATCTGTGGGAGAAGTTGAAAGGAAGTTTCATAAAAGAAAGAATTTAATTCCGACCCTGATTGTTACAGAGCGTCCGGATCGAATTACGCTAAATATAGCAGAAGGTAAGGTTATTTTTATGATGGAAGGAAGCCCTTTTGCTCTAATAGCACCAACCATCTTTTATGACTTTATGTCCTCGATGGAGGATAAATATCAGCCTTATTGGGTGTCGAAATTCCTTATCGCCTTACGTTATATCGGGCTTTTTATAAGCATTATTTTACCGGCTGCTTATGTAGGAGTTACAGCATACAACCCTGAATTGCTTCGTGTTCAATTAGCTCTATCAATAGCAGGGAGTCGAACCCCAGTACCTTATCCAGCCTATTTAGAAGTATTGTTTATGTTATTGATGATGGAGCTTTTAACGGAAGCATCCATCAGGCTGCCAAAACAAATAGGATCAACAGCAACGACCGTTGGGGGGCTTATATTAGGACAGGCTGCAACAGAAGCAGGTCTTGTTAGTAACATCATGATTATTATTGTTGCTGCCGTTGCAATATCAAACTTTGTTATCCCAATAAATGAAATGAGTTTTTCGATGCGTGTTATTAAATACATTTTTCTAGTGATTACGACACTAACCGGTTTAATTGGCTTAGTGGTTTCGTTTATTGCTTTAATTTATTATTTTGTAAGTCTTGATAGCTTTGGAGAGCCCTTCTTGCGAATAACAAGCAAGGATAAAAAGGGAGTGTCCACAAGTGAATAAGTACTTAATTTATCTGTTAGGACTAAATATCGTAACAAATGGGATTGCTTTTGTACCAAGGATGCTAATTGAGGCGCGTTATGACAATCTGATTGCTAGTATCTTAATTGCATCAGTTTTTGGTGTCCTTACAATTTATATATACTCAAATGCAATGAATCATTTTCCTGAACAATCATTACCAGATATTTTGCGATCTTATACTCACAAAGCATTCTACACTCCATACCTTATGTTCTTAGGTTTTATGTGGTTTGTTGCTGGATCTTTAACGTTACTTGTTTTTGTTAAGATTACGGCACGATTTATTTCACCAGATACTGATACAATTTATGTCTTGTTCTTTTATTTAATCCTTGTTGTTTTTGGAGCATTATTAAAGTCAATGAGACTGCTATATGCAGTTGAGTTTATCATGCTAATGTGTGTACCTCTAATCATTATCATTTTAATTAAGGCTTACACGAATCAATCGATTAGCTGGGATTCTATAAGAATCGTCGCAACACATTATAATGATATGCCAAGTGTGACAGCAATCTCTGCTGCATTCTATGCCTATTTAGGTTTTTCCAATATTGTTGTGTTTAACAAAAATATTAACACCAAGGTGCGTAAAAGGGACCTGCTTTTAATTGGCACATTTGGGGTAGGGAGTTTAATTACTACTGCAATTGTTCCAATTGGTCTTCAAGGAATTGATTGGGTGGATCAACTACTATATCCCTGGATTACAACATCAGATTCATTGCGAATTGAGTTTGCTTTTATTGAACGTGTCATATATATTTTTGTACTACTTTATATCGCTTTTTCTACACTAAGTATTACCGTTCATTGGCATGTTAGCATTAACCTTGTAAAACCAATAATGAAGAAAAAACTTTTTAAGTTAAAAAGAGATCAAGTTCTGACAATCCTTTTTATCATAGTAACCATTTTCGGAAATCGGTACTTAAATGAAGAGAATATATTTATGCTAGGTGAAATGTGGATCATGACACTAGTTCCAGCAAATTTAATAGGGGTCTTGGTGATTCTATGGATGGTTTCAAAACAAAAGAAAAAAGCAGCGTGAAAAAGGGGTTTCTAATTCTTACTGTAACTCTTTGTTTAAGTGTAATACTGTCAGGATGCGCCTATAAGGATATTGATAAACGATTTTTTGTTGTTTCAATTGGAATTGATGAAGGGAAAGAGGACGAAAACAAGGTAGAGCTCAGTCTTAAATTCGCTATTCCTCAAGGCTCGAAGGATGGAGAATCAGATTTTCTTATTGTGACTGAGGAAGCAGATACGATCGCTGAAGCTGTCAGGCTGATTAAGAGTGATGTTGACAAAGAACTTGATTTTGCTCATGCAAAGTTAATTGTTTTTGGTGAAGAGTTTGCAACGAATAAAGAAAAATTTATTGACTACATTGATTTTTTTCTACGCAGAAGAGATGTTCAAAAAATTGCATGGGTTGGAATAGGTAAACCAAATGCAAAAGACGTTCTAAATATTAAACCTAAAGCAGAAAGGCTTCCGTCAAATACTTTGTTTCTTTCCTTTGGTGAGATAGGAAGTGAGAGTATCTATACCCATTCGAAATATCTGTTTGAGCTTAAGCGTGATTTAGAAAGTGAGGGTGTTAGTGCATATATCCCAATGATTGAGGCAAAAGAAAAGGAACAAAGGTTTGAAATCAATACGATTTCTGTTTTAGATAAGAATGAAGGAGAGTTGGTTTCGCTCTCGAGAAATCAAACAATGATATTTAACATGCTACAGGAGCAGCGGAAATCTTTTGTAGAAATTAAAAAGGATGGAGAAAAAGATATTGTTTCAGTTGAAGTAATTAATGTAAATTATGATTTTGATCTAAATAAGGACCCAAAGAAAATCCAACTAACGATGACGGTACGTGGAATTCTTGAAGAGAGTCATCAGAACCTCTCAAAGGAAGAACGCGAAAAAATAGGAAGTGAACACTTAAAGAATGAATTAAAAACACTTTTAGTGAAATTACAGAAGGAAAAAGTGGATCCTATGGGATTTGGACTTCACTATCGAGCACTTAATACAGGAGACGAGGAAGAAAAAATTGAAAAATGGAAAAAAATCTATCCAGAATTAGAGTTTGACATTACTGTAAACTTGGATGTAATGGGTACAGGTACGATCGAAGGGTGACAATGTAGAATAAATTTATTATGGGACTGACTCGAAGACCTGTCTATTGAGTCAGTTCCTTTTATTATTTAATGACTTTGTGCTTGGGAAGAATTACTTTTCAAGATGATATTCTGTTTAATTTGCTCTTTAATTGCGGCATCTTTGCAATTTTCAAAGTCTTTAATTAGCTTACCAATCTCTTTAAGATAGCTCTGCGTTGTTTTGTTTTCCATCCTTTCATCACCTCTTGTTAGAATTATTAACGATTTTATGTCCGAATAAAAGAGGTTCAACAAAACTTCTAATAATAAAACAGAAAAATACAAAATATGCATTATTTACTGACAAAATACTATCTTCACATAGATTAGAACGAATATCTTGGAACCATTTTATAGATACCAGTGTTTTCTAAAGAACAATGTTGATATTCCTTATCTTAATGTGTCGTTTAGACTATAGAATTCTAGGAGTGCACCTGCTGAGAGCAATTTCTATAGGAAAGTAAAAGTTTTACTAGTACTGTTTGAATTTACTCTTAGTCACCATGCTATGTTGAGAAATCGTACATGTTATAATGTTAAAAAATGTATTAGGAGGAATAAGATGAGACAGATCGTGGCAATGGGTGGGGGAGGTTTCTCAATGGAGCCTGAAAACCCTCGTTTAGATCGATATATTTTAAGTTTAGTAGACAATCCACGACCAAAAATTTGCTTCTTCCCAACAGCAAGTGGCGATGCACAAGGGTACATTGATCGTTTTTATGAATTTTTTAATAAAGAGACCTGTGAGCCTTCACATTTTTCTGTTTTTAAGCCATCGACCTTGGAAATAGAAACCTTCTTATTGAGTCAGGATATCATTTATGTTGGTGGTGGAAATACTGTTAACATGCTCGTTCTTTGGAAGGAATGGGGAATAGACAAGGTCCTACATAAAGCATGGGAAAAAGGAATCGTTCTTGCAGGTTTAAGTGCGGGATCAATCTGTTGGTTTGAGCAAGGTGTAACAGATTCATATGGTGATGAGCTTTACCCGATGGATGCTTTAGGACTTCTAAAAGGAAGTCATTCACCACACTATGACGGGGAAGTGAATAGACGCCCTAGCTATCAACATCTAATACAAACAGAAAAACTACTTCCTGGATATGCAGTCGACGATGGAGCAGCACTACATTTTAGAGGGACGGACCTCTACAAGATTGTAACGTCACGACCAGCGGCAAAAGCTTACTATGTACAGTTAGAGAATGGAGAAATTAACGAAACTGCTCTTGATGTGGAGTTTTTAGAAGAATAAACAATAAATAACGACCTGAAACGGTGAACATAGGTCTGTTTCAGGTCGTACTCTTACCCTAAATAAGCTCTTAGTGTGTTAACATGCTCTTTCTCTTTTTCTAAAATATCATCAATTAATTGTTTGCTCTCCTCGTCAATGTCTCCTACAATTTCCTTCCGCGAAACTTCCATAGCATAGTACTCTTCACCTTTTAACGCATCTCTTAAAATGGAATCTGTTTCAGTAGGAGTCGTTAATCCACTGATGAAATTCTGTGCTGAGCCAATAATCCCTTCATCTGTTACAGGTGTGCCACCGAGATTTTGAATTCTTTCAGCAACTTTTGCTGCATTATTTTTATGATCCTGCTGCATTCTTTGAAGTTCTTGTTTAATATTTGGGTTTTGTTCATTTTGTATAAGATTTTCATACGAATGGATGCCCATATAAATCCCTTTTAGAAATTTATTTAACTCACGAACTGCGTCTCCCATATAATCCTCCTACCTATTGTAAGACTTTGTGTCCTTTCTTTAGTATGTTTCAAGAATGGAAAAAACATGATGAAAATGTAGGAAAGGTTGTCCAAATTTGTCTACTTTTCTTATTTATTTTGAATATACCACTACAAGTGAACATAGCTATAGTATTAGTTCAATGAAGGAGGGATGTAACATGACTGAGAAAAAGAAGTCATATACACCGCAAGATTTACTAAAGGATACCTCTAAGTCAGCGAGTGATATTGTAAATACGACAGCTGACACTGCAAACAAAATCGTTAAAACGGTGAGTGGTGAAGGCGGGATTGTTGGAAAAGTAACTGATGCATCTACGGATTTAGTAAAAGGTGTATCAAATACTAGTAATAAAGCAATTGGAAAAACGGTTGATACGACATCCAATGTATTTAAAGGTGCGTCAGATAAAATTTTTAAGAAAAGATAATGCGGAGGCTTGCTCTAAAATTGGGGTGAGCCTTTTGTATTGCATAATAGGATTTTTCAAACAAGAAGAATTCCCGTATAATTAGCCCCAACGTTTCTTAAGGGGGCAGGGAATGAATTTACATACATATACAGACTGGATTGAGAAAATTGATTATACTGACCTACTAATTTCAGCTGGAGTTATAGTGGGAATTCTGTGCGTTCGTATCATCCTTTTATGGAGTGCTAAAAAGCTGCCTAAGTATTATGGCGCTACAAAGAGTATGGTGAATTGGTTTACCTTCTACGGAATTTTTGTTTTTTTACTTGTCTATTTTTCAGATGCAAAATGGATGTTTGCAAGCTTATTCAATATTGGAAATGTGAAAGTTACAGTCATGCTGATTATAATCGCCATTCTCATTATCTCTCTTGCGAGTCGATTATCAAAAGTGGCAACAAGTGTATTGTTACCAGGAATTTATAATCGATATAATCTTGACAAGGGCTTACGATTTACTTTTGACCGGATTATCCACTATTGTATTATGGTTCTTGCATTTATAATAAGCTTAACAACGGTTGGAATAGACCTAAGTGCATTAACTGTATTTGCTGGTATTATCAGTGTAGGGATTGGTTTTGGGCTTCAAAACATTGCTTCGAATTTCATCTCGGGAATTATCCTATTGTTTGAGAGACCGATAAAGGTAGGAGACCGAGTCATTATTGATGAAATCATTGGTGATGTTGAGAAGATCAATATGAGAGCAACAATCATTAAAACCCTTGATAATGAACATATTATCGTTCCAAATTCCTACTTTTTAGAAGAAAAAGTGGTAAACCGTTCCTTTAGTGATCCTCGCTTACGGCTCGTGATCCCCATTGGTGTTGCGTATGGAACAGATGTAGAAAAAGTACGCGAGTTGTTATTAGATGTTGCGAAGGAAGAGAGAGGTGCATCATCAACAGTACTTGCAACACCTGAACCATTTGTAAACTTTGTGGGGTTTGGAGAGTCTTCATTAGATTTTGAATTATTCGTATGGATCTCAGACCCAAACCAATTTATCATCATAAAAAGCAACCTCAACTTTAGAATCAACAGAATACTATCAGAAAACAACATTGAAATCCCGTTTCCACAACGCGATCTTCATATTAGAACCTTTAATAAAGGGACGGACCTCTAAATGGTCTGTTTTTTTATTGATATAATGTAACTTTAAATGAAGTAACCCAATTTAGAGATCTTGTAAAAAAGTTACACCCAAGATGATGCAAGAAAAGAGAGGGAGAATGTAAATGAATCATTTGGAAATGAAGAAAGGATATCAAAAAGTTGGAGAGTTAAGAGATAGCTTTAATGGGTTAGCGAATCAAGTTTTTGGTATTTCATTTGATAGTTGGTTTGAAAACGGGTACTGGACCAATAAATACATTCCCTATTCTTTTATAAACGAAGGAAAGGTTATTAGTAATGTGTCTGTTAATGTAATTGATTTACTCGTAAATGGAGAGGAAAAAAAGGCACTTCAAATAGGTACGGTTATGACACACCCAGACTACAGAAACCTCGGACTTTCTAGAAAACTCTTATTAGAAGTATTGGAAGAGTATAAAGGGAAATATGATTTGATGTACTTATTTGCAAATGCTACAGTACTAGACTTCTATCCTAAATTTGGATTTGAAAGGACAAGTGAAGTGCAGTTTACTCTTGATATAAATCACACCTCTAACTCACATCATTCCTCAATAAAAAAATTAGATGGAAGAAATGTTGTTGATTTACAATTTATCTATGAATTTGCACAGAATAGAAAGCCGTTATCCTTGAGTTTTAGTACATTACATACGGAGGAGTTGTTACTTTTTTATTGCATGAATGCCTTTCCAAATAATATCTATTACTTTGAAAATGAAAATATCATTGTCTTGTATCAACTAGATGAACAACATCACCTTCATGTTTATGACGTTATAACACAAGGTGAAATGAATCTGACAAGTTTCTTATTAAGCATTGCTCCCGCATCTACAAAAAAGATTGTCTTGCATTTTACACCGAATAAAGAGGAAATAAATTACTATACACAAACTAACTTTAGTGGTTCAGAAATCTTATTTGTGAAATTTGAAAGTGAAGCATTCCTATCGGACGATTTCAAACATCCAATTACTTCACAAGCATAATAATCCGTGATCGTTTCAGATTAGCATTAATAAGTGTTAGTAACATTGTAAAAATCAGCAACACCTATAACCTTTAATATTTTTACTAAACCAAGCATATAGTTAACCATTACGCAATAGGGAATGGTGGCATAGTGAAATCAACCTGGCTTCTAATAATAAGTCGATTTGCGGCTTGGTTTATCGGATTATTTGTTTTTATTTATTTCATTGTCAGTTTTGTAACAGTATCGGATCTAAAACATCAATTTAATTCAAGTACCATAAATGAAGTGACATCAAGAGTACACGAGGATGCTGTACGCTTTATTTTTGCACAAGAGATTACACCGTTACGAATAAAAGAAAGTATTACACATATGAATGTAGGAAATCTAATTTTGCAACTAACTACTAGTGTGAATTTTAAGGATAATCGAAGTCTTTTTGGAAGAGAAATACCTGGGATCGATATCTATCATACTGAAATTGTCGTTGCAGGAGAGGGAACAGATATTACAACACTTCCGATTGAATCTCCGTTGCCTGAAGATGATTCATTATCTAGTCAAGATATAAATCAAGATGAATTGAATCGTGTAGAAGATGACAATAGTGAAGCGCCGACACTAGATATTAAAGAGAAATCTGTTTTTATCTATCATGCACATAGCTGGGAAGCCTTTAAGCCTCTACTTGCTGATGGAGGAACCTCTAGTGATAACGAAAAAGTAAACATTGTTGCTGTTGGAAATCAATTAAAAGCAGAGCTTGAGGAAAGAGGTATTGGTGTTCAACATGATAATACAAATGTCTCTAACGGTTTAAAACAGAATGGATTGCAGTGGTCCGATTCATATCCTTATGCAAGAACAAGAGTAGAACAAGCGATGGGACAAAACGATAGATTGAAATATTTTATTGATATTCATCGAGATTCACTTCCAAAAGACCTTACGACAACAACGATAAATGGAAAATCATATGCACGGATTTTCTTTATAGTTGGAAAAGAGAATAAAAACTATGAACAAAATTTAGAATTTGCAAAACAGTTAAACCAAATTCTTGAAGAAAAATATCCTGGGCTAAGTCGAGGTGTCGGACTAAAGGGGAAAACGGAAGGAAATGGAGTATACAATCAAGACTTATCGAATCGGGCGATCCTACTTGAGTTCGGTGGTGTCGATAATAACCTTGTAGAATTGTTTAATTCCGTTGAAGTGCTTGCTGATGTATTTAGTCAGCATTATTGGCAAGCTGAAGAAGTTACTACAACTGAATAATTTTTAGTGGAAAGGCTGCAGTTAAAAATATGCAGCCTTTTTTGTGCTTGTTTTAAAAGCGATATCACACATGAATGCTTTACTATCTAGCCAACAGGAAAAATAGAGTTAGTATTAGATTTATTAAAAAATTTTTAATATGCAACGATATTCATGTTTATGCATAAGGTGTGTATCCTGATTGTTGATTTTGATTTGAAACCGAAAACAGGGTAAATAGGCTGTGTTGATGAATTTTCTAACGTTTTGTCGTAGGGTATCGAAAATTGGTGAAGGATATTTTTATAAAAAAAGAAAAAAATAACAACAAAACAGTTGAATAAAAATACTGTTGTAAGTATAATCATTCAATAACAAGAGCTTTGGAGGAATTAGACATTGAAGATTTTACTTATTGGTGGTACAGGATATGGTGGAATCGAGCTTATACGATTACTGCATCATCACCCTTTAGCAGAAGTGGAGATGATGTATTCTTCTTCGCAGGCTGGTACTGACATACAAGATATATATCCACATTTGCAAACAATCGTTGAAAAACCATTAGATACGATTCAGATTACTGATATAAAAAATCAGGTTGATTGTGTCTTTTTTGCAACACCTGCAGGAGTTAGTAAAAGCCTACTACCGCAATTTCTTGATCATGGTTTGAGGTGTATTGATTTGTCAGGTGATTTTCGTCTCCAATCATCTGAAAAATATGAAGCATGGTATAAGCTTTCTGCTCCAGACGAGGCCTATGTAAAACAGGCAGTATATGGTTTAAGTGAGATTTATCCGAACCAAATTCGTAATGCTAGCCTTATAGCAAACCCTGGGTGCTATCCTACTGCCACATTACTTGGACTACTACCGCTGTTAGAACAACAAATTATTGATCCGACTACGATTATTATTGATGGAAAGTCTGGAGTATCAGGAGCAGGGAGGTCCACTGGTCTAGGTACACATTATTCAGAGATAAATGAAAATCTAAAGGCTTATAAGCTCGGTGTTCATCAGCATATTCCAGAGATTGAGCAGGTACTAACAAGCTTTGCAAATGAAGAGGTGAACGTGACGTTTACTACACATCTTGTTCCGATGACAAGAGGCATTATGTGTACAATATATGCTAATTTGCAAGACTATAAGAGTACACAAGAACTCATAGATTTATATAAACAATTTTATAACGAGCATCCTTTTGTACGCGTACGCAAAGAGGGGAATATCCCTGCAACAAAAGAGGTCTATGGTTCGAACTTTTGTGACATTGGCCTGTATTCAGATCCCCGTACAGGAAGGGTAACCATTGTATCAGTTATTGATAATCTCGTAAAAGGTGCTGCAGGTCAGGCTGTTCAAAACTTGAATCTTATGAATGGATGGGACATACGTACAGGGCTACTAAGTATTCCAGTTTATCCATAGTTGAAACTAAATTGAAATGGAGTTGTTTTACCATGCAGGTAGTGAAGGATGAAGAATTAATGATTGATACGAAGGGCGGGGTTACCTCTCCAAAGGGGTTCCAAGCAGGTGGAATGTTTTGCGGAATCAGAAAGAAGAAACTAGACCTCGGTTATATCTATTCAAGTGTACCAGCCACAGCTGCAGGAGTGTATACGTTAAATCAATTCAGGGCGGCTCCACTTCTTGTAACAAAAGAGAGCATAGAACAAGATAAAAAGCTACAGGCTATTCTTGTGAATTCAGGCATTGCAAATGCTTGTACAGGAGAGGCCGGATTGCAGGATGCTTATGAAATGCGAAATGTATTTGCTGAAGCCTTAAAGCTATCCCCTCATTATGTTGGAGTTGCTTCGACAGGGGTCATTGGGGTTGCACTACCGATGGACAGAATTGTTGAAGGAGCGAATGACATTGTAAAGCCTGATCATTTAGGAGTAGAAAAATTCCAAGAAGCGATATTAACAACAGATACATGTGTAAAACATATCAGCGTTGAATGTGAAATTGATGGTAATAAGGTTGTCATTGGTGGTGCAGCTAAAGGCTCTGGAATGATTCACCCGAATATGGCAACAATGCTTGGCTTTGTCACAACAGATGCCAAAATAGATTATAAAAACTTAGATTTTGCTTTGCGAAATGTGACCAACAACACGTTTAACATGATCACCGTAGATGGCGATACAAGTACAAATGATATGGTTCTTGTTCTAGCAAATGGTGAAGCTGAAAATAATCCTTTAACAGTGAATCATCCACAGTGGCATGTTTTTCAACAAGCGTTAAACAAAGTGTGTAGTGAATTAGCGAAAAAAATAGCCCGAGATGGTGAAGGTGCAACAAAGCTAATTGAGGTCATTGTAAAAAATGCTCCAACAAAACAATCGGCTCAGATCATTGGAAAGTCTATTATTTCTTCTAACTTAGTGAAGGCGGCTATGTATGGGGCAGACGCGAACTGGGGGAGAATTGTCAGTGCTATTGGAAATAGTGGGGTAAAAATAAATCCTTCTTCCTTAAAAGTGAGTCTAGGGCCTATTGAGGTTGTTTCAAAAGGCTTACCAATACCATTTAGCGAGGAAGAAGCAAAACTTTATCTGTTACAAGAGGACATTTCTATCATTGTGAATCTTGGTATCGGAGAGGAAAAGGCAACAGCATGGGGCTGTGACTTAACCTATGATTATGTGAAAATTAATGCTTCGTACCGTACGTAAGGGGGATGGTTATGCAGCAATATTTAGTCATTAAATGTGGTGGCAGCATCATGGAGGAGCTTCCTGATTCCTTTTTTCAAAACATTGTGACATTATCTAAATCTGGTTCATGGATTCCGGTGATTGTTCACGGTGGAGGACCACTCATTTCAAAGCTTCTTCAAAAATTTGATATAGAGACAGAATTTATTAACGGGATAAGAGTTACGACAGATGACACACTTGATATTGTTGAAATGGTCTTAAGTGGTTCTGTTAATAAAAACATTGTTCGGAAGATTTTACAAGCTGGTGGTCAAGCATATGGAATTAGTGGAGTCGATGGTAGATTACTTACTGTTGATGAATCCAGCAAATTGTATGAGGAATATGGTTTTGTTGGTGAAGTATCTGTAGTTAATGAACAAGTAATTGAAGGGATCGTGAGTCAGGGATATATTCCTGTTATCTCTCCTCTTGGAATTGATAGTGATGGACAACGATACAACATTAATGGCGATACCGCAGCAGCGGCTATTGCGAAAGCGCTTCAAGCAAAGCTCTGTATCGTTAGTGATATTCCTGGGATTTATGTTTATGAAAATGGAGATAAGATGATTCTAGATCGATTATGCAAAGATATGACTGAGCAAATGTTAGAAGATGAGACTATTTCCGGCGGCATGATTCCAAAGGTAAAAGCCGCAATTGATTGTCTTATGAATGGTGTGTCAGAGGTAGTGATCATAAGTGGAGCTAAGGCTAATAGTCTAATAGATTATTGTAATGGAGCAAGAGTTGGTACTAGAATCGTTTTACATTCAGAGGATCTATATCCATTGAGATAAATGAGTAGGAGGACGGAAATGTCTACAAATATTGAAAATGCTCTAAATGACTCAAGAGTATTTGCAACCTATAATCGTTTTCCTTTGACGATTGTAAAAGGGAAAAGAAGTTATGTTTGGGATGAAAAGGGCAATCAGTACTTGGATTATACTTCAGGAATTGCGACATGTAACTTAGGGCATGTTCCTGACAATGTAAAAGAACAAGTAGAGGAACAGTTGAATACACTTTGGCATTGCTCAAACCTATACAAAATTCCTCCTCAAGAGAAGCTTGCTAGTTTACTCGTTAAGCATAGCTGTGGGGATTACGTGTTTTTTTGTAACAGTGGTGCTGAGGCAAATGAAGCGGCAATTAAACTTGCTAGACGTTATTCACAAAAAAATAAAGGAACTGATCGATATGAAATTGTTACCTTTAAGCAATCTTTTCACGGCAGAACACTTGCCACCTTATCAGCAACTGGACAGGAAAAAATCCAACAAGGATTCGAACCATTACTCACTGGCTTTCGCTATTTACCGTTTAATGATTTTGAAGCTTTAGATCAGCTCGTAACAGAGAAAACATGTGCCGTTATGCTAGAGCTCGTTCAAGGTGAAGGTGGCGTAGTTCCAGCAGAGGTTGAATGGGTAAAAAAAGTAGCAACCATCTGTAAAGAGCATGAGCTATTGCTCATAATTGACGAAATACAAACAGGGATGGGGAGAACAGGTACGCTTTTTGCCTATGAACAATTTGATATACAGCCAGACATTATTAGTGTAGCGAAAGGGCTAGGATCTGGGTTTCCAATTGGTACCATGATTGCAAATGAAAAGGCAGCTTCAGGCTTTGATGCAGGAAGTCATGGAAGCACATTCGGTGGAAATCCATTAGCGGCTACTGCTGGAATTGCAACAGTCGAGCACATTTCTCAAGGTTCATTTCTGAATCATGTAAAAGAACAAAGCGATTATTTTCATAAAGGTCTTGAGAAACTCCAAAAAGAATTTCCTAGCATAGAAGAAATAAGAGGTAAAGGTCTCTTAAAAGGAATTGTCATGAAGGAGCATAAAGCACTGGAGGTTGTCGAAAAAGCAAGAGCAAAAAATGTATTGCTACTACTCGCAGGTCAAGATGTAGTAAGAATCTTACCTCCATTAACGACAAACAAAATGGAGATTGATTTGTGCTTGGAAACATTACGAAATGTTCTTAAATCCATCTAGAAGAACACGAAAGGAGAAGCAGTCTTTCATGAAAGGATATCTAGTTTTAGAATCAGGTGAGTGTTTTGAAGGGGAATTATTCGGTTATATAAGTGACTCGTTAGGGGAAGTAGTATTCAATACCAGCATGACAGGCTATCAAGAAATGATTACAGATCCTTCTTATGCGGGACAAATCTTAACATTCTGTTATCCACTAATAGGGAATTATGGAATTAATCTATTTGATAATGAAAGTAAATGCCCACAAGTAGCGGGTGTCATTATGGGAGATTTATGTGAGCAGCCGAGCCATTACCTAACAGTAAAAAGTTTCTCTGAACAACTTCATGAAGCAGGAGTAACAGGGTTATCAGGAGTGGACACTAGAGCTCTTGTGCAGGCAATCAGAAAGCAGGGAACTGTAAAGGGAGTCATAACAACTGAGAAAACAAAAGGCTCTCAATTAATAGAAGAGTATGATCCTCCTTTTTGGGTTCCTCAAGTTTCTATTACAAAAGCGGTATGTTATGACAACCCTGGTCCACATGTTGTCCTTTTTGATTATGGCTATAAAAAGTCAATCCTAGATGCCTTACTTGCTGAGAAATGTCAAGTAACCGTAGTACCATTCGAAACAAGCTTTGAGGAAGTCGAATTATTAGACCCTCAAGCAGTGGTATTTAGTAATGGGCCTGGAGACCCTATGAGCCTTTCAAACTATTTACCAGATATTAAAAGAATTAGTGAAACATACCCTACACTAGGAATCTGTCTGGGTCATCAACTCATTTCTTTAGCTTTTGGTGCGCAAACCGAAAAACTAAAGTACGGTCATCGTGGTGGTAACCACCCTGTAAAGGACCTCCTAACTGGGAAAGTGCATGTAACATCACAGAATCATAGCTACGTAGTATCAAACGGAAGTATTGATCAAAGTGTGTTCGACATTACCCATGTAAATGTGAATGATAAAACGATTGAAGGATTAAAGCATAAACACTACAACATTCAAACGGTGCAATTTCATCCAGAAGCCCATCCAGGCCCATCGGATACGGAATATATTTTTACAGAGTTTATTCGAAAACTACCTAGAGGAGAAGCGGAATATGCCTTTTCGTAAAGAAATAAAGAAAGTTCTAGTAATTGGTTCAGGTCCAATCGTTATCGGGCAGGCAGCAGAGTTTGATTATGCTGGAACTCAAGCGTGCTTGGCATTAAAGGAAGAAGGAATAGAAGTCATTCTTGCGAATAACAATCCGGCTACAATTATGACGGATTCATCGATTGCTGACAGCGTATATATGGAACCACTAACACTAGAAAGTCTGGAGTCCATTATTGCAAAAGAAAAGCCAGATGGAATTATTGGTACCCTGGGAGGTCAAACAGGCTTAAATGCAACGGTTGAACTCTATAACAATGGGATTCTTGAAAAATATGGAGTAGAGCTCTTAGGAACGAGTGTTTCTTCTATACAACAAGGAGAGGATCGTGAAAAGTTTCGTGATTTAATGATTAAGATTCATGAACCCATCCCTGAATCAAAAATAATACAAAACCTCGATGATGGTGTTCAATTTGTCAAAGAGATCGGTTTTCCAGTAATCATTCGACCCGCTTATACATTAGGAGGAGCAGGAGGAGGATTTGCTCACAATATGGAAGAGCTTGAGGTCATATTAAACAAGGGACTTTCAGCTAGTCCCATACATCAAGTTCTTCTAGAAAGAAGTATTAGAGGCTGGAAGGAAATTGAATACGAAGTAATGAGAGATGAAAATGATACATGCATTATCGTGTGCAATATGGAAAATATGGATCCAGTAGGTGTCCATACTGGGGACTCTATAGTAGTTGCTCCTTCTCAAACCTTATCAGATGTACAATATCAAATGTTACGGAATGCATCATTAAAGGTCATTCGTGCGTTAAAGATTGTCGGAGGATGCAATATTCAATTTGCTATCGATCCTGAATCGAATCAGTACTATATCATTGAAGTAAATCCTAGGGTAAGTCGTTCTTCTGCACTTGCCTCTAAAGCAACGGGTTATCCGATTGCAAGAATGGCTGCAAAGTGTGCAGTAGGCTATAACCTAGATGAGCTTCTGAATCCTATTACAGGTTCAACGTATGCATCATTTGAACCAGCCATCGATTACATTGTTGTAAAACTTCCGAGATTTCCATTCGATAAGTTTCCAGAAGCGGATCGTTCACTAGGGACTCAAATGAAAGCAACGGGAGAGGTGATGGCTATTGATCGTACCTTTGAAGGAGCATTGAATAAGGCGATTCGATCACTTGAGCAACACACATATGGTCTATCGATGGAAATCGTTTCTAGAATGGAAAATGATGAACTCATTCAGCAAATGATTCAACCGACGGATGTTCGTATTTTTGTCATTGCAGAATCATTACGACGTGGGTTTGGAGTAGAGAAGGTCGTAGAACACACAAATATTGATTCATGGTTTATTGAGAAACTTAAAGGTATGATCAATCTCGAAGAATTGATTCAGTCCTATGAATGGAACGTGCTTCCGGTACAACTCCTTCAAAAAGCAAAACAACAAAATATAAGCGACCGAAGACTTTCACAGCTTTTTCAAATAGAGGAAAAAGAAGTTCGTCAAAAAATCAAGGACCTGGGCTGGAGACCGAGTTACAAGCTTGTTGACACGTGTGCAGCTGAATTTGATGCGATTACTCCTTATTATTATTCAACATGGCATGGCTATGATGAGGTGGAACCAACTGACAAAAGAAAAGTTCTTGTATTAGGATCTGGACCCATACGAATTGGTCAAGGCGTGGAATTTGATTATGCATCCGTTCATGCGGCACTTGCTTTAAAGAATAGTGGATACGAAGCAGTCGTCATGAACAATAATCCTGAAACAGTCAGCACAGACTATTCGATAGCGGATCGTTTATATTTTGAACCATTAACAACAGAGGATGTACTTTATGTTGTTGAAAAAGAAAAGGTAGACGGTGTGCTTGTACAATTTGGAGGACAGACAGCAATCAATCTTGCAAAGGATTTGAGAGATGCAGGGGTGAAAATTTTCGGAACAGATGTTGATAATATTCATGCACTTGAGGATCGTAAGCAATTTTATCATCTATTAGATTCATTGGAGATCCCACGTATTAAAGGGTCAACTGCCTCAAAGCCTAAAGAGCTTTTAGTGATTGCGCGGGAATTAGGATATCCGGTCTTGGTCCGTCCCTCTTACGTAATTGGTGGTCAATCGATGTTTGTTTTTCATGCAGAGGAAGAGTTGTATGAGTATTGTAGTCAACTAGAGAAGAACAAGAATGAAGCGATTTGGCCATTGTTAGTTGATCAATATATACCTGGGCTAGAATGTGAAATAGATGTGATTAGTGACGGCCAAGAAATCATAATTCCAGGAATATTTGAGCATATAGAACGAGCAGGAGTTCACTCTGGGGATAGTATAAGTATTTTTCCGCCAGTACAATTGTCAGAGAGAGAAAAAGGGATACTGGTAGAATATGCGTATCGTCTAGCAAGAGCAGTACCAATAGTCGGTTTAATGAATATTCAATTTGTCCTTTCTGAACAAGTCATTTATGTTATTGAGGTTAATCCGAGATCCTCTAGAACCGTTCCGGTAATAAGCAAGGTAACCGGTATTCCAATGATTGAATGGGGAACTCGAGTGCAATTAGGGGAACATTTACAAGACATCCACAATGAAGTTGGACTATTAAAACCACCTACGTATTACACGATAAAAGCACCTGTATTCTCAGCGAGTAAATTAAAAGGAGTAGACCATGTTCTTGGTCCTGAGATGAAATCAACGGGTGAAGTTCTTGGTATAGGGTATTCAAAGGAAGAAGCAATGAGAAAAGCATTATTTTATCATAACATCGCTCCTTTTTCGCAATCACAAGTAAAAGATACAATATTTTGTTCAATAGCCGACTCAGCAAAAGAAGAGTGTGTAGAGATGATAAAGGAACTAGTAAACCGATCGTTTGTCATTATAGGAACAAAAGGAACTGTTACCTTTTTAAAAGAACAAGGGGTACCTGCACGTGAAGTGGATTGTAAGGATAATAGCTTAGTAGAGATATTCAAAAAGGGAGTAGTCTCGGCTGTAATTAATATCCCGACAAGAGGTCGTATAAACAATCGTAAAGGCTTCTATATTCGTGAATTATCGGTACTTTATGATATTCCATATTTCACTTGTATTGATACGGTTATAGCAGCATTAGAAGCCGAAGAGGAGAAAGAAAATCAAGAGATTCAAACAATCTCACAGTATATAGAGAACAAAAGAATTGTAAAAAAATAAGAGGTGACATGATGATCAACAAAGTAGAATGGCCAGGGTATTCTGGAATGACGATCGGGCAAAAGGATTTTCTAGCACTCTCGGATTATAGCTCATTTGAAATCAAGAGTCTTTTAAAAGATGCGATGGAATTAAAACAGATGCAAAAATCAGGGATTCCTCACCCATACCTACAAGGAAAAGTACTAGGGATGATATTTGAAAAGTCTTCAACACGAACAAGGATTTCCTTTGAGGTAGGAATGCTTCAGCTCGGTGGTCATGCGATATTCTTAAGCTCTAAAGATATCCAACTTGGAAGAGGAGAAAGCATTTCAGATACGGCCAAGGTACTCTCTCGATATGTTGATGGTATTATGGTTCGTACATTTGGTCATGACAAAATAAAGGAATTTGCTGAGAATGCTACCGTCCCGGTAATTAACGGATTAACAGATCTTCATCATCCCTGCCAAGTGCTTGCAGATCTCCTTACAATACTAGAACACAAAGGTACATTGAACGGGTTAAAGTTATGCTACATTGGTGATGGCAATAATAATATGACCCATTCCTTAATGGAAGGTGCTGCAAAAGTTGGCATGGAAGTTGCTATAGCTAGTCCAAATGGATATGAACCGAATAAAGAAATTACAGAATCTGTTAAAGTGATTGCCAAACAGAATGGGCGTCAACTTACACTAACAAACGATCCTAAACAGGCAATACAAGATGCGGATGTCGTCATTACAGATGTTTGGGCAAGCATGGGGATGGAGTCAGAGGTAGAAGCGAGAATGAAGGATTTTGAAGGATATCAAGTTAATGACGAGCTATGCTCCCTTGCGAAAAAGGATTATATTTTCTTACATTGCTTACCTGCCCATAGAGGGGAAGAGGTAACGGGAAGCATTATTGATGGCCCCCATTCAGTCGTATTTGATGAAGCTGAAAACAGACTTCATGCCCAAAAAGCAATACTGAAGGCACTGATGGGGAAAAGCTACTAATTCAAATCCCATTGACTTTAATGCATCACATGTAATTTCCTTTATGCATAACGCAGAGGCAAAAATACTCTACAGTGATTTTAGACGTGGAAAGAAATTAATACCCGTACCGAAGAGAACCTATCAGGAAAGCAACTGATCATATAGAAAATATATATTTTTTTGGGATTGATTGTATAAAAATACTAGTATGTGTTTTAATATTCAAAAGGAGTGTACGAATAATGGAAAAAGAAAAAGTAGTCCTTGCCTATTCAGGTGGATTGGATACATCTGTTTCAGTGAAATGGATTCAAGAAAAATACGGCTATGATGTTATCGCATTAGGTCTTGATGTTGGAGAAGGAAAAGACCTTGAAGCGATTAAAAATAAAGCATTAAAAGTAGGAGCCATAAAAGCATATATGGTTGATGCTAAAGAACTGCTTGCCGATGAGTATATTATTCCTGCCTTGAAAGCAAATTGCTTATATGAAGGGAAGTATCCTCTGTCCTCCGCATTATCAAGACCTTTAATCTCAAAGCTATTAGTTGAGGTAGCAGAAAAAGAAGGAGCTGTTGCAGTTGCTCACGGATGTACTGGGAAAGGGAATGATCAAGTACGTTTTGAAGTATCCATTCAAGCCTTAAATCCAGATTTGAAGGTTATTGCTCCAGTGCGTGAATGGGGGATGACACGTGATGAAGAAATTGCTTATGCAGAAGAGAACGACATTCCAATCCCAGTAGATTTAGATAATCCCTTCTCAATAGATGCCAATATATGGGGACGTGCATGTGAAGCAGGTGTTCTAGAAAATCCATGGAACGAGGCTCCTGAAGCTGCGTTTGATTGGACAAATCCGATTGAGTTAGCCCCTGACGAAGCACAGTACATTGAATTAGAATTCGATCAAGGAGTACCGATTGCACTAAATGGAGAAAAAATGAATCTAGTTCCGTTGATCGAAAAGTTAAATGAAATTGGTGGTCTCCACGGTATTGGAAGGATTGATCATATTGAAAATCGCCTTGTTGGAATCAAGTCCCGTGAAGTATACGAAAACCCTGCTGCACTCATCTTAATTAATGCTCATAAAGAGTTAGAGTTTTTAACATTACCACGTGAAGTAACACAATGTAAGACAGATATCGATCAGCAAATGACAAAGCTTATTTATGAAGGTCTTTGGTATTCACCACTACGAAATGCTTTACAAGCTTTTGTAGACGAAACGCAAAAGGTAGTGTCTGGTGTTATTCGAGTGAAGCTGTTTAAAGGTACACATACCGTTGTGGGGCGTAAATCAAATCACAGTCTATATAATGAAGAGCTGGCAACCTATTCAAAAGGAGACTTATTTGATCATCATGCAGCTGTTGGATTTATTAAACTATGGGGATTGACAACAAAGGTCTATTCCCAGGTAAACGGTGGTAAAAAAGAGGATCTGACATTTATTAAGTCATAATTTGTTTGTAAAGGATTTTCGAACAGAGATAAGGCTCTTCTTATAGTTGTAATAGGTGAAAAAACATTAAAAGAAGAGCCTTATTTTAAAAGGAGGGTATCGACTTGTCGAAATTATGGGGAGGACGATTTACAAAAGAAACAAACAAACTCGTTGAAGAATTTACTGCTTCTATTTCGTTTGATCAAATATTGGCACTTGAGGACATTGAAGGAAGCTTAGCGCATGTTCAAATGCTAGGGGAGTGTGCGATAGTACCTCTTCCTGACGTTTTACTTATAAAGAAAGGTCTATATGAAATAAAAGAGCAAATTCTTAAGGGGGAAATAGAATATTCTGTTGCGGATGAAGATATTCATATGAATATTGAGAAAAGGCTTATACAGTTAATTGGTCCTGTAGGCGGGAAGCTTCACACAGGTAGAAGCCGAAATGATCAGGTGGCAACAGATATGCATTTATATTTAAAGAAGAAAGTGATTCAGTTTGTTGAGCAACTAGAGAAGGTTCAATATGCAATACTTTCTCAAGCAAAACAGAATATAGATACGATCATTCCAGGGTATACACATCTACAAAGAGCACAACCGATTTCATTCGCACATCATCTTATGGCTTACTTTTGGATGTTTGAACGAGATAAAGAGCGATTGCTAGAAAGTTTATCAAGAATCGATTGGTCACCTCTAGGAGCTGGAGCACTAGCCGGAACAACCTTTCCAATTAATCGACAGAGAACTGCTGAACTGCTAGGATTTCAATCGGTCTACCCGAATAGCATGGATGCTGTTAGTGACCGCGATTTTATTCTTGAATTTTTATCGAATGCATCTATTCTCATGACACATATTTCACGTTTATCAGAGGAATTGGTCATTTGGTCAAGTCAAGAATTTCAATTTGTAGAGTTAGACGATTCCTTCTGTACAGGTTCAAGCATAATGCCACAAAAGAAAAATCCGGATGTACCAGAGTTGTTACGTGCCAAAACGGGTCGAGTATATGGAAATCTTATGGGTCTTTTGACCGTACTTAAGGGCTTACCGCTAGCGTATAACAAGGATATGCAGGAAGACAAAGAGGGAATGTTTGATACGGTTGAAACCCTAGAAGGGACTCTTTCACTACTTGCACCAATGATTGAAACAATGGTAGTAAAGAAAGCTTCAATGGAAAAAGCAGTAAAACAAGATTTCTCCAATGCAACCGATTTAGCTGACTATTTAGTGAAGAAAGGCTTAGCCTTTCGAGAAGCACATGAAATTATTGGGAAGATCGTTTTATTCGCAATTAAAGAAAACAAGTACTTATTAGACATAGATCTAAGTGAGTACAAACAATTCCATCAAATGTTTGATGAAAATATATATGATGTGCTATCACCTAAGAATGTCGTAGCAGCAAGAGAAAGTTTTGGAGGAACCTCACCAAATCAGGTTAGAAATCAAATAGCACTAGCAGAAAAAGAACTAAATAAGGTTCATGAGATGAGTAGTAAATAAATGCAAAAGACATCGTTATAAGGATCTATCTAAAATATCGATAGAGGGACCTTATAAGATGTCTTTTTTGGTTAAGAGTCTGATGACGTACTTGATGATGCACTCACCGTTGCCATAGAAGCAACCATAGTCGCTTGTTGTGCTTGAATAAGGGTTTCTACTGTTGTCATGATTCCAGCTGTTGTGATTGACGAAGTATCTGTAAACTCGCTTGCAAGAAAGCTAACACTGATCATAAAAATAAGGTCCTTTTGCCAACGAAACGCTTTTACAGAAGATAAATTCTCTGAAAGCTCCAAAAGTTCGTCAATATTTATCTGATCATTTAAAAGCGCAATGATTCCAATTGACGGGTAATGCCTTGGTTTCAATTTTAATCCAATGCGGTTACACTCCTCAAAAATGTTCATACATTGGTGTGTGAGCTTAGAACCTTCTTCTTTACAGTTTAGGGAAAGGATATGACTTAAAAATTGAAGATCATTGCCCTTTTTGAATCCTAATGAATGAAGCTGTTCATAATACGATTCCACAAGCATCATAAGGGAGTCAATATTACCAGTGCGTAGCGACAGCAATACAGCTAAAGGGTAGTCACTCTGTCCTGTTAAAAAGAAGTGATGTTGTTTCATCGCCTTATAGATAGTGTGTGCTCTTTCAATACTAGAATCTTGGTATTCGAACTGCGATTTATTTGTTAGAAACACACTTGCAGCGATATAGGAAAACATCCCTCTTTGAAAACCATTTTCTATCAGTTTATTATATAATTCTGTTAAGGTCTTAAATTCATGTTGTGGGTTGTCAAAATGAATATCTAATAGTGCTGCTATTGAATACCTCTCGTAGCCTTTTAATGTTGAGAAAAACCCTACTTGTTCTTTAATGCTTTCACATATCGTTATATACCGTCTTAAGTGAAATGACTGATTTGATGAAACGTACATTGAAGCTACAAGCATCATGATTTCTTTGTTTGGAGCCCCCCATCCAAGCTCACTCTTTATCTGCTCATATATTGATACAAATTGTGTAACTTTGTTTTCCATTTCTGAAGACAACATAGCTTCTCCCACCCTAAAAATATAGTTACTAATAATACGACTAATTACTTGTGAGGTTTCATTCAATTCCATAATAAGGTAAAATGATAAAGATGACAAAATGAATATGCATTGAAACTTTTTTAACCTTGAAACGTACTACTATATAAATAGATGCTTTTTTCTCGAAAATCTAAGGAGGGATATACATGATCTGGGGTCTAATTGGTTTTGTAATTGTTGCTGGTGTTGTTAGTGGATTTGTTCGTTCTAAGAGTAGAAATCATTTCCAAGATGGAATCGAAAATGAACGTATCCTTCATGAAGAAGAACGTGTAAAAGCAAATAGTTGGTTTGGTGGATAAGTTGTAATTACGTTCTGATGGATAAAGTAACTAAAGAAATAGTTTGCCTTCACTTCGGTAGGATTCTAAGCTCTAGTTCCTTCTGAGATGGAACCCACAAATCATCGGTCCATTGTTTTGCCTAAAATAAAAACAATGGATCAACATGATGGATTGGCATGCAACAAAAGAATTTGTATAAAATATATAGGGGCTAATGTGAAATGTAGCCTCTACTCCTTTAAAGATTGGATTTGTGAATATGGATACTTTTTTTAGTTTTCGGTACGAGGATTATCCGTTTCAATTATTTTCAATTTCACATTTGGTTGTTCTTATCATTACACTAGTATTGTTGGTATTGTTATATTCATTTAAGAATCGTATAAAAAAAGATTATAGAAAACCAATGAATTATCTATTAATAGGTTCACTATTTTTTGGTGAAGTTGGCTTTCACGTTTGGTATCTCGCTCATGGGAAATGGGATCCTACCATAAACCTACCATTTCAATTATGTTCTATATCTCTTTATCTATGCACGATTATGCTCATTACAAAAAGCTACCGAATCTTTGAAGTTGCCTTTTTT
This sequence comes from Rossellomorea marisflavi, assembly GCA_003667865.1. Lineage (GTDB taxonomy): Bacteria > Bacillota > Bacilli > Bacillales > Bacillaceae_B > Rossellomorea > Rossellomorea marisflavi_C. The sequence goes on along the minus strand of CP033051.1, from coordinate 3,787,835 downwards.
GTTAGTATGTCAGGGGCATTAATAGCAATGATTACACCAGAACTATTCTTTGGTTTTCCACATTTCCGCTTCTATCAGTTTTTTATTGCACATATCGCTATTGTCATTTCTTGTTTTTATATGGTGTGGATAGAAGAGTACATTCCTACCTTTTCTTCTCTTATTAAATCCTTCATAACTCTAAATATTATTGCCGTTTTCGTCTATATAATAAATAAACTGCTAGGATCTAATTATATGTTTCTTACACAGAAGCCACAGAATGCAAGTCCAATTGATTATCTAGGGCCATATCCATGGTATATATTATCTCTTGAACTAATCGCATTCGTTTTATTTAGTGTTATCTACGGTATCATTGTTATTTTGAGAAAATCAAAACAGGAAGAGTAGTGAACACGAAATAAGGTCCGTCCCTCTTGTGAAAAACTTGAATAAGTATAGTAGGCATTCTATTGACAAGAGGGTGTACAAGCAAATGTTTGGGCATGGCAATATGGAAGAGATGCGAAAAAATGTCCAATAGATACCGATTTAATTGAAAAGCGTTTGTTCAACAGCCTTTGGTAAGAAAAATATTGTAGAAACTGAGAAATCCTAGAGGTTTTTCGGTTTTTTTATTAGGTCCGTCCCTCTATAATTCCTCTTCACAGCCTAAATTTTAGGCGTTTTTGCTATGTCTATATACTTTTGTTACTCCTGCATATCTACTAGTTACTAGCACATTTTCACTAGATTAGGATACTCGTCCATACTCATTTTCCCTAATTTCATAGAGTAATAGTGTAATCACATAAAGGAGGGAATTTGAAATGAGTCTAGATGATCTTAAACAATATTCCAACCCTCTTATGAATCAGCTTGTAAAAAGCATTCTTAAGAAGCATGGGGTTGACCTAAGTCAAGTCGAAGGGCCATCAGAAGAAGAAAGACAAGAAATTCTAAAAATGGTGAGCGATCTACAAGGAAATGTGCAACAATTCCTTGATTCCGCGAACGATAAAAAGGAGGAAAATGAATAATGGGAAATAACTATTGCTATGACAACGTTGCGGATGTTCAGGCAGAGAATAAATGTGGATGGAATGCATTAGATCCGAATAGTGTTCATCCTTTATTCAAGGATACAGCGCAAGTGGCAGATCAAGTGAGCAAAACGTACCAAGTTACGGATGAACTTATTGTTGTTCGTAACTCTGAGGGTGTGCAAGTAAGCACATCTGACACACAAGTCGGAGTAAATATCCAAGTAGCAATTCAAGCATTAATTGCGATTGTCATTAACATCTCAATTGCTAGTGCTGAAACATCTAAAGAAATTTACCAAGAGCTATTACAGTATACTAAGAATGCTCAAGTGAACCGTGGGCGTACAATCATTGAAGACTCTTGTAAAGTTGAAGTAAGAACGCGTAATACTGATGTTGCAGTAACCGTACAACTATTCCTACAAATTCTTGTTGCTTTGCTTATATCTTTAAACATCCTATAATGTTTAACTTGTTTTACTGAACACCTTCATTAAAAGATAGTGGTTTGGAGTACCATCAATCGGTGGTGCTCCTTTCTTTGTTTAATTATTTTAGATGAATAAGTTTGAGCTTCATAAGATTTTGGATATATATATAGAAAAGGAACAAGCAAATATATTATTTTATGCATATTTCCGTGTTTTTTATACAAACTAGTATTAAAAATAATCGGAGATGTGATACAATAAGAACCGTTCATTGTCATAGGAAGTCAGTGAATAGGAACTGTTTTGTTCCCCCGTACAACGAGGATGAAGAAAGCGTGCAAGACGAGTTACAATACATAAGTAGTTATACAAGTAAATTACTTCGTAAGGAATTTGGAAAAGGTCCGAAGCAATGTCGGGCTTATCATGAATATCCTTTCCTAGTGATACATATACAAGAGTTTATCTCCCCACTTGAGATTGCACTCACGAAACAGGGTGAGATTGATACCGCCTATTTATCAAGAAATACTGTTGTGAATGGGCTATTATCCCAGCTTAAAGGGGTCGTAGAGGAACGACTTCAGCAAGATATTGAGAAAATTAGTCATGATTGGGATTTTGAAAGAAATACAGGTGTTATACTTATACATCTCCAAAATGAGCAGGATGTTATATCAGATTTTCCAGAATCATCTACAATTATTGAAGAAGTGAATCGGATTTCTAAAGTGGTACAGAAAGTTCCAGAACAAACCACTGTATATAAAATTACTCCTAGTATCTATGTATGCATACGAAGAGGTATTTTAACAGTACTTGAAAAAGCGCTGATAAAAAAAGGCTTTGAATCGGAACTTCGAATTACAAAATCAGAAATTGAAAAAAAATATTTCACTTACGACATAAACTATCGAAAAGTATTTGGCGAATCAATTGATCAAATTTTCGTTGATTGGCACTTACATGAAGACTTTTCAACTATATGCATGATTTTAAACTCTCAAAAAGGTAAATGAAGGGACATCAAGCCATTTCATGACCTAATCTCACATAGTGAGATTAGGTCATTTTTTTAACTAGATTAGTGATATTTATAGTAAGCCAAACATATAATGAAACGTTACTTATACTATCGGTACTAGTAAGAACCACATTCGTAGCAGGAGGTAGAAATGGAAAAGAATCAAGATGAACAGAGTGAAGGTCTAGCCAATCAAAAGACTAACTACTCGCAAGGTAACAGAGACTCTAGCCTGCGATTAATGAAAGAACCTACTGCATGTAGTGCTGTTGATTTTAACATAGATAAGAAGATCAATTCTATTGAGCAAGACTTTGAATTTCTTTTTCAACATAGCGGTAATCTCGTATTTATACTAGAGGATAATGGAGTATGTAAAAAGGTATCAGCAAATATTCAATCACTTCTTGGATATAAACAAGAAGAAATTATAAGTGAAGAGTTAAGTATGCTTTTTGATCAATTAAACCAGGCATTTATTAATTCTGAGCTTAGGAGATTACAAGAGGAAGATTTAAAGGAAAGTATAAGTGTAAAGCACTTACGAAAGAAAAATGGAGAATTCCTTTTAGTAGAATGTACAATATCTAAGTGTCAATCAGGTGGATGGTTCTGTATCTGCAAGGACATGACCGATCGAGAAGCAGAACAAAACGAACTTCTTCAAAGAGAAAAGTTAAATATTGTTGGGCAGCTCGCAACGGGAATTGCACATGAAATCCGAAATCCATTGACAGCTATTAAAGGTTTCCTTAGCTTATTAAAGCATACACCTGAACGAAAAGTAGAGTATATTCAGGTTATGGAGTCAGAGATTGGTCGTATTGAAGCAATCGCAAGTGAGATGTTATTACTAGGAAAACCAGTTAAAAATAAAAAAGAAATTTTTGATGGTTTCCAATTGGTTTCTGAAGTTGTATCTTTACTATTGCCTGAATCAAATCTTAGAGGTATTTGGTTAGAGTTAGAAAATAATTTAACGAATCCCATAAATATAAAATGTAATGTAGCTCAGGTAAAGCAAGTGTTAATCAACCTTATAAAGAATGCAATTGATGCAAGTGAACAAGGTCAAAAAATTAACATCAGGGTCCATGGTAAACAAGGAAAGGTCATAATTGAGATTCAAGACTATGGCTGCGGGATGTCATCTCAAGAAATTGAACGATTAGGTGAGCCATTCTTTACAAAAAAGGAAAATGGTACTGGCCTCGGGTTACTAATCTCATACAATATTATTCGTGAGCATAAAGGTAGCATTGAAGTTGAAAGTACTCCTAACATGGGAACAATTTTTTCTATTGAATTACCTGTTCTTTAATGAACTATCTGTCATTCACTTTAAATTGCTTGTTGAATTCATAACCTTTTTTCATAACAATTACCTTGTGCAACAAATATAATAGAAATGTGAGACCTCTTTCATTAGGAGGTCTCATCTTTTTTGCATAATATATTTTCTTGTTTCCACCCTAGAAGGCTCATGATATACTAGAAAAGCCGTTTTTAAAAGAGTATGACGGTAGCAGTTCGTAAAATCCTGCTTTAACAAAACTAGGGAGTGAGGAAAAATGGAAAATTATTATTTACCAAGGTCTGGTCCAATGCCACGACCGCAAAGTGTTCAAGAGGGACGTGAGGTGTTAAAAGCAGAAAGCTTTGACGCGCCGAATGTTCAAGAAATCACATTTCGTGCATTAGAATTCACAGCAGTTTGTCCGAAAACAGGTCAGCCTGATTTTGGGCGGGTCGAAATCATCTATTCGCCAGACAAAAAGTGTATTGAATCCAAATCACTGAAATTCTATCTTTGGTCATATCGTGATCATGGTGCATTCTGTGAATCCTTAGCTGCTGACATCGCGGATGATGTTGTGTACGCCATTAGTCCGAAAAAGGTAACAGTGAATGTATTTCAAACACCACGTGGTGGGATTGAGCTACAAACGACTGCCGTTCGGGAGGCAGCAAGCGAATGAACCAAAATATAACGTTGCCTAAAGACTTATTGTTATTAAATGTCCTATTTGCAACATCCATTGTTGTAGCGAATGTCATTGCAGGTAAAATTGTTGCATTTGGTGACAATTTCATGGTCCCTGCAGCTGTTATTACGTATGCGTTTTCGTTTCTTTTTACTGACATTATTCATGAAAAATACGGAACAAAACAAGCACAACAAACAGTTTTACTTGGATTCGTAGCCCAAGTTTTTGCAAGTGTTATGATACTAGTTGGACAATTTCTACCTGCTGCTCCCTTCGCAGGAGAAGCACAGGCAGCATACGATACCCTATTAGGACAAAACCTTCGTTTTGTTCTAGCGAGTATGGCAGCCTATCTCGTATCACAACATGTGGATGTCTATTTGTTTTCTAAATTAAAAAATAGCACAAATAACAAACATAAATGGCTTCGTAACAACTTAAGTACCATTCCATCTCAGCTTATTGATACGAGCATATTTATTACAATTGCCTTTATAGGTACAGTTCCAAATATTTGGATTATGATCGTCTCTCAATTTGCAGTAAAGATGGTTATTGCACTACTTGATACACCATTGTTCTACCTATTTACTAGAACGAAAAAAGGTCAACATAAAGTGGACCTTAGCAATGAAATCAGAGCATAGATCTATAGTATTGAGGTGCTTTTTGGAGCATCTCAATTTTTTATTCACTCAAAAAATGAGTGTTCAGAAGTATATACAATAATTCTCAAGCTAAGATTGTTCTACATAATATGTTCACTCATCTGTTTGGAACTCATCAAAAATTGCGGGCTAGGGGGGTGATTCTAGTCCTAGTTTCATTATCGAGTGGAAGGGAAGTCGCATTAGAAAAGTGAAGAGGAGGTTTATTTCCTTTCCCTTGGATGCAAAGGGAGAGGAACGAGAATCAGGATCTATTCTTGAGTCTTACCGTCATACATACATTTTTACATAAATAGTTATATATATGTGAAAAATAAACTACTCTATCTATAAAAAAATAACCCTATTTGTGGTACAATTTTCAAATATAGGCTCTATAAGGAAGGTTTCATATGATTAGTGATTTAGTTGTAAACGTATCAATCTTAATGTCGTTTACATTTATTTGGCATCAACTATTTAGGAAAAACAGATTAACATTTCAATCCCCACTCATTATAAAAATACTTGATGGTATTATTGCGGGACTACTTGGGATTGTTCTAATGTTCTACAGCATACAAGTAAATGATACGACTTTTTTGGACTTGCGTCATATCCCAGTCGTTTTAGTCGCCTATTTCGGCGGTCCAGTTCCTGCTATCCTTGGAGGAGTTGTTGTATCAACTGGTAGATTTCTTTTTGATGTTAATCTCTCTTCGATTGTTTCCTTTTTTATGATGATAGCCATTGCCATTGGGGCAAGTATTATTGTCTACTTTATTAAGACAACTAGGTGGAAAAAATGGACACTTCTGCTTGTTTATAGTCAATTTTTATTTTCACTTGCTTTATATATCGTCTCAGAGAATTTTGCACTCGTTCTAGACTTTGCCATTTTTCATATCATCAGTACATTTGTAGGTGGGTTTCTAACCTTTTATTTTGTTCTTTATATTCGAAGAAACACTGAACGGTATTATCAATATAAAGAAAGCTCACAACGTGATTCGTTAACAGGTTTATTTAATGTTCGGTCATTTGATCACTATTATAATGAAATGCTTAAGAAGGCAATTGAAAATAATGGAGCCTGTGCAATGTGTTTGGTAGATGCAGACCATTTTAAACAGATTAACGATAATTACGGTCATCCTGCTGGCGACGAAGTCTTGAAGCAGCTTGCGAAAATCTTAACAGTATCTACTAGAGAAATGGATATTGTATCTAGAAATGGAGGAGAGGAATTTTCAATTCTGCTTCCAAATTGCTCCCGTGAGCAAGCAAGTGAAATTGCTGAACGGATTCGTAAAACCGTAGAAGATACTCCATTTGTATTACCTAATAATCATACGATTCGTTTAACAGTATCCGTCGGAGTAGCTACCTTTGAAAATGGAAATGAATCACCAGATCTATTATTTGAAAAAGCAGATGATGCACTATATAAAGCAAAGCACGCAGGCAGAAACCTTGTTTGTTCGCTAGAAGCTACTACGAACATAACATAACTTCTAGGTTGGGTGTGTTATGATATCAAAATTAGCGACTTTACGGAACCTTTATAATTGATTATCATGATAGAGGTGCTTTGTTATTTGTGGAAGGAAGATTAGATTGAAAATTAAAGCTTTGATATTACTTTTAGATACTCTGAATATTTTACTTATGGCAGGATTAATACTACGTATTTCATTTCCAGAGCTTGGGGCGCTAAGCGCTATTCCGAATGCTGTTTTTCTTATTGCATGGTTGGTCGTGCTGATCCTAATTGTTGTAGCTAGATTGAGACTACCGAGGGGACAAGCTAAGATTAGTTGGCAAAAGGAATTATTCTATGGTGTGTTTTTAGTTGGGCTGATTATCGCTGTTCAATTTTTTGGAGGGGAGCCCCCAGAAACCTTTGATAAGTCTCGTCCAATTATCTGGATTTTATTATTTTTTGTTGTTCTGAATGCACAAAGACGATACAAGAGAAGCAAGGATATGGATACAACGACTGAAAAAAAATAACTCAGTTATGGGAAAGATAAAACAAATGGTATAATATTCAATTATAAACCTAAACATCACCTGTTTAGGTTTCATTTTTTAGATAAAGTATGTCACGATTTTGGGGCACGGAGGCTGACAATGAAGCAAAGATTATTAAAAAGTATTCCAAATATGTTTACATTGGGAAATTTGTATTGTGGTTTTCTTTCAATCGGATTCGCAGCCAAGGGTCAATACAATAATGCTGCGATCTTAATTCTCATTGGAATGATGTTAGACAGTATGGATGGAAGACTGGCTCGAATGTTAAAAGCTGATAGTACACTTGGCAAGGAATTGGATTCACTTGCTGATATTGTTACATTTGGTGTCGCACCTTCATTTTTAGTGTATTACACTTATTTTTATAAGTTTGATATCCTAGGCTTTTTTGTAGCAGGACTATTCCCATTATTTGGTGCATTTCGATTGGCTCGTTTTAATGTGAGCTCTGATAAGTCATCTCTAAGTTATTTTATCGGTATACCAATAACGGCAGCTGGAGGAATACTAGCCTTATTAACACTGTTCGGTGATGAGCTCCCAGATATCATCCTAACAGTAATTTTCACTTCACTTTGCTTCCTAATGATAAGTAAGCTTAGAATACCTAGTCTAAAAGAAGTGCCACTTCCTAAATATGGAACGATTGTTACCCTTTTTCTAGGATGTTTGTTATACGTTATTTACCGTGGAACATATGAGAATTTTCCTTATCTAATTTATGTAGCGACACCATTATATGTCGCATATGTTTCTTACAGGTTTTTTAAAGGGAAAAAGGAAAAGAACAAGAACAAGAGGTAATAGGTGGTTTCTTTACTTTGGGATTTAAATACAGAAAATGAATATAAGTTTATATTTTATTGCGCACATTCTTAGTTGAATTTGCGCTATTTTTACTTCGGATTTATTCTTGAAAAGACTTAACAATAGTTGAATATTCTAGGGTTAATTTGAAAAAATTACTAAGTAGGTATGAAATCAACCATCTTGGTGGAATTAAATTGTCTAGTTTTTTAATATGTTATTTATAAAGAAACGTTCAGGATTCTGTAGTAAATCATTTAGAGGGGAAATTCTCCAAATGGATAGATGATGTATTTCCAACTGTAAAGTCCAATGTGAAAACAAAACCTGAAGTTGGTGTGAGCAGTGGATTTTGAACTCGAACTCAATTGTGTTACATGATTTTTGTCTTAAAAAGTTGAATTCTAGTAACTTTTGTCTGCAGAAAGGGATTCTCTTTTACAGCCTAGAACATATAAAAAAGGTTTGTAATAGATGGAGGATACAATATGGCAAAAACAAAAGTGAGAAAAATGAACAAGTCCACTTCAAAAACCACTCATTCTAACAGTGAAGTGTCTTTTACAGTCATTCGATTGATTAGGCTTCTGTTCTTTGCATTTGTCATTGGCTTTATCGTATACCTTTATATTCTACTCGAAAATGGAAAATTACTTCCCTTCTTTATCTCTACAGTTGAATCCATTTCAAAGGGGTTATACATAGGAACAGATTTTGTAATTAATTTTGTAACGGAACATCCATTATTAACCCTATTTCTCGTTTTGAATAACCTATTTTTCGGGACAATAGGGTTCTGGGCTGGAAAACGGAAAAGCTATTAATAGTGTAATAAAATAAGCTTTTGAAAGACAGCTCGTGATATCTTTTCTATCGTTGTTTCTGCTTGCTTAACAAGGAAATTCAAACAAAAGAAATAGGAAGTGCAAGATGAGAAGAAGAAGAGTTTTATCAGGGATAGTAGATTTTTTTCGAGAGGTTCGAGATTATGCAATCGCCGATTTTATTGCAAGCATCATCCTCTTCATTCCAAGGGTATTATTTCAAATAATAAAAAATATATTTGTAAATTAGATCAATTACATATTGACAATATGAATCGAATTCTATATGATTTTCTAAAATAATGAAGCATTGAAGAGGATTAGTAAGATGAGAGTGCCTATTATAGAGAGGCTACCAATTGGTGAAAGGTAGCTATAGTTGCGCATCTGAACCTGCCTCTGAGTTCTGTGTCGGATAGCTTGAAGACATAGCGGTTCAATACCGTTACCATGGAAGAGTGTAAAGCTTTGCTTTAAATTAGGGTGGTACCGCCAGAAATGGTCCCTAATTTAAGGCAGAGCTTTTTTGTATCATGTAAATCATAATGAGGTGGAACGTAATGTCAAAAGGTTTTGTTGAAAAAATAACAAGTCGCCATGAGGATTTTGCTCAATGGTATACGGATATCGTAACAAAGGCAGAATTAATAGATTATTCTAGTGTCCGTGGTTCCATGATTATTCGGCCATACGGATATGCCATATGGGATAACATCAAAAATGAACTGGACAAACGTATTAAGGAAACAGGACATGAAAATGTGTATATGCCATTATTCATTCCAGAGAGCTTATTAAATAAAGAGAAAGACCATATCGAGGGCTTTGCTCCAGAAGTTGCGTGGGTGACACATGGTGGAGATGAAGAATTAACCGAGCGATTAGTTGTACGCCCAACCTCAGAGGTTCTATTTGGAGAGCATTACAAAAACATTATTCATTCCTATCGTGATCTACCAAAGCTTTATAATCAATGGGCGAATGTCGTGCGTTGGGAGAAAACGACGCGTCCCTTTCTACGTACACTTGAGTTTCTATGGCAAGAAGGTCATACATGCCATGAAACAAAGGACGAAGCAGATGAAGAAGCAATAAAAATGCTAAAAGTGTATGCTGAAATCTGTGAAGAGTATCTTGCCATCCCAGTAATCAAAGGTCAAAAAACAGATAAAGAAAAATTTGCAGGTGCAGAATACACATATACCATTGAAAGTTTAATGCACGATGGAAAGGCACTACAATCAGGTACTTCTCATTATTTAGGTGATGGATTTGCAAAGGCATTTGATATTCAATTTACGGACCGAGAAGGAAGTCTTCAATATGTTCATCAAACATCTTGGGGATTTACGACAAGAATCATCGGAGCAATGATTATGGTACACGGGGATGATCGTGGGTTAGTCGTTCCACCAAGATTAGCACCAACTCAAGTGATGATTGTACCAATAGCACAGCATAAAGAAGGGGTATTGGATTTTGCATACAGCCTAAAAAAACAATTATCAGACGTCGTACGTGTTGATATTGATGCAAGTGACAAAAAGCCAGGCTGGAAGTTTAATGAGTATGAAATGAAAGGAATTCCAATTCGACTTGAAGTAGGTCCTCGTGATATAGAACAGGAGCAAGTCGTGCTTGTTCGTCGTGACACTGGTGATAAGATCACGGTATCTCTTATAAATCTAGAAAGACAAATTCAATCACTACTAGACGAAATACAAAAAAAATTATTCGAAAGAGCACGACAACATCGAGAGGAACATACAGAAATGGTGTTGGACTTTGCCTCTCTAAAAGAATTCTTCGAGTCTAAAACAGGCTTTGTAAAAGCAATGTGGTGTGGAGAGAGAGCTTGTGAGGACAAGGTTAAAGAAGAAACAGGAGCTACCTCTCGATGTATGCCATTTGAACAAGAAGCCATTTCAGATACATGTGTATGTTGTGGTAAAGAGGCTTCATCATTAGTGTATTGGGCAAAGGCATATTAAGAAGAAGATGCTAGCTTTGAGTTAATTCAAATACAACCGATGCAAATATATAATTACTTTTGTATTGATTTTAATACTAATGTCTTAAATGCTTGGTTAGAGGAAGAGTCTCATGGCCAAGCGTTTTGATTTATGTAGTGGTTAAGGAATGTGTCAAATGGTGAAGCTTATTGCAGATTTATGTTGTTTGGGGCTGAAGCGGACATTTAGTCCGCTATTTAGGCGAATAACAACAAATTTGATGAGGTGGCGGACATTTGTTCCGTTATTCCTTAGGGAAAGAGGGGGATCCGGAGTATTTTGGACGTATAACGGAATAGATGTCCGAGTCTCCCTTGAAAGCTAGTATTTTTTATGAAATAACGGAATAAATGTCCGATGCATGATGTCATGACTTCATAGTCTAGTACCTGAGTAAGTTTTGAAAACGAAATCTCATGTAACGCTAACCATGATAACTTTTCAAAAAAGATGAAAATGATTGAAAATCGGTTTAAAGATAGCACGAAATGACCGGATGCAAGGATGTGCTCCTAGTATATTGAAGGTAGAAAAGGAGTTGTTACAATGGATGGCTTACAAAGGCTGATGGATAGCATTCAGTTTATTGAAGAACGATTAGATTCAGAGCTTTCAATGGATGATATTGCAGAAGCAGCCGCAACATCAAAGTTTTATTTTCAAAGGCTTTTCCATATGGTGACAGGAGTAACAGTAGCAGAGTATATTCGTAAACGAAGACTTACTCTTGCCGCTCAAGAACTGGCATTTCATAACCAAAAAGTCATTGATATTGCATTGAAGTATGGGTATGAAACACCAGAGGCATTTTCTAAAGCGTTTAAAAAGGCTCATGGTATTAGTCCTTCTGAAGCGCGGTCGTCTGGGAGTACGTTAAAAGCCTATCCGAAGCTCTCTTTTCAAATTCAATTAAAAGGAGTAGAAGAAATGAATTACAAGATCTTAGAGAAACCATCATTTCAAGTTGTTGGTCAAGGGATAACAGTTTCTATGGAGAATGGTGAGAACTTGAAAAGAATTCCCCAGTTCTGGGATGAGGTAAACACAAATGGCTTTACAGATCATCTTTCAGCCTACGCAGGGGATCTAGGTGTTGTTGGTGTATGTACTGATTTTAACTCCGATTCAAATGAGTTTGTTTATTTTATCGGAATTGAAAAGCCTAGTGAGCCGATTGATTTAGAAAACATCGAGGAAATTGAGATTCCGTCACAAACATGGGCGGTGTTTGAATCAATTGGTGCAATGCCTCATGCCATTCAACAAGTCTGGGATCGCGTGTTTACTGAATGGTTTCCTTCTACTGGGTATAAACCTGCGGAGGGTCCACAATTGGAATCATATCCAGAAGGTGATGTGACAAGTACCGCCTATCATTCTGAGGTGTGGATCCCAATCGTTTCGAAATAAAGAGCCATTATTAATATAATAAAAAGGAGCATGGAGAACTACTTCAGCTCCTTTTTATAAAGACAGAATAAAAGTGGAGAAAACAGTGAGAATGAATCATGTGATTGTTCTATATCAACCTACATTCGTGGCCATCCGTTAATTTATTGAAACCATTATTATACCAAGCCCGTATTATAATGAAGGAGTGATTTACTATGATGCTTGGTATAAACATAAAAAAAACGAAAGAGCTGCTAACGATTAGATGGCAATTATCAAAATTAGAAATCCCTTTATTTGATATTCTTGATGTGTACTTAGATGATACATATGGTGGAGAAATTAAAGAAGCAATAAGAATTGGTACCCCATATGGAACAACAGATCGAGTAGTCATTAAGACTAAGTTGCAATCGTATATCCTGTATACAACAAATCCAACAGCTATATTGAATAAGATTAATAACTAATTAGAATCCGTTTTGGGTTCTTTTTTTAGAACATGGATTGAACTATATAAAAAGGAAAAATATGGTGGTATAATCTTAACTACTTCAGATAAAAAGAGGGGAATTATAATGAAGAGAATTCTTGTACTAGTCCTCATTATAGTGGTTCTTAGTGGATGTCATTCAAAAGAACTGATGTCAAATGAGTTACATGTAGACCAAATTGAAGAGAGGGGAAAACTTGACCCTGCAGTGCAAGAATTCATTCAGTTTAATGAAGACACCAATGGTACACATCTATACTTTTATAATAAAGAAATCATTTATATTTTTTTAAATGAAGTCAATGTGTTAAATGGAGAGAAGCCCTATGAAATTACTAATTTTAACGTTGAGGGGGTTAAAGATATTCTAAATATCTTTGTGGAAACCAAGCAGTCGAATAAAGGCTATAGTGAAAGCATACCTAACTCACTTATCTATGAAATTACATTAGACCATGCCTATGATTCTATTGATGTAGTTAAAAATGGAAAAGAAACGAGTTTAACTAGTGTTTCCGGAAGTGGAAATTAGTAAACGATTGGAGGTAACTAAATGTATCTCTATCGCGAAAAATTAGAAGGGAAATTAGTGAAAGCTAGAGAATGTAGTTACGTGTTTTTATTGATAAGGAGGTTTACCATGGAAATATATCGATTCTCAAAAGAAGTAGGGAAAAAAATAGTCATGTTTCATTCAGACTTTATAATGTCTAGGATTATCACAACGGATAATCCAGTACATATTGGTTGTATGCATCTTGAATCAAATGGAACAATTGGCTATCACAAAGCTGTTGAATCGCAGCTTTTACTCATTGTTAGTGGAGAGGGTAAGGTACGAGGAGCAGAAGATAGGTTTCATATGGTAAGTCCTGGTGATGCTGTTTTCTGGGAGAAAGGTGAATGGCATGAAACTGTAACAGATCTTGGGCTGATGGCCATTATTATTGAAGGGGAGCAATTACACCCTTCTGATTCAATGCAAAAGAAATATGAGGTAGAAGATAGTTGGTGACCTTGAAAGCTTATTTGTTACACATAAAAAGTTAGGAATGTAACGCGTATCCAATTAAGGTAGGCTTCTTCAAAAGTACCCATTCCAATTAAAAAGGAGATGCCCTTATGGAATTAAAAGAACTTAGAACGATCGATCAAGAACTTGATGAACTAGTCAATCTATTGAAGCTTGTAGTGGATACCGGTGCATCTATTGGTTTCTTACCTCCATTAGATGTAGATACTGCAAGAGCTTACTGGGCTGAAGTGATGAATCCTTCAACTTTATTATTCATTGCAATCATTGATAGTACCATTGTTGGAACCATTCAATTGCATTTATGTACGAAGGAAAATGGTCAACATCGTGCCGAAATAGCCAAGTTAATGACCCATCCAGCGTATCGCAGAAAAGGAATTGCCAAGAAGCTAATGGAATCAGCTGAAGAAAAAGCGAAGCAGCTCGGCCGCTCACTGATCATATTGGATACGAGGGAAGGAGACCCTTCCAATATTTTATATAAGTCTCTACATTATATCGAGGTAGGAAGTATTCCACGATTTGCACAATCAGCTAATGGAGAACTAGAAAGTACAATCATCTATTATAAAAACATTACATAAGGAGTGGAGGGAAATACTATGAAACTGAGTCACGAAAACCAATATGTAAAAAGCGTACAATTAAAGAAAGAATTAATAGAATCATTTAACGGTTTCCCTCTGAATTTACCTGTTGTCAAAGAGCTAGTTGATACACTACACTTCCATCCAAATGTTACGTATATCGTTGGAGAAAATGGTATGGGAAAATCAACATTTTTAGAAGGGATAGCGATTGCATTAGGTTTTAACCCTGAGGGAGGAACGTTAAATTTTAATTTCTCAAGCTATGACTCTCATTCAAATCTTGATCACTATCTGAAGGTTATAAGAGGACTCCATAAGCCAAAAGATCATTTCTTCTTTCGCGCTGAGACGTTCTACAATCTTGCTACAAATATAGAAGAATTAGATAAAGAAGGGGGAGGACCAAAGATCATCAATTCGTATGGTGGTGTTTCTTTACATGAACAGTCACATGGTGAATCTTTTTTTGCTGCATTTATGAATCGTTTTAGTGGCAAGGGCTTATATATTTTAGATGAGCCTGAAGCGGCACTCTCTCCTCTTAGACAAATGTCAATGCTTTCAAGAATACATGAGTTGGTTCAAGATGGCTCACAATTTATTATCTCAACACATTCTCCCATACTAATGGCATATCCAGATGCAAAAATTATTCAGCTTACTGCAGATAATATAGAAGAGGTAAAGTTAGAGGAAACTAGTCATTTTAAGATTATGAGTCAATTTTTTGAAGATAAGAATCGTATGCTCTATCACTTGTTTCGAGAATAAGAAATCATAACCTCTATATTAGTAGAATATCGTTGTGATATTGAAGGAGTACGATATACTAATAGCTCTTCAACCTTATATATTCCCTTCATAGAAAAATGGTCTCTCATCTTTCGTAAATCATAATGAATGGATGAGAGGCCAAATTGTCTTATTATCAGGTTGTAGAGTAGAACTCATGAAACCAATCAGTAAGATCTTTTTCCTTTAAAGGCTTTGAAAAATAGTAACCTTGAATAATTGGAAGCTCAGACATGGAAGTTAAGAAACGTACTTGATCCTCGCTTTCAACCCCTTCTATGACAATATCTAGGTTAAGAGAAGAACCTAAGGAGATAATGGCTTCTATGATTGACGAATCCTTCTCTGAACCCGGAACATCATCAATAAATGACTTGTCAATTTTTAATGTTGAAATGGGCAGAAGCTTTAAGTAGGAGAGGGAGGATACTCCTTTTCCAAAATCATCTAATGCAACTGAAAAACCAAAATCTCTAAATTCTTGAATGGCTTTAATAGCAGACTGAATATTATTTATCACACTAGTTTCTGTTATTTCAAGTTCAATATTGCGGCTATCAATTTGATGGATAGCAACATTCTCAGTTAGAACCCTCATAAGTTGTGGTGAAGTCACATAAGGCCCTGGGATATTGATAGAAACCGGGTAGCTGTTAGCTTCACGCTCGTTCCATAAAGCAATTTGCGTACAAACTTTCGCTACAATCCAATCAGTAACTTCATACATTTTTCCACTCTCTTCAAGAATTGGGATAAACACACCTGGTGATATAAAACCATGAACAGGATGGTTCCATCTTAGTAGTGCTTCTACTCCTACAACTTCTCGTTTTTTTGAACAAACCTTCGGCTGATAGACGAGGAATAATTCATCATTGCTAATGGCAACATCAATTTCCTGTGCTAATTGTTTTTCAAAAGAGTACGTATGAATCGTTGGATCATATTCGATAATTTGAAAATAATCATCCTGAGAAGCATGATGAAACACATCAGAAGCATTGGCAAATAACTTTTGCTTACTCTCACCCTTCATAGATGTAGATACTGCTGTTACCATTTCAATAATTAATTTCTGATGCTCTATTGTAATGGGATTCTTTAGTTGTTCAGAAATGTCCTTTAGAGATGCTTTTAGAACAGATACATCATATCGGTGATCAAGGAAAATAACAAAACGGTTTCCATCAATACGATACAGATTACCAAAGGGTGTCTTGAATTCTTTAATAATATTGCCTATTAATCTTATAATCTCATCGCCAAAAGAGTACCCATATCCATGATTCCATTTATCTAAGTTATACAGTTGAATAATGGCTAAGCTACCTCCTGAGTAGTAACGATCCAAATCCTTTTCAAATTGTCTACGGTTTGGCAATGAGGTAAGAGAATCGAAATAATTAAAACGGTATTCTACATATCGGTCAAGCAAGCTTGATAATGCTGAAAGGGCTAAAATAATCGTGATTCCAACAGTTATAGAGATTGTTAGAAGTGTAATATGCATATTGTTATTAGAGTCTGCAGTTAATGGTCCTGGGGCATAACAGATCATGGCATTCATTCCTGTATAGTGCATGCTAGATACAGCTAATCCCATAATAATAGCCGTTACCATCTTTAGTAGTCGGTTGGCCATGAATTTATGCTTTAAGGAAAATATAACAATAGCAATATAAGAAACGACAATGGCGATACCAATGGAAAGTGAAAATGTCTTAAAATCATAGATATAAGGTATATCAAGCTCTATAGCGGCCATACCAACATAGTGCATGGTTGAAATTCCAAGACCCATGATGACGGCAGAGACAATATATGGCCAGTGGGTTACATTTGAGCGATTGGCTATATAGAATGCTAAATAAGATGCAAAAACAGCAGGGAAAATAGAGACGATCGTTAAGAAAACATCGTATTCAATTGGAATCGGAAGCATAAATGCGCTCATCCCAATAAAATGCATAGACCAAACACCAAGTCCCATAGCAATCGATGCTAATCCCAACCAAATATAACGATGAAATACACTATTATATTTAATGCGTTCATTCATGGATAATGCCGTATAGGAAGCAAAGCATGCAATGATAACAGAAACAACGACTACAGTAGATGAATACTCTCCTTCGATGATATAAAGATTCTCAGTATTAGGTAATGAAAACATATGAAGTACCTCTTTTGCTTGTATTAGTAGCTGATAAATGCAATACCAAGTATTGAAAATTTGGGTGTGCTAAACTTCCGTACATAGATAAAGACTCTGTCAAAATGACATTTGTGATTACAGTATGAAAGCATAAAATGAGTACATTCATTATATCGAATAGAAAGGTAAAAAAGTTAATAAGAAGAATTATTTAACAAAGAATTAGAGTATTGGGAATTTAGGAAAAAAGATGACGTGTAATAACTTGGGAACGATATTCATAGCATAATTTTATGATCGTTCATTCTCATGGCTATAATAACCTCTTTCAAGGAGAAATCTAAATTAATGACTGCTTTCTAATATCGTTTCAAGTGGTACTCAGCAATCCAGATGAAGCTCCATTTTTTTATTGCATCCTTTCGAAATAAACATTCTTTTGCTAAAAGAGTAAAGTCTAGTATGAACAACTTTATATTTTTTCCTAGAATAATATTCTTTTAAGCATATTGCATTTACCGATGTGGAAAGAAACTATAAAGTAAAGTCATAAAGAAATTAGACCTTATGAAGAAATACATAGAAAGGGACAACTGTAAGGACTATGTTAAACATATTGTATTACGCAATGGTATTAATATTTTTACTATTTTTTGGTGTTTTTTTATACTGGGGTAGAAAAACACCTAAGCGAAGATGTTTCATAATGATAACAGTTACTACTATCATGATAAGTATCTTAGTTTTCTTTATTCTGTCTTGAACTATAAGATGACTTACATGGTAAAGTCTATATTTATTATTACAGTGTTTGCTTTTGTTTATCTGTTGATAGCAAAATATACTACAAGAAATAGCAGAGAAAGACACTGTTGTTCAATCATTATGGGTTGATTAATGGATCTTTTATTTGGATTTCTAGAGGATTTTTTGAAAGTAAGAAAGAACAAAGGTAGGACTAGTGTTATGGTTCCCATCGATACTGATGTAAATTAATAACTCCCTGCTCAACTACAATCCCCTCTACTTCTAGTCTAGCGACTTGCTCCATTTACGCTTCCTCATCTCGAAAGCCAATTTGTCCATATGTCATAATTCTTCCATTGGGTATACTTTGTATGAATTTTATTGCTTCTTCAGTAAATGGTTTCAAGTTTAAACTTCCTCTCAAATTATTATTTTAATCTCCTTTTAGTTATAGTTATTTATATTTTTATACTTAAAATCAGCAGGAAATTCTATCGAAGACATAGATAGAGAAGTAGCAAAAACAGAAAGTGCAATAAAAGAGCTTCAAGCAGTGATGAAAGAAATTAATGAAAATGCTGATTTAGTTGGACATTCTATTGCAGATATCTCGATCAGTATAGGAGAGGCATCTGCAAAAGTTGAACAGATATCTGCCTCAACCCAACAGCAAACTGCTTCGGCAGAAGAAAATACATCGTACTCAAATAAGTTAAAAACAATGTCATCTGAATTGTCATTACTTATTAAGCGGTTTAATGTATTGTAAAAGAAACCTTTGCTATAGGTTTCTTTTTTTAGGTTCGTCACAATAACTCTGAATTTTAGTTGCATGATAAAGGAGTGTGAAAAATCATTATTTACATGGAATCAAGTATTTTTTCAGCTAGATTTTTAAGTCCTTTGCAAGAATGATAGTAAAGACAATAAGGTGGAAATAAAGTAATATATTGGTATAAATGGAAAAAGGAGATTCCAATGAACATTCAAACCGAGCGTTGCCAGCTTACTGAAGTAACATTAGAAGATTTTGACGATGTAAAATTGTTATACCTAAATGAAGATGTAAGAAAGTATTTAGGAGGAGTAATAGAAGAAGCTTCATTTCAAAAAAGCTTTCATCATATTCTTCATCAAGACACTATAGCCTATTACTGGGTTGTTCGAGAGAAAGAAACATCTATGTTTATCGGTTGTGTCTCACTTGATACCCATCATGATGGTGCTTCAACAGAAGTATCCTATCAATTTCTTCCACAATGGTGGGGAGAAGGTTATGCGAAGGAGGTAGTTGGTGAGGTAATAGAATACGCTTTTAAAGAATTACGCTTAACAGAACTAGTTGCAGAAACTCAGCTTGCTAATATTCCTTCTTGTAGATTGCTAGAACGTCTCGGTATGAAGGTTAGAGAGAATGTTACCCGATATGGTGCTGAACAGGCAATTTATTATATTCAATCAGAATATGAGAGTTCATGATTTCTAATTGTTAAAAGAAAGGAAAGAAAGGAGTTCATCATCATGACAAATGATTTCTATTGTGATGAGGTATTAAGTGGGAATACCCCTGTAACAATTGTGAAAGAAACAGATAATATACTAGCATATCACCATACAAACCCATTCTATCCAACTCACATTGTGGCAATACCTAAAAAACATATATCCTCACTCATTACCCTTGAAGAGGAAGACCATGAGTTACTTTTAGAATTATTATTAGTTATTAAGGAAGTTGCTTCAGTTGTAACAGAAGAACGTGGGTCATGTAAAGTTATTACAAACTTAGGGAAGTATCAGGATTCAAAGCATTTGCACTGGCATATAGTTTCTGGCGAACCACTCAAATAGTCTGAGTAATATGTTGAAAGCAAAATTCATAGACTGGAGGGTCTAGGATGATTGAAATAAAGCATCAAACCTTTATTAGGGCTCAGATTGATGAGGTCTATAAAATCCTAACGACAGCAGAAGGCTGGAATTCATGGTTCACCAATCAATCACGATTATATTTACACGCTGATGGAACAGGAGAAATCAAACTTAAGTGGACAAATTTTGGCAGTAATTGTGTAACCATTGAAGATGGTGGGAAAATTCTTGAAGCAATACCCAACAAATCGTTTGTGTTTCAATGGTCACCTGGTGAGAATATTACCACCGTTTCATTCAAATTGGAGAACTACAATAATGGCACACTTTTAAAGCTTATTGAGACAGGGTATTCACCTTCTACAAATGACATACAAGCATGTATAGAATGTGCAAGTGGGTGGGGAGAAGCACTAACACTCCTAAAGGTATACATAGAACATGGATTAATATTCAAGAAGGATATCATATAAAAACTATGAAAGAATCAAGATTTTTCTTGCTCTTTCATAGTCTTATTTTGAGTTGTATTCTTTTTCCTTCGGGCAAATATATATACAATTAAAGGGAGTAAGAGTCCCGCGAAGATTAAAAAAGGTGTACTTGAATAGGTTGTGTAATTCTTTAAAAAAATGGAATTTGGAATCAATATTAACGTTGATACAAATAAAAAGGCAGCTAGTGGGGTTGTGATGACCTTATAGTCACGAATATTTAAAAATTGGGTTAAACCAAGACATAACCCATAGAAAGTTAGTGTAAGCTTGAAAAAGATACTTAAGAACCAAATAATCGCAACGAATATCTCTAACCTTTCTAAAAATTTTGCTATACTAATTTTCTTACCTAAATCATAGATAGGGTATTCATTTCGAGCGGTTATTCCAGGTCCTAAAACTAACACACAAAATAACGTTAGAATAATTAATGTAATGGAACCTATAATTGCTCCGAGGATGAAGTTTTTTGTTAATTTCTTCTTATCTTTAAGATACTGAGTAAACATCAGCATAATAATTAATTCTAAATAAGGAAAACCAACCAAGTAGTAAGAGCCGTAAATAATAGGTTTTACTCCGTTCTCAAATAGAGGTAGCTGATTTTTCCATTCGATTTGAGGTAGTAATAACACAATTAAGAGAGTAAATAATATAATGATCCATGGCATGAAAACCTCCGCAGTACGAGCAATGGTTTCAATACCTAATCTCGTTACATAAACGACGACAATTAAAAACATAACATAAATGGCTTGTATCGGTGTACCTGGTAATATTTGAGCGACCATAAAATCACCTATATCCCATAGTAAAACCGAGCATAAAAAGATATAGACGATAAATATAATGGATACGAACCCACTTCCAATCCATTTTCCGAAGGTTGTTTTAATGACCTCGATAAAACTCTGTTCAGGAAAAACTAGAGCGAATTTCGAGTAAAAAAAGACTACTATATAACCTAGAATAGAGCCGAGAATATTTGCAAAAACTGCGTCTTGTTTAGCAACACCTGTTAATATTGCAGGTACAAACAAAATAGCACTGCCTAAAATAAAGAATACGACGAGAACGATAAATTGTAAGGCAGATATATTGAAATCGTCTCTCAAACTGCCTCACCCTCCTAACATCTTATCTAACCATTTTCCAATCGGCTCAAATATGAATGTAATTCCATTAAGTAGATTGGGCACATCTATATTATTTAAGAATAATATATACAAGAAACTAGCTGATGATAGAATCGCTATGTATGTAAAGATTTCTTTTTTTTGTTCCTTCTTAAAAAATATGCGGATTTCCCAAATCCCGATGAATGAGAGGGTACCAATAAACAGTGATAGCTTCATAATCATTATTGGCCACCTCCCATTTCGTTAAGATAAGATTCATTCTTTGTTCCTAATCGGCGAATGGTGGCTTGAAAGTTGATTTGAAAATCTAATTGAGGAAAGCCTTCATCATGCCAGTTCTTTTCTAGCTTTTTCCAAAGTTTAGGATCCTTTCGGTGAATGGCTTCACCAAAACCAAAGACATCAGTTTGAAGTTCTTGTGCTTTTTTTATAGCTTCTGTTAAGACCTTCTCACCACGTTTATTCACAATTTCTTCTAATTCCTTTATGTTTTCTTCTTTTAATAAGTCTACCTCTGCTTGAACCTCTCCTATATGTGCTTCTGAGTAGACATCTACAATAATCTTTGGAGTACCATTTTTCGTTACAACATTAATATTAGTAATTGAGTTAATAAATTCTAGTGTCACATTGCCTTCTTTATAATCTAAAACAGCAACGGTTCCATTAACATTATCTGTTAAATAATTATAGCCTTTACTCGTTTCTTGATTAAACCATCCAACAAGCTTATCTTCCTTAAATATTGCTAAATTTCCTAATTTTAAGGTTGCTGGAGAGGGTACTTCTTCAACATTCTCCAAGTCTCCTCCTGTTTCTAAATCACCTGATATTAAAATGGAAGTGAGAACAGGATTTATTCCTTTTGACGTCAAGTTATTAATAATCTCATCAAGCTTAACCCCTACGGTTGGAGCCCAAATCCTTTCAGCAACCTCAATACTATTAAAAATTTTACTAGAAGGATTTTTCTCGATGGGTGTCAACACATTTACAATTTGAAAGGCAGTATGTTCTTTTGCAACAACTATATAAAAGTCTGTACGAAATTCATGGTCTCTAGACATCAAATCTAAAGATTTACTTATTCCCTCACGAGCAAGCTCCTCTCCTATTACAACAATCCGTAAGTGAGCAAAGTACAATCTTCTTGGAGATTCTTTCGAAAGCTTTCGAATCGCCTCGAATACACTTTTTCCTTTTGATTCATAAGTGGAAATAGCAACCCGTGTTGTAAGTGTTTTACCTGCAATATCTCCTGGATTCACCACTTGAACGGTTAGTAAATACTCATCATTAACTTTATCGATTGCCATTGCTGAGACAATACCTAGCTCAGTTAACTCTTTTCGACTCCAGCAACCATTTAGGAGCAAGGAAATCATCATCAGTAATAGAATCCCTTTTTTCATAGGTTGGCAACCTCCCAACTTTATGGTGCAGGCTTTTCTGTATTGTTTCGGAATTTATTTTCTCCACTAGCATATTGAGGCCTTTTTTTCATAGACCATAAAGGGAATCGGATAATCGTATCTTTTTGATCCTTTAACAAAAATGGTGCAAAAGGAAGTAAATAGGGGACACCAAAGGAGCGGAGGCTACAAAGGTGTGCAACCAATACAATTAATCCTAATATGATTCCAAATAGTCCGAACGTTGCAGCTGATAGCATGAAAGCAAAACGTAGCATACGAACTGAAATTGCCATATTAAATTTAGGAGTTACAAAACTTGATATGGCGGTTAATGAAACAACAATGACCATTGTTGATGATACAAGACCTGCCTCTACTGCTGCCTGTCCTAGAACTAGGCCACCAACAATGGATATAGCAGAACCAACTGCACGAGGCATTCGTACTCCAGCTTCCCTAAGAATTTCAAAGGTGATCTCCATGAATAACGCCTCAACTAGTGCTGGAAATGGAACACCTTCCCTTTGAGCGGTTAAGCTTATCAGTAGTGTTGTTGGAAGCATTTCTTGATGAAATGTTGTTACAGCTATATATGCAGCAGGTGTTAATAAGGCTAATAAAAAGGCCCCTACACGAAGCAATCGAATCAAGGTAGAGATATCAGCACGTTGATAGTAATCCTCACTTGATTGCATAAAGTGGATAAACAATGCAGGTACAACAAGAACAAATGGGGTACCATCAACCAAGATGCCTACTCTACCTTCAAGAAGTCCACCTACTACTGCATCAGGTCGTTCTGTATTGTACACAGTTGGAAAAGGAGTGAACGTTTCATCCTGTATATAGCTTTCAATATAGCCACTCTCAAGCACAGCATCAATATCAATCTCGTTTAAACGAGATCTGACTTCCTCTACAATTTTGTCATTCGCAATATCCTTGATATAGGTAATCGCAATGTCTGTTTTTGATCGTCTACCAATGGTAGTGGATTCAAAAACTAGGTTGACATCATTAATTCGGCGTCGAATAAGTGCTGTGTTTGTCCGAATATTTTCTGTAAAGCCTTCCTTTGGCCCTCTAACTAATTGTTCAGATGTTGGTTCCTCGACTGCTCGACTTTCCCAACCCTTTGATCCAATCTTAAAAGCACTACTAATTCCATCCAGTAAGATTATAGAGTCCCCGTCTAGAACGGTTTCATAAAGAGTAGCAAAATCAGAAACATCATTGATTTCACCTGTTGTTACAGAATGGTTTTTTAAAATGCTGAACATTCTTTCCTGTGTAAGTGATTCAGATATGTGTGTTTCTCTAAGATCTATCATGAGATTCCTTAATACAAATTGATGAAGCAAATTTTTATCTGCAAGCCCATCAATATAAATGACCGCTAGTTTTGTTTTGCCTTCTGATCCTATTGAAAATTCTCGAATAATTACATCCGAACTGTGCCCGATGTCTTTCTTTATTTTTGCTAATGTATCGGATAATGAAGCAGGCAGTATCTTTTCATTTTCCTTTGATTGTGTTGAGCGAATCTCTTGTGCTTTTTTAGTTCCTCTTTTAGGAATAGAATGAAGAGGTTTTGGAAAGCGTTTCATAAAATCACCCCTTCAATGTATTAAGTAATCTTGATTTGAACAAGAAATAAATATCTAATAAGAAGGTGAACATTTATATAATAATTTTAGTGTATCCAGTGAGAATGAAAGTATGTGGGTATCAAGGGAAATAATGCTAATATAGGGAACAACACATGTATATAAAGAAAGAGGAGATCAACATTCAGCAACAAATTAATACGCTTATAAGTAGGATAGAAACGAAATGTACTATTAAAATTCTTTATGTTTGTGAAGCAGGCAGTCGTGCTTGGGGACTTTCGTCTGAAATGAGTGATTTTGATGTGCGATTTATTTATATTCATCCATATGATTGGTACTTATCAATTGATCAAAATAGAGATGTTATTGACAATAACAGCATAGGTGTTTTTGAACGGGAAGAGAAGAGAATAGATGTAAGCGGCTGGGAGTTATCAAAGGCGTTACGGTTATTCCGAAAGTCTAATCCATCTTTATTAGAATGGCTACATTCTAATATCGTTTACTACAATCGTTATTCAACGATTGAAAGGATGAAAAGTCTTGAGAGCGAAGTATTTTCAGCGAAGTCTTGTTTACATCATTATGTGAGTATGGCGAATCGTAATGCAAATAAGTATCTTAATGGTGAACGTACACCTTCTGTTAAGGAGTACTTGAATATATTTCGTCCTTTATTTATTTCTATGTGGATTAGTGAGGAGAGGTCCTTTCCAACTCTAGAATTTCAAAGTTTGTTGAATGGAATAGGAGTGCCATTTGATATACATCACGACATATTATTTATAATGAAAGAGAAGAAAGTCGGAAACAAAACAATCCAAAATGTATGCCACAATAGACTGCGCTTATTTATAGAAAATCAGCTTACTCAACTTAAAGAACTTCTCCCTACTATAATAGATACTGGTAAAAATCCAACTGTTCAATTAAATCAATTATTTCGAGATAGCTTAAAAGAAGTGTTTAACTCATGATAATCATGACATTTATATAATTTTAGTAATAAATAAAGGAAATACAATACATTTAATCTAATTGTACTATTAGCTACTAAAATCTGTACAAGTATGAGGGGATTTATGAGAAATAGAGCGGCTGTAGTGATTGTAAAGGATAATAAATTGGCCTTAATAAAAAGGGTCAAAGGAAACCAAACGTATTATGTATTTCCAGGTGGAGGAATTGAGTGTGGTGAGTCTCCTATAGAAGCAGCAAAAAGAGAAGCATATGAAGAGTTAGGTGTTACCGTTACGATTCTTGATTTGTTAACAATGGTCCATTATGAAGGGACTCAATATTTTTATGGGGCTGACATTCTAGATGGCTCTTTTGGTACGGGGCATGGAATAGAGTTCCAAATAGGAGAGGGATCCTATGACGCCGTATGGGTGGATCTAAGTCAAATAGGGAAATTGAGTATCTACCCTGAAGAAGTGGTGAAAAAAATCCAACTTTGACATGGAAAATGGAGGTGAAGGAATTGCTTGTTTTTTATGGAATTTCTACTTTGGTAGGTCTTCTTTTTGGCTTTTATTTTGTCATCAAATATGCTGTTGCTGATGGGATTGATTCATCAAAAGAGATAAAAAAATTAAAAGCTGAATTACGTGAAATTAGAAGGCTTCAAAAGGTAACAATCCATGACACAAATACTCATCACTATGTAAATAAGAGAATATAAGATTGCTATTCTACCTTTTAATGAGTGATTGGAAATTTAGTGCTAAATATTACTTACATTTTCCAAATCGTAATGTCATAATGTTAGTATATCTTACTTTGTGAGGTCCTTATGTTAAGTCAAATAGAACAATTACTATTACAAATTACATTTGTCTTATTCCCGATGATATTTTATTTTGCATTAATCCATAAGAGAATGGAAAGTGATGCCTATCAAAGAGGTGTCTTTGGAATCTTCTGTGGAATATCCATTTTCATTCTTCTATTGAATCCTATTTTCTTGGATCAGGGCAAACAAATGGATTTAAGAAGTATTCCGTGGTTTTTATCCTTTATGTATGGTGGTCCATTGGTAGGGCTTAGTGTAACAGTCTTTACAGTTGTTACTAGAATTCTTATTGGTGGAAGTGGCATGTTCTCATCTTTTATTGCATTAGGAGTAACAATGGGATTTTTAATATATCTATATAATCCGTATAAAGAATGGCGCTTATCAAAAAAGCTAGTATTTAGTGTTGTTACACTAGGAGCAGTTTCTATATCCCTTCCTATTATTGCTACCGTTATTTATCAAACTTCTGAATATATTAAACAGCCTCAGCTTCACATATTCTTTAGTGTTATCAATATGCTTACGGTATTAGTGGTGCTATTTATTATTGAAACCATGCTTGAAAATGAGCGGTTATATAAATCTTTATTGAGAACAGAAAAAATGGTCGTAATGAACCAAATGGCTGCAAGTATCGCCCATGAGGTGCGAAATCCTCTTACTAGTGTTAAGGGATTCCTCCAACTATTACGAACTTCTGAACGATTGAATGATAACGAACGAAAATATATTGCTGTATCCTTAGAAGAGGTTAATCGAGCAGACCAAATTATTCAAGATTACTTAAGAATCTCCAAAGATGAAAAACCTGTTCATTCTGTCTCCAATGTTCTTTCAGATGTGCAGTATGTTGCATCCGCTTTAAATTCATATGCTTTGTTAAAAAAAGTGGAGCTTGAGAACCATTTTACCAATGACCATTTTGTTTTAGGGAAAAGTAGTGATATTCGGCAAATGCTCATGAATATTATTAAAAATGCAATTGAAGCTTCTGAAAATCGTGAACAAGCGAAGGTCATAATATCTAGTGGTACAAAAAGTAAATCCTTTATCCTAAATATTCAAGATAATGGAAAAGGGATCTCGGAGAAGCAAATAGAGCAGTTGGGCTTTCCATTTTACACAACAAAAGATCAGGGAACAGGTTTAGGATTAATGGTCACTTTTAAAATAGCAAAAGCCATTGGAGCTGAAATAAAAGTTAGCAGTGAAGTAGAAAAAGGAACCTGTTTTTCCATTTATTTTGAGATTGCTGAGCATAAAGAAACAAAGGACGATGAGACAATACAAGAAGTTGTATAAGGTCAAGTAATAAAGTTTCTTTCAATGTAATAATCATTTTAACCCTAATAATGTTCACTTTTTATGTCGTTACTGCTGTATTTCAATCCATAGGATTGTTTTTACATAAAGGAGTTTTCGCATGTTTTATTGACTTTTATAAGGTAATGCATAAGTGAAGAGGATAGGTGTACCATGGGTTCCAGACACTTGTTTTCCTCTATATTCCGCAGCAGTCAAGTGTCTTCAGCTCCATTTCACTATGTTTTAAAAAGTTCATAGTAACAATTTTTACGAAAAGATTCTTACATAAAAACAAAGGAGGATGTATCTTGAGTGAAAAGCTTTTGCGAGTAGGTACTACGTATATTCCTGTATCAAATGTAGAAAATTCATCAAGTTGGTATGAAAAGGTGTTAGGTGCACAGATTAATTATAAGGACGATGAAAAGGCCATTATTAATCTTGCAAATCAAAGTTTTTTTCTAGTGAAATCTGATGAAAAGGAAACATCTAATTTTTATGATATTCATGGAAATGAACGTTTCTCAATCACCTTTGAAGTGAATGGGCTCGAAGCATTAGAGTCCTTGCAACAAGAACTTCTAAAAGCACAGATTAGTGTAGGAGAAATCGAAAATAGAGGACATGCAGGACGAAATTTCGTATTCTCGGATCCAGACGGTAACTTGTTTGATGTATGGAGTGAATTAAGCCCAACCTTTAGAGAAAATTATAAAATAACCACAATATAAATCTTCCTTTCCTGTTACGTTAGCATCTAACCTATTCATTGTGATGAATAACAGGAAGATAACCCGGATGAGCTTATAAAATGGCCCGTTTAAGGAACGGGCCTCCACTTAGGTTTATTTTGTTTTGCCTTTTGTTAGATGTTCACGATTAATAGCTTGAGGTGGTCTTTCAAACCAGCCATGTTTTATTAATAGGTTTGCAGCATCTTCTGCATACAAGCCGAGATCTTTTAAGCGTGTCATGTATTTTGCTGCAAGATCGCGACGTAAGCTTAATGCTAGAGAACCACCAAGATTGGCGATGCCGATTGCAGTAATGGCTGATGCTTGAAATAGCATTAACCTGTCAGAAAATGGGGGGGTTGTAGAGTTTTTCACCTCAGTATCCCATGTCATCGGGTAAGGAAGTGAGCTTTCCTCTAACAAGAAAAGTAACTGGTCCATAACCCCTCTTAGGATCTCTGTTCCTTTTACAAAGAATTCTCTTATTTCTTTTGTTTGAGCTACCTGTGAGAATCCAATTAATAAGGCTCTCGCGTATGTACAGCTTGTAAAATTTAAATAAATATGTGCAATTTCTTCACCAGTTAATGTTCTTCTTTCTCCGAACCATCCCTTAAGGAACCTTTGTTTTTCAACAAATGTAGGTCTTTCAGGTGTATCAATATACGGTGAACGGATAAATAGACCCTTTGACAGCATAATGGCCTTGGCTTCATCTTCAATATCAACAGTTTCAAACAAATAATGTTTATATAATTTTCGTATATCTCCTCTTGCTGAGAACGAAACCGCCATCCCATTTGCTGCAATTCCAGCTTTTCCATAATTTCTTAGAAAGTATAGTACATATGTATCAGAATAGAGCTTCGGTGCTTCTACATTCACATCTTTTTCTGAAAAACCAACAGGAATCGGATAGTTTTCTTGTTTGAAAATTTCCTCTAATGTTTTTAAATGATTTTCTGAAGTATCTTTAGCTTTTTCTAATAACGTTTTCACCTCTAGGTCCTCGATACCATTAAGGAAATAATTAAGAATTGGCAATGTAGCACTTTCTGCCATATAACTACTCCATAAGCTAGCTAATTCAGAAGAATCTAATTGAATATTGTGTTCTGTCACAAAAAAACCTCCATTACTTCTATAGTAGAAGTATGTACCAAAAAATTGGAAAATATGATAAGGAGTTTAACGATGCTGGCTCAATAGATTTAATTTGTTGAAAAGCATGTTACTCAATAATGCGTAGTATTAAAATGTTATGGTAGTAGTTAACGAGGAGTAAGTGAGAGAGAAGTTTTGTTACCAATAGAATATTTAAGATTCTGGATGAGGTGGAGATGTTGTGGTAAATCCAAGCTTACAAATAAAAATAGCAGAAAATAAGGATTGTGAAATAGTAATCCATCATCTTAAGCTCGTTGCTAGTTGGTTGAAGGAGAATCAAATAAACCAGTGGCAATTCCTCTTGGAAGGTGGCGAGGATGAGGAAATTAAAAGGTCGATTATTCGAGATGAGACCTATTTAGTCACTACAGGTGAGGAGCTCGTTGCTACATTTACTCTTTCCACAAAGCAAAATGAGTGGGATGAGCATTTATGGGGTGAAGAACATTCTTCAGGATTTTTATATTTACATAGACTTGCTGTGTTACCAATGTATATGGGACTCGAAATAGGAAAGAACATTCTAAGCTGGGTGGTTAAGAACCCTAATTGGCAACAGAAAACGATCAGACTCGATTGTGTGGCACATAATATCAAACTAAATGATTTCTATAAAAATCAACAGTTTATTAAAGCGGGTGTAATGGATGGGCATATGAGGTTTGAAAGAAAAAATTTCTAATAGGATAGATGTTTTACATGGAGGGAAACTATGAGGAATAAAATAACGTTATTCTTTTTATTCTTGCTTGTTGTAATGGCTTTACTAGCTTGTTCACAAGAAGTAGAAAGAAAGTATGACATAGTAAATAGAGTGGATGTGTATGAACAATTAGAAGGAGAGACAAGTGAAGTCTCATGGATGATAACAGATCAAAAAAAGGTCGATGAGATTATCGGGATTTTTGGGGAGATAACGTGGGTTGAAGGTATAACAATTTCTGAAAATAACCCTATTGATATGACATTGAAGTTTTTTTATGAGATTGATTCCAATATGCCAGAGCGTTTAGTTGATTATGAGCTAAAATTTCGGTCAGTAGATCATTCAGCAACGATTTTTGATAGGGAGAATGATAGATTTGGCATAATTGATTCAAAAACAACTTTGGGTTTGAAGGAACTTATACGAGAATAATCGTTATAGAGGTCCGTCCCTCAACTAACAAGCTCAGCACTGCATATCAATAAGATATTTTATAGATTAAAGGGAATCAAGGGTATTTTGTCTAAGTAAGAAGAGACACATAGAAAAGGGGAGTTATTCATTGGACGGGAAACTTATTGAAGTTAGAGGGAAACAATTGTATGTAGAAGAGTATGGAACAAAAGAAAATCCACCTCTTTTATATTTACATGGGGGACCAGGTGAGAGTTGTTATGATTTTACCTTTCATCAAAGGGAGCGATTACAAGATGATTTTTACGTGATAGCTATTGATCAAAGAGGAGTTTGTCGCTCAGAGGTTATTCATGAGAATGAATCATTTGGTCTACAAGATTTAATTGATGATTGTGAAGAACTTCGTAAACACTTACAAATCTCAAGATGGTCGGTTATGGGTCATTCATTTGGTGGATATTTAGCATTGCTATATACTGCTAACTATCCTGATTCAGTTCATAAAGTACTATTTGAATGTCCAACTTTTGATTTTGAATTAACGTCTAGGTTCCTGTTAAAAAGAACAGGACAAGTCGCTACAAAGTATAATCAGCATGAACTAGGAGAAAAATGCCTGGCATTAGCTGAAAATCAAGAGAAAACGATCCAACAGCTAACAGAAGAGTATATGGAATTAAGTGATGAGCTTGGAGAAAATCGTATGGAAATTTATCGTTATGTACATGATCACCCAACTGATTATCTGGCTGCCTATACTGAGGAACAATGGGAAACATTCTATGATCGCTCTGACATACATTATGATTTACTTCGAGCAGAAGGGAAAATTTTCAAATCATTATTACCTCTCCTAAAAGAAATAAAGAACCCAATGTTATTAATGACGACAGAATTTGATGCAGCAACCTGTGAAAAGCATATTGAAGCCTTTAAACGAGATGCGCAGGATGGAACAATTATTCATTTTGAGAAATGTGGTCACACACCACACTATGAACGAGCGGATGATTTTAAGAATGTGTTAGTAGAATTTATAGGGAGTTAGGCATGAAAAGGCAGAAGAGCTGAATCTTCTGTCTTTTTTTATGAAATGTTGTCCTCCTATTCCAATAATTACTAACATGCTTCATATTAATTGAATAACAGTACGTCACACTTAAACCAGACTAATACTTCGTTTCTTTCTCAATAAAATCTAAAATATTGTCGTAGTCCATTGTGGAAATTTGTCGATTATTGCCGATAATAATAGTGAAGTCTGTCAAATGTATATAAGAAAGGTGGGCACTAGGTTGAGATTTCAGGTAAGTGTTCCTTGTTATGACCAAGTTGTTCAAAAAATTGATCGGATTACGACCTGTTCCCTTAAGGAATTATTAGAGAGGGAAGACAGAAGATTATTATTTGTTATACACGAGCTTTTAATTAATGCATATGAATCAACTATTCTTACATATGCAGATAATGCGCCTAAGTATCCGATCGAAGTGCTGATAAATATAGATGAACAAACCGTTTCAGTTCATGTCTCAGATTATGGATACGGAATGAATGAAGATGCTTTAGTCATTCTGGATCAAGAGTTAGATGGAGTTCTGATGCAAGAAAGAGGAAGAGGATTACTCATGGTAAAAAAGCTTGTAGATAAAATGTACTTTAGTAAAAAAGAGTCTGGTATTTTTACTGTAAGTATTGAAAAAAGGTGGAATTAAGATGGATAACCAGTTGACGCATAAACTTGAAGGTGAATTTCAAGTGTTCACAATAACAGGGAGTTTGCAGCTAGGAGAAACAAATCAGTATAAGGAAATTCTATTAAATGAACAAAACAAGCAGGTTAAAGCCTATGTATTTGATTTTTCAAAGTTAGAAAAAGTTGATAGTACAGGAATGGGTCTATTAATAACCTTTATGAAGCACGTAGAAGCAGTGAATCCCTTAATATATCTCATTATCCAAGATGAGTTTATTCAAGAGCTATTTGAGATTGCACAATTAGATCAATTATTTACAATCATAAAAACTTTAGAAGAAATAAAATAATAATAGCATTGAAGGAGAGACATCTATGAAGAAGCTTGGTTTCAAAGGAAAACTAACAATACTATTTATCTCATTATTCTTTATAGCTTCGAGTATTTTAGTCATTCATTCAGTTAGAACCCTCAAACAGGACACGCTTAATGTAGCAAATGATAATTTAAATGGAGCTCTAATGATTGCGAAGGGGTTATTTGAAGAAGAATATCCTGGAGAGTGGTCTATTCAGAGTGGTGACTTGTATAAAGGAACTGTAAAAATTAATGACAACTTTGATATGGTCGATAAAATTAAAAACTTAACAGGTAATGTTGTCACCATTTTCTCTGGTGATACCCGAGTCTCAACGAATGTCGAGTTAGAGGATGGATCGCGAGCAGTTGGAACACAGGTTTCTGAAGAAGTAGCAAAAGAAACATTAGAAGCAGGTAACACCTATGTAGGAACAGCTAATGTAGTAGGTAAAGAGCTTGTTACGATATATGAACCAATTAAAGATTCAAGTGGAACAATTATTGGAATGCTTTTTGTCGGGCAGTCTGCTGACATCTATGACAAAATGGCGAGAGATTTTCAGAATCAATTAATCATTTTTGGACTAATTGAAATGCTTATTATTGCAATTATTATTTATCTTTTAGTTGGAAATCAAATAAAGCCACTATTAAAAGTGTCAGAAGTTGCAAAGGAAATTGCTAAAGGAAACTTAACTGTGGACCATCTAAAGTTAAAGTCAAAAGATGAAATAGGAGAGCTTGCGCATTCCGTTAATAGTATGAGTGACAATTTAAAGAAGTTAATTACTGATATTAAAGAAACAGCAAGTCAAACAGCAGCGACATCAGAAGAACTTGCTGCAAGTGCAGATGTAACAGGTGAAATGAGTACACAAATTGCAAAAACAACAAATGAAATCGCCCAAGGAACGAATCGACAATCTGAAGAAGCAAATTCTATCTTGAGAGAGATGGAAAAAGCTAGTGAAGAAATTGACCGGGGCAATGAGCTTGTTGAAATTACTTCAACAAAAGCCAGTCATTCAACACAGGAAGCAGAAAATGGAAATCGAGCGATTAGTGAAGCCATTCAGCATTTAGGTCGTGTTACTCAAACGGTTGAGTTCGCTACACAATCTATCCAGAAATTAGGAAGTCGTTCAGAAGAAATTGGTGGAATTATTACTGTTATATCAGATATTTCAAACCAAACAAATTTACTAGCATTAAATGCTGCGATTGAGGCTGCTAGAGCTGGTGAGCATGGTAAAGGCTTCTCTGTTGTTGCATCAGAAGTGCGAAAGTTAGCTGAGGAATCAAATGAGGCTGCAAATAAAATCACGTCATTAATTGAAGATATTCAGTCAGAAACTCAAGTAACTGTTAATACGATGGAAACGAATTTAATTGAAATTAAAGAACAGGTTACATTGATTGAAAAAGGTGGGGAAGCTCTTCACAAGATTGTTGAAAATGTTAAAGACACAGAAAATGGAGTTCTAAACCTAAAAGAGGTTTTACAAATAATCAATACCACTTCAACAACAGTACTAGGGTCCATCAAAAATATTAATGAAATTATAGAAGTATCTGCAGCAGCTACTGAAGAAGCAGCAGCTTCAACAGAAGAACAAAATGCTACTATTGAAGAGATATCTTCAAACTCCAGAGAGTTAGCAGAACTAGCACATAAGCTACAAGAAAAATTATCATCCTTTAAGGTGTAGGTCTTCTTAAGCGTCTAGATATTAATCTGGATAGTCTACACTTAGTTAGACAGAAAATTTAAGGTCAAGTAGAATTAACTATACTAATCAGTTATGAGGAGAATCTACATGACAAAAAGAGTACGTCGAACATTTACCGAGGAATTTAAGAAACAGATCGTGCAGCTTCATCTAAGTGGTAAGCCTCGCAAAGATATAATTCGTGAATATGAATTAACCCCTTCTTCACTTGATAAGTGGATTAGTCAAAGTAAAACCTCCGGTTCCTTCAAAGAAAAGGATAACCTCAGCCCCGAACAGAAAGAGCTACTGGAACTTAGGAAGAGAAATAAACTATTAGAAATGGAAAATGACATTTTAAAGCAAGCAGCGCTGATACTAGGACGAAAGTAAATGTGATTAAAAACAACCAGCACAAATACTCGATATCAGCAATGTGCAAGGTCCTACAACTCCCTAGGAGTACATATTATTATGAAGCAAAAGAACGAAAGAATGAAGATGATATCACATCAGATGTCATAGAAGTATTCCATCAGAGCCGCCAAAATTATGGTACGAGAAAAATAAAGCATGAGCTGAAGAAGCGTGGAAAATTAGTATCTCGTCGTCGAATCGGGAGAATTATGAACGAACAAGGACTTGTATCGACTTATACTGTGGCTCAATTTAAACCGCATAATGATAAACCAAACGAGAGTGATCAAGTAAATGAATTAAACCGTGAATTTTCACAAGAAGAAGAGTTGACTGTCGTGGTGAGCGACTTAACGTATGTAAGAGTCCATAAAAAATGGCATTACATATGTGTATTTATTGATCTCTTTAATCGGGAAATTATAGGGTTTAGCACAGGTGAGAACAAAGATGCTTTACTAGTTTATCGAGCTCTGTCATCAATTAAAGGTAACTTACATTCCATTCAAATGTTCCATACGGACCGAGGAAGAGAATTTAAAAACCAGGTCATTGATGAAGCACTAGAAACGTTTAATATCAAACGTTCTCTCAGTTTAAAAGGGTGTCCTTATGATAATGCAGTAGCAGAAGCAACATTTAAAATCATCAAAACAGAGTTCGTAAAGAAGCGTCATTTTGATAGTTTAGAAGAGTTACATAGAGAGTTTACAGACTATGTGCACTGGTATAACCATCTACGTATCCATGGTACTTTAGACTATTTAAGTCCAGTTGAATACAAACTTACGCACCTTAAGAAAACTGTCTAGTTTAGTGTTGACAATCCAATCTTTATTCTAATGGTAAAGACCGAGACATAAATATTTCAGCTATTGATAAACCCGTGCAATTGGGCGATATCTAACGGATATCTTGCTAAATTGTTCGGGTCTTTCTTTACAATTAATTAACATACTTTACTTGTTACTTACTATTTTAAATACTTAGTGGAATGGAATGAACCTATTTATACAGCGCCACTATTGAATAATAGAAACGTACTATGTTGTATAATGATTTTGTATATTTCGTCTTTAAGTAGTATTTTGTTGAAGCTTTTCACGATATAGGAAAAATTACCTAAAACAATTTAAAAAAATCTTCCTATTTAGACCCTATGGAAATATAATGAAAAATAGCTAGTGAATAATATCAAAAGATTGGAACTTATTAATCTATGTTACACATTAATTTCGTTAAATCTTTACACTATATAGTGAAATCGTATAGTACAATAGGATTAGTAGTGAATACGAAAACAATGGAGTCGTGAGGCATGTTAGTAATTGGTGAGATCACAGAACAAGTACCAGTAGTTTCATTAACTACTAAAAGTTCAGATATTAACTTAATATTCGAAAATAACCCTGACCTTGAAGGCATCCTTGTTTCAGATTTAACACCGGATATTCCTGCTGGCCTTGTGATGAAGGGGCATTTCTATCAAAAAATCTCTTCTAAGTATGGCTTTGATTTATTTATGGGTAGACCTGTCCATTTGGTTATGGATAAGAACCCTCTAATTGTTGATTATTATGAATCTATTATTACTGTAAGTGCTCAAGCAATGAATCGAAGTCAAATGAACTTATATGACTACGTAGTTGTTGTAAAAGAAGGAGTCTTGCATGGTATTGTTAGTATTAAAACCCTCTTAATTAAGCTAGCTGAGGTCCAAGTTAATCAAGCTATGTTTACAAATCCTCTATCTGGCCTGCCCGGAAATGTTCTAATTGATGAGAAAATTATTGAGTATATACAAACAGAATCAAAATCTTTTACAATGTTGTATTTAGATTTGGATCATTTTAAGGAATACAATGATACGTATGGGTTTAACAAAGGAGACCTTTTAATAAAAGAGGTAGCCGACCTGCTTACAAAATATGCTTTAGTGAGTGAAGACTCTTTTGTAGGTCATGTTGGTGGAGATGATTTTGTTGCTATCCTCCCGAATCATTTTTATAAACAAATATGTGAGAGCATCCTTAATGAATTTAAAATGCGGATTCAATCCTTTTATGATGTGACAGATTGGGAAAAGCAATTCGTTGTCACGAAAGATCGAAACGGTGTGTTGGGTGAAATTCCATTAGTATCACTCTCGATTGCAGTTGTGACAAACGAGAATCATAGGTTCAAAACAATGGAGGAACTAAGCAAGGTTGTTGCTGATGTGAAAAAACAATGTAAATCCTCTCCTGATAGCTGCTATGTTGTATATTCTGAAAGCCATGACAATTGGATTGAAGCATAAGAAAATGTAATCATACTCAAAGACACATCATAAAAAGTGTGTCTTTTTTTGTTCTTTTAAATATCTATCATTGTACTGTTAGCAAGAATAGAAGAATCAAGAATCAGACAAGTGTCTCTTTGTGGTTGAAAACGAATGCTTGCTGCAAGTGGGATAGGAGATTACGGACACAGAGATGTTTATCCTAAGTAAAGTAACATAAGAAAGAAGTACAATCCTATCTGTGTCCGTTCACTTTCTCTTAGAATGAATAGAGGATTCAATGCCTTAGCCCTTTTCAATTACTTGTTCATGTTAGTTAACTCGTTTGCTTTTCATACTGCATTGTAAAAATAGGGGAGTTTTCATTGGACCATTCCGCAAATAATATTTCTTTGTGACTTTTGAATCCCTGATTTTTCAATTGTTCATGTAACCAATGTCGGCTTTTTCCTAATTCCTTTAGATTTTCTTCAATTAATTCGCCATCAATAATTAATGTTATGGGAAGGTTAACTTGTTCTAGTGGCAGATTTAAATCATTCATTTTTGGTTGTTCAAATGCTGGTTTTGCTTTGACACTGATCATTCCATTTGTTTCGACTATCGCAAATTCAACCTCTTGTATGGAAAAATACCCCTGTTGACGAAGAAGACTTTGTAACTGGTTTATGTCGATTTCTGCCTTTTTTAGTGCCTCGTATTTAATCATTCCTTTATGAATGACCACATTTGGTTCTCCCTCGAGAAGCTTCCTCGACTTAAGATTTCTTTGTGTAATCAATTCAAAGCAATAAATAAGTACCCCCCAAATCGATACAGAGTATATGACATGGAAAATGGATATGTCTGGGTCATGGACAGCACCACCTAGAAGCTCTCCGATGACAAGTGCTGAAATGAAATCAAATGGGGTTATTTGTGAAAATTGGGTTTTGCCTAATGCCTTTGTCAGAATAAACAAGGCGACAAAACCAATGATTAATTCAATAGCTATTGAACCGTACATATTATCCATGAAGGTAGCACCTCATTTTTTAAAGAGTTCTTTAAGGATTGTTAACGGATAGGGAACTTTTTATGCAAATTACCCAAGTTAGCCAGAGAGAATCAGTCATTTGCTTTCCTAAATAGGGTATGATTGGGAATCTATTGGTAGCCCGACTCCGGAGTTACAGGACGATAAGAATGGTTATTTACCTGAGAGACTATAGACCGATTCAGAAAAATATATAGTTTGTAAAGAGTGACTATTTTTATCTTCACAATTTAGATTTATCAAGCTTTTGTCTGCTAGAAGAGTAAAGTGAATGAATAGGGATAAAGCTTGAATTTATAAAAAGGTAAAACTGTCCGTGTCAGAACTCTGTAACTTCCATAGCTTGTAAATATGTTCTTCTCTCGAAGAGCTATAAATAAAGCCATAGGAGGTGTAAGCATGTATAACCAGATGGATAACTGGGAGGATTCTTTGAAAGAAGCAATTGAACTTCATGACAAAGGAATTGACGGAGATCAAGAATCGGCAGAACAGTCATTAAAGCTATTAAAGAAAATCAAGCTTCAACAACCAAACAATTCATTAGTACTTGCTTATTTTGGGAGTGCAACAGCTCTAACAGCAAAATACCATCCGAATTTAATAGAAAAATCGAAGCTAGCGAATAAAGGATTACGCTCTTTAGATCAAGCTGTTTCCTTAGATTCTAATCATGCTGATATTCGTTTGTTAAGAGGTTATGTCTCATTCAAGTTACCAGAAATGTATTTCAAAAGAACTAAAACAGCCATTGAAGACTTTACTTTTTTAACAGATTCATTTGCAAAGGGAAGAAAAATTCCAGAGAAGCTCTATTGGCAATTGATGTTTGATCTAGGAGTCGCTTATCAGACTATTGGAAATGAAGAAGAAGCCTTAAAAACTTGGTCAAAAATTGAAAAAGGACCTGCAAGATCAAAATATCAAAAGGTAATTCAAGAGGCTAAGAAAGAAGGGAGATGAATCCATGTCATCGCGCAGGCGAAAAAGAAATCGTTCATTTTCATGGACGCAAAACAGTCAAACGGCTGCCAACAATCCAAATAATAATGCAGATGATACGCTGATGCAGTATCAACCGTTAGGAGAGTATCGGAAAAAATCAAATACTACACAACCACATTCTTCAACTACATCTACTAATAAGCGAAATCATCCTTATCTAGCTTCCGCTTTCCAGAACCATTCACAAAAATCTAGAGAGGCACTGGGGCCGTTAAAAGAAATGTCTCAAAAGCTCGCACATGAAACCATTCCAAATTTAATAGAAAAAAGACTGAAAAGAACAAGAGGAAACCAGGTAACACCAGTTTCTCAGACAAGCCCAGATTTACAGCAGACAGACGTAAATAATGTTCCTGAAGAGAAAAATGAACGGGCTCTTCATGAAACGAAAACGAAAATTTCTGAACAAAATGTTCCGAACAACGACCTCCAGGAAGCTATAGTGCTCCATGATAAAGGAGTAGCTGGAGACAAGAGTGCTGTTCAAAAGGCATATGACATACTTGAAAAACAGTATGAGGTCCAACGAGACAACGAGAGAGTAAGAGCGTATTTTGGTAGTACAAAAGCATTGATGGGTAGAGACGAGGAACATCCTTCTAAACGAATTCAATATGTCCTATCTGGCTTAAAGCTATTAGACCAAGTAGTAGAGGAATCACCTGAGTTGATAGAGGTACGTTTGCTTAGAGGAAATATCTGTGGCAGCTTACCTGAAATGTATTTTAATCGAACGGAAACAGCCATAGAGGATTTCCGTTACTTGATAGAGAGATATAACGAAAATGAAAATACCTTAACTGCCGAACAATACGAAAGTGTCTTGAAGAATATTATTGAAGCTTTTGAAACACTTAATCGTAGGGAGGAAGCGGAGCCTTATCGAAAGGCATTTCAAGAAGTTAGAAAAAATAAAAATGAAGATGAAGTCGATGCAAATGATGCAAGCGATTATGTCGATCAACGTAGCTTTGAAATCTATCAGCAAGCTCTTAACGGAGATGAAAAAGCAATTAATAAGGCAATTGATCATTTTTCTAGTCTTGAAATTGAAAAACCGAATAATCCCTATGTAAAGGCAATCGCAATTGACTCTAAATCGTTGCTTGGTAAGAATGCTAGTAATTCATTTGAGATGTTTTCTACCGGAATTAAAGCAATGAAAGAATTGAATGAACTCGTTCAAGAACATCCGGATAACTTAAATGTAAGGAAAATTCGAGCAATGCAGAGCTTTCGACTGCCAGAGGCTTTTTTCCGTAAAACAGCCTCAGCTATTAAGGATTTTGAGGACTTGATTCGTGCATATGATAAAAATACTTCCTTGTTTACTAAGGAAGAGTACGAACAAATTCTTTTACACCTTGCTCAAGGATACGATCGTCTTGATATGAAAGAAGAAGCGAATGCTGTATGGGAAAAGCTTGCTAGTACAAATCCGAATAAAGAAGTTAAAGAATTATTGAAACAAAGAAATGAGCTCTTAAGCTTTAAACCTTATAACCTAGATGCTTTACGTACAGATCAGCCTAAAGAATTATTTAAGGTAGGTAAGGAGCTTCACGTAGTAGGGTCGAAAGGAAGTAAGGAAGCCGCTCAACAAGCACTCGATGTGTGGGAAAGAGCATATGAGGCATATCCTGATGATCCGACTGCTAAAACGTATTATGCTGCATCACTAGCTTTAATGGCAAAATATGCAGACGAGCCACAAGGCCTTTTTGGTAACACCATAAAAGGGATGAAATTGTTAAAAGAAGCATTTGACACTTCAAATGAGTCCGCAGAATTATTAAAACTACGTGGCATGATTTATTACGTCTTACCTGATGGATTTTTCCAAACTAGAGACAAAGCCATTAAGGACTTTAAAAACGCTGCGACTAGATTTGAAGATGGAGACACATCCATTTCAAATCAAGAATACCTTCAAGTACTTGCAAAATTGGCAGAGGCATATGCAAGCTCTAATCAACACGATAAAGCAGAGAAAACATGGACGAAATTAGCAAGTCAAGATTCAGAAGGACAATATAGAGATTTATTGATCGGTAAAGGGGTTGTAACAGAATGAGTTCCCTTTTTGAGAAGAAGCTGAAAAAAGTTAGATATCCCAATGTGATGATGAGATATTTTAACAATAATGACTATTTTGATACGAAAGCGACCACAAAAAAGATTGAACAATTTCATTTAGACTCTATTCGTGAAATTAGCAAAAAAGCCTATAAAGACAATGAGTTCTATCGAAATAAAATGGACCAGGCAGGGATTCACCCAAATCAAATTAAAACTCTTGAAGATTTGCAGAGACTCCCACTCCTAACAAAGGATGAATTACGAGGAAAACCCTATATTCTATTAACCTGTGAAAAGGAAGACATTGCATTAGTCCAAGTGTCAACTGGAACGACGGGTGGAGAAGAAATTTATATGATGTACACGTGGAATGATTACTATTTACATGACTTAGCTCCACGTTATCCAAAGCTTTTTCCCGTTGATCCAGGAGATGTTTGTTTAAATGGGCTTCCTTATGAAATGAGCGCAGCAGGATTAGCTTTTCATAAAACGTTTATGGAAGGTTGTCAGGCAACGGTGATTCCAGCAGGAAAAGGCGGAGCCTATTCAACACCAAAGAAAACCTTGAAAATGATTCGTGATCTTCAGCCAAATGTTGTGATTACAAGTCCATCATGGGCAATGCTACTAGCTGAGGAAGCTGAAGAACAAGAGTTCGATTTGCAATCACTACAATTGAAAAATTTATGGCTTACTGGGGAAGGGTGTTCACCAGCGTTTCGGGAACGTCTTGAAAGAATTTGGGGTACTACTGCCAACTTCTTTTATGGATCTCTAGAATGTGGAGTTCTTGGAATTGAGTGTGATGACCATGATGGTTATCATCTAGCACAAGCACACGCAATTGTTGAAATTATTGACCCAGAAACAGGCGAGGTACTCGAAGAAGGAGATATCGGTGAAATCGTTGTAACAAGTACGCTTCGTTATGATACACCCATCATTCGATTCCGAACGGGTGACCTAGGATATATTGATAAAACACCGTGTAGCTGTGGCGTAACGCTTCCGAAGTTTTATCTTCGTGGGCGAGTAGCTGATCAGATTCGCTACAAGGGAACGACTCTGTCACCTTTCTATTTAGAAGAGTTCTTAATGAGACAACAAGAAGTGGGCAATTGGTTTGAATTCGTTGTAAATGAAGATTCGGATAATGAGGTCATAAGAGTGCGCTGTGAACTAGCCAATGGTGTAAGACCTTCTAAAGAACTAGCGGAACAGCTCTCTAGTAAAATGGAATTTTCTACAGGGATTCCGTTTACATTCGAATTTGTTAAGCAATTACCACGTCCGCAAGGGAAGACAAGACGAGTAGTAACAGAATAGAGGTGATATAAATGATTATTGATAGCCATGCACATTTATCAAACACGGAATATGGTAATACAGAACATTATGTGAAACTGCTTAAAGATGCTGGGATAGATGCAGGTGTTGCTGTTCCAGGCGCTATGCTAGATGTTCGAAAAATGACCGAATATATCACGGGAAGAGCACAACCTGATAACCCAAAACCAGACAACGAGTATGTACAACAAGCAATGAAAGCACATCAAAACATTCAAGGGTTTGTATGCATTGATCCACATCAGAAAGATACCTTACAAACGCTAGAAAAAGCACGTAAGGAAGGGTTCTCAGGTCTTAAGCTCTCACCATTATCCCATCAATTTACGTTCGCTAGTAAGGGGATTAAGGAACTGGCTAAGCTTAGTGGTGACTACGGCTTTCCTGTATACAGTCATGTTGTGTATAGTCCAGGGGCATCTACAGCAAAGTTTATCAGTCTAGCAAAACAATTTCCAAAGACAAATTTCATTATTGGTCATATGGGATTTGGACCGGCAGATCAAGAAGCAATAGAAGCAGCTAAATCTCTACCTAATTTTTATCTAGAGACTTCAACAGGAAATTTCTTGAATATTCAACAAGCAGTTCAGATTGTTGGATCCTCAAAAATTGTATTTGGGTCAGAGTATCCTCTTTCACATCCTGTCATTGAGCTACAAAAAATATTAATGCTAGATGTGTCAGATAGGCAAAGAGAAGAAATTTTATCCGGGAATATTAAGCATCTACTAAAGCTTAAGTAAGGGTGTTCTAAATGGAGATGGATTATATAAGTATATTAAATCGTGCCATTCAGCATGCGAGAAAAGCACCTTTCTATCAAAAACGTCTCCCAAATGCAATTACTAGTATTCAAGATTTTCACTCCATCCCTTTTACAACGAAAGAGGATCTGCAAGTTCAGTCACCATACGGTCTTATTGCGGTAAATGGAGATGAACTTTCTCAATATCATGAATCATCAGGTACGACTGGAAATCCAGTTTCTGCTTGGTTTTCTAATGAGGATCTTGAATCTGTTACAGAAAAGATAGGCGATTGTGGTGTGAAGCTTTCAGAAAAGGATCGAGTGTTAATACGTTATCCTTATGCACTTTCGACTATTTCACATCTAACACATCAAGCTGCACAAAGAAATAACGCTTGTGTCATCCCTGCTGATAGTAGGACAAGCATTACACCAATGCCAAGAGTCATTGACTTAATGAAAAAGCTAGATGTTACGGTTCTCGCGTGTATTTCACTACAAGCAGTCATGCTAGCGGAAATTGCAGAAATGCTTGGGTTAAATCCTAAAAGAGACTTCCCAACTCTCCGAGCGATTTGTACTGCAGGTGAACCCTTAACTCCATCGAGACGCAATCTACTTGAAGAAATTTGGGGAGTTCCTGTTTATGACAATTATGGGATGACAGAAATAGGAACGATGATGGTTGATTGCCATAGTCAACAAATGCATCCGTTTGGAGAAGACCTTTATTATGAGCTATTACGTGAAGACTTCATCACACCTGTACAACCAGGAGAGGTAGGAAATTTAGTCGTAACAACGTTAAAAGAACGAGCTATGCCATTGATTCGCTATAAAACAGGAGATCGCGCACGTTTTCTAAACATGAAATGTCATTGTGGTAAAGAGACTCTAATGGAAATTTGGGGACGGAAAAAAGACGTAGTCATAATGAATTCAATAGAATTTGATTTAAGAGAATTAGAGGAAATGGTTTCTTTCTTACCGTGCAGACGATTTTGGGCTGTTGGAGTGTATCAGAATACACTAACTTTCATCGTTGAGAGGGAAAAAGAGAGCGATGACGTTCCGATAAATCTCGAAAAAAGGCTTAAGAAGCAATATGGTGTGAAAATACAAATTCAACTAGTAGATAAAGGCACATTATATGACCGGGAAGAGATGCAAGCA
Organism: Rossellomorea marisflavi; assembly: GCA_003667865.1. GTDB lineage: Bacteria > Bacillota > Bacilli > Bacillales > Bacillaceae_B > Rossellomorea > Rossellomorea marisflavi_C. The sequence continues at coordinate 3,743,314 of CP033051.1, read as the reverse complement.
TTTGGAATGTCTGGGAAACCAGAATATTTTCTAACAGAAGAACAAATCCAAAGCATTTTATTAAAAACTTTTCTAAAATCGAAGGGAGTTTCATCATGAACAATCAACGTGAAGTATGGTATGACGGAAGAGGATTATCAGTACAAAATATGGATGTTTGGGAAATGATCAACCATTCTCCAATTGAAAAAGTATTAGTAACACTAGATCAGCGCCAAGAGGGATACTTTCCGCAAAAAATGAATTTTATTACGGAAGTAAAAGAAGCTAGTGATCTTGATGCAGTGTCTCCTGAAGATGTTGTTTTCTCTGATAATCAACTAATTTTACAAGAGGCAAAGAGCCTTGGCTTTAAAACATGTGTATTTTATGAAGTAGAAAACAAAGAAATGCTAGAACTTTGCTCTAGAGAAGCAGCGCAATATGATTATGCCGCAGTAGATTTTGATCTGCCAACAAATATCCCACTAGAATTAATTATTGCTAGATTAGCTGAAAGAAATACAGTATTACTTCGTGCGGTAAATACAGCAATAGATACTGAAATCGCTTATGGAACGCTTGAACATGGAAGTGATGGAGTATTGTTTGCTACGACTGATACTGACGAGATTAAGAGACTTACGGAGTATGTTACTAGAATCAATAACCCCAAATTAGATTTGCAACCGCTTGTTGTTACTGATGTCATTCATGCTGGAATGGGAGTACGTGCATGTATTGATACTACAGGTATTATGACTCAGGATGAAGGGATGATTATCGGTTCAACGTCCGGTGGTGGTATCTTTGTTTGCTCAGAAACTCATTATCTACCATATATGAATTTACGTCCATTCCGTGTAAATGCCGGTGCTGTTCATTCTTATGTTTGGCAGCCAGAGGATGCAGCTGAGTATTTAAGCGATATTAAGGCTGGAAGTAAAGTGCTATGTGTGAATACAAAGGGAGAAACAAGAGAGTTAACAGTAGGACGTATTAAAACAGAGGTCCGTCCAATGTTATTAATTAAAGGAAAAGTGGATGATCGTGAGTTGAACGTTATCGTTCAAGACGATTGGCATATTCGTATTATGAGTGCTGACGGTAAACCAAGAAATGCATCTACCATCAGACCAGGTGATGAATTGTTAGCATATGTTTGTGAGCCTGGCCGTCATGTTGGAGTAAAGGTTAACGAAACCATTATTGAAAGATAAGGAGTGCTGAACTTGACCGGAAAAGTAAACAGACTGAAGAAGCTCTATCGACATTCTGATAAACTGCTCATGATTCCGATGGATCATGGTATCACACTAGGACCCATTACTGGACTAGCAAATATTGACGAAACCGTTAAAGAAGTATTTAAAGGCGGTGCGGATGCTGTCGTTGTTCATAAAGGGTTAGTAAGATATCTAACAGACTCTATTGGAAACAATGAAGGAGAATTAATTGTGCACCTTTCGGCTTCAACAGCACTTGCTAGAGAATCACAAATGACGAGAAAGGAACTGGTTTCTACTGTTGAGCAAGCAATTCGCTTGGGAGCAACAGCGATTTCAACACATGTAAACCTAGGTTCTGACTTTGAGGCAGATCAACTAAGGGATATGGGACTCGTTGCTGAAGAGTGTGATAAATGGGGAATGCCATTACTCGCAATGATGTATGTTCGTGATGGTTCCAAAGAACATGAGTTTGATGGAGCGAGAATTGCTCATGCTGCACGTGTTGCTGAGGAACTTGGTGCAGATATCGTTAAGGTTAATTATAGTGGGTCGGTTGACTCGTTTAAGCAGGTAGTACAAGGTGTGAAAATTCCTGTTCTAATTGCAGGTGGGGATCGTGTGAATTCTGAACAAGATCTCTTAGAAATGATTAAAGAATCAGTACAAGCTGGTGGAAATGGTGTTTCCATCGGAAGAAATGTATTTCAAAATGAAGACCCTGCCACGTTAACGAAAAAAATTCGCCAAATACTTGATCATGAATAGGGGATAGAAGAATGAACAACAACTTTAAACCAGAAGAATTCGCTAAAATGTTCGAAAATATGAATGAGAATGGCAACGGTCCTGTATTAGACAATACAGTGAAAGCTGGAATTGAAAAGCTTCAGCAAACAATAAAAGGTGCGAAGGATAGTGAAAATAAATCTGAACTCATTCAACAAGCTGTGGTAGAAATGATTCAAAGCATGGGATTAAATATTCCTGAAAATGTCGTTGAGCAAATTAAAAATAGTACAAGAGGTGAAAAATAATGGGAAAAGCAGTAGTGAGAGACGCCGTTGAAGCCCTTTGCGGAAAAATTAACACAGCTCTACAAGGTGAAAACACACATGAAGAAATTGAAAGGGCAGTATACGAAATGCTCACTTCCCTAAATGTACCTGTAAATAAATAAAATGAAGTAGAGGGACGGACCTTTGGAAAGGTCCGTCCCTCTTTCACTAAATGTAACTAGACGAATACACTATAGTTGAATACCTCTAAGGGGGAGTCAGTATGCCTATTTCTATTATTATCAATCAAATAAATGTAAATAACGTAAGTGAAAATGCTACTGTTACTACAGGACAAAACAATCAAGCAGATTGGTCTTGGCAGGGGAAGAATAATATGGCAGCAGGAACAAATAACGGAATAAATTCAATGGGAGGAAATTTAAATATACTATCTGATAACGACGCCCTTGATAATCCAATTAATAATCCTAATGTTGTAAACCCTCAGCCAAATATTCAATATTAAGGGGATTAGTTTATGCATGTATCTCTAGGTAATATTAATATTACAAATGTAAGTGGCAATTCAGGAGTATTTGTTGGTTCAAATCTACAGTTATACTGGCGTTCGTATGCCAAAGAGAATTTGGGCTTAGGAACTACTGTTGGAAAAGGGAATGCTCTATTATTCAATCAAAATGTGGTGTATGATAATGATCTCATCGATATGCCAATTAGAAACAAATGACCATTAAGATTTTAGGTAAGAGTCATTGTTATTCTGCTCTTTAATCTTTTCTTGAATATACTCCTGAAGCCAGCCTGGGAGATTTTCAGGAGCATCTTCATTAATTAGCATGTCTAAAATAGTGGAATCATGTAACAGTGATTTTAGTCCTTCAATTTGGTTTCCATCACCACTGATATTTCCTAACCCTTGATTTACTTTTTGATGACTTTTAAATCCACTTTGTACATTATTACCCATATTTAATGAGGAAGCTCCTTCTATAGTACCAATACGAATAGAGCCAATCGCAAAGTTAGGTGAAAAAATAGACATTCTTACTCCTCCTTTTCATTAAAGGATACAGTATATCCTTTTGTACTAGAGGAAAAGCTCGAAGTTTGTTTTTGAGGTGAAGGAAACTTTTGTTTCTTATGCTCAGTTGTAAAGTTATTTCCAATATTTAAAGAACCGCTTAGTTCCTCAATATCAAGTGCATCCAGCTGAAACTTCAATTCATCTAATTTAGGACTATGAATATCAACTTGTTCTATATGAAAATGATATTCGACCGTTTGCGGCTGTGTGTGTTTGCTAGCATGGGCATTATCTGAAGCTTTTTGTTCTTGTGATATAGTTGAATTCTTTAAATTATCGAGTATTGTATCAAGCTTTTGTTCTACATCCATTAGTTGTGTTTCAAGAGCTTTTTGGTTTTTCTTTTTCCAGAACATTGTTATCACTCAAATCTGTGTTTCGTTTCGTTACAACATGTCTTCCATTAAGAACAACATTCTGATCTCCAATTACCCGACCATATCCTTCATTTACTCGATCAACACTTCGGTTATTAACGTGTATTGTATCACCAGAATTCAATGTTGACATATTCATGAATGCATCAACTTGTAGCTCCTTCACATGAATTTTCATGTAATGAACCTCCTATCTACTTATGAGGTATGTTTACGTCACCGATAAAATCCTCCGTAACTTGTATCGATTGTTCTTGTGTTTCTTTTGGAATACGGATAATTAACAATCCGTTTTTGAAATGTGCTTTTACATTCTGCACAGAAAAATGAAAAGGCAAAGAGATTGTACGCTTGAAATTGCCTAAAAATCGTTCATGCAATATCAAATCATCTTTTTCAATTGGATATAGATAGGGGAGGCTACCCTTAATCACTAATTGACTTCCTCGTAAACTAAGGTGAATATGTTTTATGGATTCTAAACCTGGAAGCTCAACTAAAACAATTCCTTCTGAATCAGTTTCAAATATATCAATGGCAGGGCCTCTTTTAGGAATCACTGTCTGAATTTCCTTCCAAAATTGTTCTCCTAATACGTCCTGGACCTGATCCGCAATATTCTCCCAGTCAAAATGGCTTCTGTTATTCCCCATATCATCACCTCTTCCTATAAAAGTGTATTTCTGGTAATAGCTAATTATTAATCATTCAAATAAGTATATTGACCATTAAAGGTATTTTTGTTCTAAACTAAATTTTATTGATGATTTATTTTATATTTATTCATGTTTGTTTATATCAAATGATTCAAAGTTAGTAATAAGTAGACAAGTAATAATTTTTGAAGATAAGAATATTTGAATAACATTCTAGTAATAACAACATTGAAAGCGTATCCAAATTTGTTGGGGGAAATAACCAAAATTATTTTTGAATAATATTATTGACTTTTTGTTAGAATTTTAAGATAATTCATTTAACTTAATATTAATACAAAAAATAACAAGATTCGACAACGGGTCAGAAGGAGATAGAAAATGGAATTTATTCAATCATTAATTGGACATGCAAACAACTTATTATGGTCTTATTTATTAATCGGATTACTATTAGGTTTAGGCTTGTACTTTACAATCCGTATGAGATTTGTACAAATTTTGAAGATCGGTGAAATGTTCCGTGTGCTTAAAGACAAAAACGAAGGATTACAAGATAATGCAATCTCTTCCATACAAGCATTTTTTATCGGAGCAGCAACTCGTATTGGTACAGGAAACGTAGCGGGAGTGGCAATGGCGATTGCTGTTGGAGGACCAGGAGCTGTATTTTGGATGTGGGTTGTAGCAATCCTTGGTGGAGCTAGTGCATTTGTTGAAAGTACTTTAGCGCAGATCTATAAGGTGAAAGATGGAGCAGGATTCAAAGGTGGCCCAGCATACTATATGCAAAAACAATTAGGGGCGAAATGGTTAAGTTCTATTTTTGCATTAGGCATAATTATTTCATTCGGCTTAACATTCAATGCTGTACAAAGTAATACAATTGCAGCTGCATTTACAAATTCTTTTGAAATTAATGGAGCCATTATTGGTGGAGTGTTAGTTGCGTTAACTGCAATCATTATCTTTGGTGGCGTTCAGCGAATTGCAAAATTCTCAGCCATTATTGTTCCGATTATGGCAGGTTTCTATATTTTACTAGCCGCATTTATTGTCTTAACAAATCTATCTGCAGTACCAGCAGTTTTAGCTCTAATTGTAAAAAGTGCCTTTGGTTTTGAGCAAGTGCTAGGTGGTGGAATTGGTTCAGCAATCATGATGGGAGTTAAGCGTGGGTTATTCTCGAACGAGGCAGGGATGGGAAGTGCACCGAATGCGGCAGCAACTGCAGTTGTGTCTCACCCAGCAAAACAAGGGTTTGTACAGGCATTAGGTGTATTCTTTGATACATTGGTTGTATGTACAGCAACAGCATTTATTATTCTTTTATCTGATTCTTATACAACTGGATTACAGGGAATTGAATTAACACAAGCTTCTATGGCAGAACACTTTGGTGGTTGGGCAAGTATTTTCGTTGCAGTTGCAATCTTTATGTTTGCCTTTAGCTCTATTATTGGAAGCTACTATTATGGTGAAGCAAACATTGAATTCGTTCATAAAAGTAAAACAGCACTACTCGTATATCGTGTATTCGCATTAGGAATGGTTATGTTCGGTGCTGTAGCAAGTTTACAGGTTGTTTGGGACTTTGCAGATCTAGCAATGGCGATTATGGCATTAACAAACTTAATTGCAATTGGTCTTTTAGGGAAATATGCATTCAAAGCATTAGATAATTATTTAGAGCAACGCAAACTAGGCTTAGATCCAGTTTTTTATGCAGATGATATTGAAGGGTTAAAAGGTGTAGAAAGCTGGCCAGTTCGTGAAAGTGAGAAGGTTGAAAGTAAAGTATCGTAATAGAGTAAAAGCGGAGATATATGTGGCTCCGCTTTTATTTGTGTTCAATTAAATAGGATGTTCTCTTATAAATATGGTCTAAACTGTTCGGACTTTCGATATTTTATAGGAAAGGTTTAAAAATCCATATAGAATAGGTGATTCCATGTTTGTTGTGTACTTTTTTGAAAATAGAAATTTATTACTAAGTCAACTCCGTAACACTACTCCGTCTGAAGGAGAAGCGATTACGATAAAAGGAAGAAAAGGAAAGATTGAAAGTGTAACAGCTTTGAATGATGGTAAGGTTCACGTTCAAGTAATTTTAGATGCTGTTTTAAAAGGTAAAAATACTGCTGACCTAGCTAAAAAGAAGAAAAGATAGCCTTCCTATCAGAGTTGGTTGTAAAAAACTCATTAATTTTGGTAATAATGTAGAGGATGATAAAGTGGAGGTAGTTTAGACATGAAGAGAAACTTAACAAATCATCTCTCTACAAAAGCAGAGCTATGTATTATGATCTCGAATCTAACTGAAATTGCATTATCCTTGCATGACGATGAATCGTATACTCGAGATGATGCTATAGATTCTTTGTTAGGTGTTATTAAAAGTATAGAAAGACTAGCATATGAAGACATGAATTATCGTGAAGCATGATCGTGAACACCTTAAATAGAAGTAATCTTAAAATAACTAGGGATTCCCTAGTTATTTTATTTTGGGCATACTTAATGTTCTATGGAGCGACCTAGAAGATAATAAACTCTAATAATTAGTCAATTTCTTCAACTAGGTTATTAGGACATGGGTAGTGTAATCTATCCAAAAGCTAAAAAACTTAATAAAAGTAAATTGTTACTTAATACAAATGTGTTATAATATTTGTAATACAGTTGTATCAAAAAAGGGGAATAAGTATGATTGGATGGCTTATAGTCATTTGTGAAATTGGATTTTGGGTCTTTATATTGGCAGGATTGTTTACAAGGTATATTTTAAAGCAGAAGAGAATCGGAGCCGTATTACTATGGTGCTCACCATTAGTAGATCTCGTTTTAATCATAGCAACTATTGTTGATTTGAAAAATGGGGCAGATGCAACCTTCGTTCATGGTTTGGCTGCCTATTATATCGGCATTTCTATAGCATTCGGTCATCGGATGATACAGTGGGCAGATGAGCGTTTTTCCTATAAATTTTCAAATGGGCCAAAACCTAAACAAAAACCAAAGTATGGCTTGGAAAAAGCAACGGCTGAGCGTCAAGGCTGGTACCGACACCTGTTAGCTTGGGGAATTGGAAATGTATTACTCTTATTAATCATCATTATGGTAGGAGACAAGGGAAGCACTGTACAGCTTTATGAAATAATGAAAATTTGGTTGGTTGTTCTTATAATTGATTTTCTAATCAGTTTTAGTTACACCGTTTTCCCTAAAAAATAATCAAACCGGGTAGAAGAAGGATGAAGTATATCCTACAATGCTCAATTCTACAATGAGTCTTGAAACACTTTTATGACTGTTTCCGATTACTATATAGTTCCTTATGGTTTCTTATCGTTTTGTAAGTTTCTATTGACCATGTTTTTTTTAACAAAGGCGATTCCAAAATGTTAAAAAGGATGTAGTAGAGCTTCTAATGTGAACCTCTACTACATCCTTTCCTGTCTATTCATTTGTGCAGAGTGAATGTAAATGGGACATTAAAGTCTGTTCTATCCTTTGTGGAGTGACTAAATCAGGGAACATAATACCTTGGAATGTTAAACCATCAATAAGAGAATATAGAATTTGGACCTCTGTTTCTTTATCTAATGAGGGGGCCGCGTTCTCTTGGTTCATAAGAGTCTCAATGATATTTGATAGTCCTTCTTTCGTCTCAATATATAAATTTCTTGACAGTTCCTGAAGAGAAGAATCGGTTAGTGCCTTAATATTAAAAACAAGCCAAACCTCCATTTCGGCACGTTTCTCTTCATCAATTGGTACTAGTTCTGATAAAAGTAAAAGAGCGTCTTGGAATGGGTTTCCGGTAAATGGGATGTTCGTAATTCGATTTCTGATTTTTTCTGCAACAAGTTTCATTGAAAAGTAAAGCAGCTCTGATTGTGTAGAAAAGTAGTATCTCATTGATCCTGGCGAGATACCTGCTTCATCGGCAATCTTTCTAACAGAGGCGCCTTCAATTCCTTCGTTCTGGATAACCTTCCAAGTAGCTTTTGCTAATAATTGTTTTTGTTTTTCATGATCAACGATTTTAGGCATGTAATCATTATAGCATATAAACTCTGAATTAATACAAATGTACTATAAAAACACGAAGGGATTTATCTTTATGATTATCTTTATAGATGGGTTATGTAATTTCTTTTTTGTAACGTTTGCCACTATTAGTTTGTTGGAATATCTACTCAACATAAATATCATTAATCGCGAACATCCGTTTTTCATTTCCATATTATTAGTATTTATAGCTCTATTTCTATTGGTAAGGTTGAAAGAGCTAATAGTTTATTTGAAAAGGACAAAAGAAGAATGAAATTTTAAGACAACTTTTTACGAAAGTCACTTTCTGTTCATTCAGTATATTTTGCCTCGAAACGTAGCTTTTCTTATAATAGAGTAATACAAACAAAATGAGGAGGAGTCACGTGCAAATTAACTGTAATCTAAAGAAAATCAAAGAACAATGTGGCTCTACTTCTTTTAATCGTGGAAAATCCTTTTTTCAAAATAAAAAGGTTACTTTTATAGAAAAACAAGAAAATCATTGTGCGGCAGTTGTTCATGGTGTTGAAGACTTTCATGTCAGTATTAGAAAAGAAAATAATGATAACATTACAACAAGTTGTAGCTGCCCAAAGCTTGCATCTTTTGATAAGGACTGTCAGCATATTGCAGCTGTACTAATTGCCCTGCATGAGAGACAAATAGACGAAGAAAAACAACCAAAGTCATCTCATAAGGATGTAACGGAGGAGTTCTTATCCTTGTTTCAGAAGGAAGGAGCTCGATCTTCTCAGCACCAACGTCATTTTGAAAATAGGCAGGTGCTCGATACAGAATTTTTCCTTACTACGATTTCAGCTTCGGGTCAAAGTCTACTAGGTTTAAGAATAAGAGTAGGCAATGAAAGAATTCGAGATATCCAGAAGTTTCTTATAAACCTTAGAGAGGATAGACCGACAAGGCTTTCATCAGGATTGACCTTCGATACAGAAAATTATTGTTTTCATTCTGAGGTAAATAATGTGATTGAAAATATGGTTTCACTAGTATTTGAACAGAAATCATATTTTGATCGTTTGAGTGGTTACGTTGGTAAGGACTTACTAGTTATTCCTCCTTCAGCATGGGAGCAATTATTGGCATCCCTTATTAGAGCGCCACAAGTAAAACTTGAGCATAATGGAGATGTTTATTCATCAATAGAAGTTTCAACTGAACTTCTGCCATTACAATTTAATTTCTCTAATAATGAAGGAAAGGGTTATCAGTTAACGATTCTTGGAATGGACCATCTAACTATATTGAAAGAATATGCAACGGTCTTTTACAAGGGAAATATCTTTCAGCTTGAAGTAAAGGACTGTAAGCGCCTTATTGAATTGATGCAGATACTCAATCGTTCTGGACTGAACGTGATTTCTATTCCTCAAGCACAAAGTGGATTCTTTATTGAAAAAGTTACTCCTGATTTACGGCGATTAGGGAAGCTAACAATCTCTGACACAATTACAAAGCAGTTTAGTACGTCACCTCTGCAGGCAAAACTTTTTTTAGATCGAGTTGGGAATCGCTTATTGGCAGGATTGGAGTTTCACTATGATCATTTAGTGATTAATCCATTAGAAAATCAAGAATCTGGAAGGAATCCATTATTATTAAGGGACAAACAAAAAGAGGAAGAGATACTTGCTCTTATGAATGAAAGCTCATTTGCAACGACAGAAGAAGGCTATTATCTTCATAATGAGGAGCTAGAGTATCACTTCTTGTATTATATCGTTCCAAAACTTCAAAAACTCGTCCAAATCTATGCAACTACAGCCATTCAAAACCGTATATTTAGAGGGAATCCAAGACCGAAAATACGAGTGAAAGTAAATCGTGAAAGAATAAATTGGCTGCAATTCTCATTCGAAATGGATGAGGTTCCCGAACGACAAATATATGAAGTATTACAAGCATTAGAAGAAAAACGAAAATATTTTCGTCTTCGTGACGGATCGCTGCTCTCTCTTGAAACAAGTGAATTTCAAGAGATTCAGCACTTTCTCCAAAAAAATCAAGTGCATAGTGTTTCTGGTGAAATGGAAATATCCATAGAGAAAAGCATTCAGCTGCTGGATATTGTTGAGGCAAGTCCGATTTTTGAGGCAGAGGAATCTTTTAACGATTTTATGGAAATCCTTCGAAACCCAGATATGCTTGAGTGTAGCGTTCCTGAATCTTTAAGCTCTACATTAAGAGATTACCAGATTCAGGGCTTCAAATGGATGAAAACTCTGGCTTATTATGGTTTTGGCGGTATCCTAGCCGATGATATGGGGCTGGGTAAAACGATTCAAAGCATCGCGTTTATTGTCTCAGAACTCAATGTTATTAAAGAACGTAAGCAACCTGTTCTCATTGTTTGTCCCTCATCCCTTGTTTATAACTGGGTGGGTGAACTAGAGAAATTTGCACCAGATTTGGATGTTGGCGTTGTCGATGGCAACCGAAAGAACCGATTAAAGCTTCAAAACAAGCTACAAGATTATGATGTCGTCATTACATCGTACCCACTTTTAAGACAAGATATTGAATGGTTGGAAACGAAACAATTTTACACGGTGTTTTTTGACGAGGCTCAAGCATTTAAAAACCCATTAACTCAAACAGCACGTGCCGTGAAGCGAATTCAATCACAACACCATTTTGCACTTACAGGGACTCCTATTGAAAATTCGGTTGAGGAACTCTGGTCAATTTTTCATGTTGTATTTCCTCAGTTATTTCTCGGTCTAAAGGAATTTAGTAAACTAACGGAAAAGGAAATTATTCGAAAAATAAGACCATTTATGCTTAGAAGGATTAAGGAAAATGTCCTTGAAGAGCTACCTGAAAAAAAAGAATCCATAGAGTCGATAGAACTGCTCCCAGAACAAAAGAAATTATATGGAGCCTATTTAGCAAAACTGCGGCACGATGCATTGAAGCATTTAGATAAAGATACACTCCATAAAAACAGAATAAGAATTTTAGCTGGACTAACTAGATTGCGTCAAATTTGTTGTCATCCAGCATTATTTGTAGATGGATATAAAGGAAGTTCAGCAAAATTCAATCAACTTATGGAGCTACTTGAAGAATCAAGACGTTCAGGTAGAAGAGTGCTCATCTTCTCACAATTCACCAAAATGCTCGAGTTAATTGGAAGAGAGCTAGCGAGAAAAGGACGGACCTTCTTTTATTTAGATGGTCAAACTCCTTCTGAAGAGAGAATGGATTTATGTAATCGTTTCAACAACGGAGAGCATGACTTATTTCTCATTTCATTGAAAGCAGGGGGAACAGGATTAAATCTGGCAAGTGCTGACACTGTTATTCTTTATGACACTTGGTGGAATCCAGCCGTTGAAGAACAAGCAGCTGACCGTGTTCATCGAATAGGACAAAAAAACGTTGTTCAAGTGATCAAGCTTGTGGCACGCGGTACAATTGAAGATAAAATGAATGAACTACAAGAAAAAAAGAGGCACCTAGTAGATACAATAGTTGATTCAGAAAAGGATTCTCGATCAAGTTTAACAGACGAGGACCTTCGCGAAATTCTAATGATTTAAAAATATTCATTAGGAGATTATGTATGTATTACTGGTTGGGATGAGCTACATTCTATATCGAATTTAGTCAAAATTAATTAATTGCTAATGAGAAACCCGAATGATTAGGTGTTATTCCAACTAATTCTTCTCCTGATTGTTTGGGTGTTTATTCTAAATAAAACAATTCAGTTCATCAAATTGTGTTAAACGAATATAAGTTAGAGATGGTCGTGTTACAGATTTATATTCATTTCTAACATATAAAAGTGTGGTGACACTGAATGTTAATGAAGTTTGGAGTGAAATTGTTTACGTACGATGTTCGTTCTGTGCCGCTATTATCTAAGAAGGTACAATCCAATACAAATCGACTTGTTTTAGGGGCATTGTTAACAAGTATTGCGGTTATTTTTCAAAGCTTAGGTGCTTTAGGAGGCATAGGATATGCTTTTAGTATGTTAAGCACAATGCCTATTTTCTTAGCAGCAATGGTTTCAGCTAGGATAGGAATGTTAAGCTATTTAGTATCAATCCTCCTGCTCCTTCTACTCCAGCCTAGTGAGCTTTTTGTATTTCCTTTTACTACAGGTATACTAGGGCTAAGTATGGGTCTATCCTTGCGTATCTGTAAAAAAACATTCCTTGTCCCAATCATATCAGCACTTTCCTTAGGATTAGGTATTTTTATTTTAATTGAGCTCCTTCACTTTCCTATTTTAGGACCTGAAGTAGCATCAGTATTCAAGTTTCCTACATTGGCTTTATTAGTAGCAGGTTCCTTGCTGTATAGTTGGATGTGGACAAAACTTTCACTTAGAATTTTAAAACACGTTGTTCATGCTGTTGTAACAGAGAAAGTAACCGAAACAGATAGCTCTAGATAACTAGGGCTATTTTTTAATGCATAATAAAATCATTGTTTTTCAATCTATAAAAAAAGAAAATAGAACTATTTTACTATTTACCGATAATAAATTTTTAGGAAAAATAGAGACGGAATCTGTCTGAATAATGTAGGATAATAGATAGAATTGTTTTAGGGGGTGAGGGTGCTGCAATCAGCTTTTGATCATTTATCACAAGAAGAAATTATTAATGCAAAGCGTTTAAAGGAAATAAGAGAATCGATTCATGCTCTCCACCCAACCTATACGTCAAAGCAAAAAGCAACTTTATTTGCTAAAGAAATCTATAATATTATAGAACACGCCCTACCTAACTATTCAGATGAATCAAAGAAAAGTGTACGCTCTGCCTTGTTGAAAAGAAAATTATTATCAAATGATAAAACGATCAATGAAAAAGACATTTTTGAGATCAGTTTAGAATTGCTCCCTTCTGATGAAGTGAGAACCATACTACCTTCTTGGGTAGAAAGTAAAATTGAGATTGAGAATGTTGAAGAGTTTATTGAACATTTTCATCGTTTACGAGATACTACGTTCAATGAGACGGCTGTAACGGTCAATCTCGATGCTAGTGAAATCATTAATACCTCAACGCTAACAAGAGGTCTTAAGGAAATTGAACCGTTAAAGCAAGATAAGCAACAAGGGAACCGGAAGTATGTACTAGTAGCGCTTCTAATTATTGCGATATTCGTTCCAATTATAAAAATGATGGAAAAACCAGTATCGGAAACGACAGATGTTCCTAAAATAGGAGCAGTTAAAGAAGAAATATCTACTTTAGAACCTAAATTACCTGCTAATGATCTACCAGATTATTTGCAATACAAGTCAATTAACCAAGAAAATTTACGTGCATGGTTACATAAACGAGAATCAAAATTAGCAGAAGAACCGTACTTTTCAACGATCCTTTCTGTTAGTCAGGAGTTTAATATCCATCCGTTTTTGTTATTTTCTATTACAGGTCAGGAACAGGCTTTCGTTCCTAGGACGCATGAAAGAGCAAACGAGATAGTGAATAATCCTTTTAATGTGTTTCATAGCTGGGAGGACTTCAATACGAATATAGAGGAATCCAGTAAAATCGCAGCAAGAACAATCGTGAATCTTAGTAAGGACCGACCAGAAAAAAGGGATCCTATCAAATGGATTAATCGAAAATATGCAGAAGATCCAAATTGGTGGGTTGGTGTTTCATCCATTTTTCAGACAATGAATGATGAAGTGAAGTAGGAAGCATCTCTACATCAAAAAAGAGGCTGGGTTCCTTCTGGGAATCATATTGAAATTGTAGAATTTATCAAAAATGAATAAAGGCATGTATAGTGTAATAAAGATTGAGGATGTCTCAATCTTTTTTTATTCATAAAATAATATAAGCATTCAATCATAGTATCTAATAACGAATCTATAAAGGTGGAGAGCGCGATGAATGGGTATGGTATTCCTGAAATATTTGAATCAGAGGCAGAAGGTATAATAAAGGATGTCTATAAAGATATCCAATATGTATTAAAAGTGCCTATAGTAAATTTTATTTTTCGGGCATTAGCAAATTACCCAGAGTTTCTGAGTGATGCATGGTTTCAAGTAAGGCCGAATATGTTAACTGCTCGGATAGAGGTTGCCGCTGAAACATTGCGATACCCAGATATCTTGGTTCCAGTCCCTGCATTTCATTCTAATACAGCATTTAATCTTTATACACAACAGCACTACATAAAAAATATTGTAGCAACGTTTCAATATGTAAATCCAAAACTGTTGTTGATTGCAAGTGCATGGTCTGAGAGTCTAAGCAATCGTCCCATTGAACCGAAAATTATAAGTAATGAATTTATACAACCAGGGTTGTTTGACCAAATGCCCAAGATTGAGCTTGAACATATACCAAAAGCAGCACCTTCTGTAAGAAATGTATTGTTAGATATTGCTAAGGAGCATCATTCATTTGATGTAGCTAGTGATTATAGAGCACTGGCTACAATCCCGGGTTTATTGGAGAAGGTTTGGCCAGCATTAAAAACTTTTATCGGTACAGAGGAGTATACGCTTCTTCAAAATCGTCTATTAAAGAAATCGATTATGCTTGTTCACCAAGAAATGCCCTTCCCAATCTCATTCAATCGTAAGCGCTTGGAGAGTAAGTATTCTTCTGCTCATATTGCTGGAATTATGTCGCTAGTGTCTTATTTTCAAAACTTCTTACCTGGACTTATTTTAGAAATTGAATTTATAAGGAGGATGCTTAATCCTTTAGACTATCATTTCAAAGATGATCCACACTCGTTGACACAACTTTGAAATACTTTAATATTGGTATATAGTTAAAAGGATATAAAATTGGGTCAAGGGATACTACCTTCATCCTCCGGGGAAAGGTGATTATATGCAAAAAGTACTACCTGCTTTCTCAAACTTCAAACATTTTGAGAAGTTTTTAGAAAGTGATTTTGAAATTGGTGTTTGCTTGGATAGTCATATCTCACAATTAAAAAACATCAGTTCTATGGCGAAACAACACGGAAAAAAGGTTATTTATCATATTGATTTAATCCAAGGTTTAAAAAATGATGACTATGCAACAGAATATATATGTCAAGAGTATAAACCATATGGAGTCATCTCTACAAAGTCAAACGTAATTGTTAAAGCGAAGCAAAAAGGGGTATTAGCTATTCAGAGGATGTTTTTAATCGATTCAAATGCCCTTGAAAAAAGCTACCGTCTTGTTGAGAAAACGAAGCCTGATTATATAGAAGTTCTTCCGGGAAGCATGCCTTGGATGATTTCAGAAGTAAAAGAACGTACAAAAACAAAAATCTTTGCTGGAGGATTAATTCGTACTGTTCAGGAGGTTGAACAAGCTTTAGCTGCAGGAGCGGATGCGATTACGACCTCAAAGCTAGAGCTATGGAAAAATTACAATTAGTGAATTCTTATGACAGAAGAATTGACAACAAGTTTACGAATTTGATATTTTTAGAGTAAGTTAATTATTCGTGAGCAAGACATGGAGATTCACACAGTATTTACTCAATTAGGGGCATACTGTGTGAATTTTTTATTATCTAGTACCTTCAGGGAAAAGGAGATTAAATAATGGAAACGTATATTTTAGCTTTAGATCAAGGCACGACAAGCTCTAGAGCGATTATATTTAATCATCATGGTAAAGTTGTTCATACCGCTCAAAAAGAATTCACCCAACATTTTCCGAATTCAGGCTGGGTTGAACATGATGCAAATGAAATATGGGGATCAATCCTCTCTGTAATTGCAACGGTGTTATCAGAATCGAATATTAAACCTGAGCAAATAAAAGGGATTGGAATTACAAATCAACGTGAAACAACGGTTGTATGGGATAAAGAAACCGGAACCCCTATATATAATGCGATTGTATGGCAATCTAGACAAACTACTTCAATTTGTCATGAGCTTAAATCAAAAGGCTATGACACGTTATTCAAAGAAAAAACAGGTTTACTCATTGATCCATATTTTTCTGGCACAAAAGTAAAGTGGATTCTTGACCATGTTGAAGGTGCAAGAGATCGTGCTAACGAAGGGAAGCTTTTATTTGGTACGATTGATACATGGCTTATTTGGAAACTATCTGGTGGAGTAGCTCATGTAACCGATTACTCAAATGCCTCAAGGACATTGATGTTTAACATTTATGACTTGAAATGGGATCAGGAGATTCTGGATATTTTAGACATTCCAGAAAGTATGCTACCTGAGGTGAAATCCTCTTCTGAGGTATATGCACATACTGTGAATTACCATTTCTTTGGGAAGGAAATTCCTATTGCAGGTGTTGCAGGAGATCAACAAGCAGCATTATTTGGTCAAGCATGTTTTCAAGAGGGGATGGTAAAGAATACTTACGGAACAGGTTGCTTCATGTTAATGAACACTGGACCGAAAGCGTATCATTCAAAACATGGACTTCTTACAACCATTGCATGGGGAATTGATGGGAAAATTGAGTATGCACTAGAAGGTAGTATTTTCGTGGCAGGATCCTCTATACAATGGTTACGAGATGGGTTACGTATGATTCAGAATGCTCAGGATAGTGAAACATATGCAACGCGTGTCACATCATCAGATGGGGTTTATGTCGTTCCTGCTTTTGTAGGATTAGGTACCCCGTACTGGGATAGTGAAGTAAGAGGCGCAGTATTTGGTTTAACTAGAGGTACATCTAAAGAGCACTTTATCCGCGCTACTCTTGAGTCTTTGGCATATCAGACAAAAGATGTTATTACAGCAATGGAAGAGGACTCAGGAATTGAACTTAAGACACTGCGTGTCGATGGTGGTGTTGTAAAGAACAACTTCCTTATGGAATTTCAGAGTGACTTATTAAACGTTCCTGTAGAACGTCCAGTGGTTAATGAAACAACTGCTTTAGGAGCTGCCTACTTAGCGGGATTAGCAGTTGGATTTTGGGATAGTATGGAAGAGATTGCACAGCAATGGTCAGTAGATAAAACCTTTTCTCCAAGCATGGATGAAACGAATCGGGATACTTTATATAAGGGCTGGAAAAAAGCTGTAGAAGCTACAATGGTTTTTAAATTATAGTAGAAAAGAAAGTTTTTAATAGTTAATACTTTTTGTAACGCTAAATAAGTGTTATAATAATTATAAGTTAATAAAGCGGTAGGAGACATGGAGAGACCATACTACATTATAGTTAATGCTATAATGCAGTTTTGGTCTCTTTTTTTATTGGGTATTCTAAATGATATGGAGGATGAAAAAAATGGATTATCATTTTTCTAATAGAACAAGATCTGAGAAATTACAAGAACTTACAAATGAGGAATTCGATTTATTAATTATAGGTGGCGGGATTACAGGTGCAGGAATTGCCTTGGATGCATCTCTTCGTGGAATGAAAGTTGCACTTGTGGAAATGCAAGATTTTGCTTCAGGTACTTCAAGTCGTTCCACAAAACTTGTTCATGGTGGTTTAAGGTACTTAAAGCAATTTCAAGTCGGATTAGTAGCCGAAGTAGGAAAAGAACGAGAAATCGTTTATGAGAATGGCCCTCATGTAACAACTCCAGAATGGATGCTGCTACCGTTGCATAAAGGAGGAACCTTCGGAAGATATAGTACTTCCTTGGGGTTACGCGTGTATGATTTTCTTGCTGGTGTTAAAAAGTCAGAACGAAGAACGATGCTTTCAGCAGAAGAAACGATGAACAAAGAACCATTAATAAAAAAATCGGGACTCCAGGGTGGAGGCTACTATGTAGAATACCGAACAGATGATGCCCGTCTTACAATCGAAGTGTTAAAGGCCGCCGTTGAGCTTGGCGCAACCATGATCAATTATGTAAAGGCAGAAGAATTTGTTTATGATAATCAGAAAAAAGTAATAGGAGCTAAGGTTAAAGACCTTATTTCAAATAAAGAATTTGCAATATCTGCTCATCAAGTTGTGAATGCAAGTGGTCCGTGGGTTGATGAAATAAGAAAGAAAGATTACTCAACCAATAATAAACAACTTCGTTTAACGAAAGGGATTCACTTAGTAATTGATCAATCGAAATTCCCTCTTCAACAAGCCATTTATTTTGATACGCCTGATGGACGAATGATTTTTGCTGTGCCACGTGATGGGAAGGCTTATATTGGGACGACCGATACTTTTTACGATAAAGATAAGGCGAGTCCGAAAATGCTATCAGAGGATCGTCAATACGTACTAGACGCTATTCACTTTATGTTCCCTGATGTTAAGGTTACGGAAGAAGATGTGGAATCCAGCTGGGCAGGAATTCGACCATTAATATATGAAGAGGGAAAAGACCCTTCTGAAATTTCCAGAAAGGATGAAATCTGGGAAGGAGATAGTGGACTCATTACGATTGCAGGTGGTAAACTTACTGGCTACCGTAAAATGGCAGAAGCAGTTGTGGACCTTGTAGCAAAACGTATGCAATCAAATGGAGTGAAAATCTTTGGTGGATCCAATACGAAATCATATCCAATGTCAGGTGGCAAGGTTAACGGTTCTAAAGGCTTCAAAGAATTTGTGTTAACAAAAGAACAAGAGGCAGTACAGTATGGATTTACTAAAGAAGAAGGACGTCATCTCGTGAAGACATACGGTTCCAATGTAGATTATTTATTTCAGTACGGAAAGAAATATGATGAAATTGCGGAATCGAAGTTATCGCGAATGGTTTATGCAAAGTTATTATATTCTATTGAACAAGAGATGATATTTAAACCAACTGATTTCTTTATTCGGAGAACTGGCGCTCTGTTTTTTGAAATAGACTGGGTAAAGGAATGGAAGGATGAAGTTATTGAGTTTATGGCAGATGTATTAAAATGGTCTGAAGCTCAGAAAGCTAAATATATACAAGAATTAGAAATAGAGCTAGAAGATGCTGTTACGCCTGTGGATCTTCAATAATTACACTAAATTTTAAAAATTATAACATAAAAGATCCCCCGAGTGTCGTTTGACTTTGGGGGATTTTACATAGAAACTTAAGCAAAAGTTCTCTCTATAAGATATATTAGATAGTTTGACGAAGCTTCTCCTCATACTGTACAACAGGTAAAGGAGGGGAATAATAATACCCTTGGATTGCAAAGCAATTAAGGTTTGTAAGAAAATGAATTTGGTCTTCTGTTTCAACTCCCTCGGCAATAATACTAAGATTTAATTGGCTAGCAAGAGAAACAATTGCCTTGATGACCTCCTCATTCTCCTGATATTGATCCATAAAGCTTTTATCAATCTTTAATCGGTTAATTGAAAGCTTATGCAAATAACTCAATGAGCTATATCCTGTACCAAAATCATCAATAGATAGCTCAAACCCCATCTTTATTAATGCATTAAATCGTTTGTTTACAAGTTCTTTTTCTCGTAAAATGGTTGATTCTGTTAATTCAAATTCAAAATAATCACCAGTCAACCCATAATCATTAAGTGTATTCTGTAAGAAAGTAATTAAGTCACCTCGATAAAATTGGACTGCAGATAGATTAATGGACGTTCGAGGAACATGCATTCCTTTCCTAATCCAAGATCGAGTATGATCAAAAACCTTTTTTATAATGACACGTTCCAAATCCACAATAAATTGTGATTCTTCTGCTATCTGAATAAACTCTCCAGGAGAAACATTCCCATGCTTTGGATGGGTCCATCTCGCTAAAGCTTCAGAGCCTATAATATGATTAGACTTACTATTAAACTTTGGCTGGAAATGAACGGTTAGTTCTTCTTCCTTAACAGCTTGTCTTAAATCATACTCCATTTCTAGTTTATGTATGGAGTTTTTCATTAGTTCTTGCTTGAAAAAACAATAATGGTTTGAACCATTCTCTTTTGCTTCATACATTGCTAAATCTGCGAATTTGAATAAGTCCTTAGCATTTTTTGCATGTTCAGGAAAACTAGAAATACCTAAGCTCGACGTAATCAAAAATTCATGCTCATGGATAATCATTGACTTGTTGAAGCTATTGATAATTTTTTGAGCCGTTTCTTCTAATGGAAAATGAGCTGGAATAAATGCCAGAAACTCATCACCGCCAATTCGAGCTAGTACACTTTTATCTGGGATTGTATGTTGTAACCGTGTTGTCATGGTTTTTAGTGCCAAATCGCCATAGTCGTGACCGTAATGATCATTAATTCTTTTAAAACGATCAAAATCAATGTATATAAGACCGAAATGCTGTTGTTCTTTAATTGCCTGATCAATTATATTATCAATTTGGCGTTTATTTGGTAATCCCGTTAATTCATCATGATAGGCCATATGTTTAATTTTCTCTTCAGCTTTTTTCTGTTCTGTAATATCCTGAACAATTCCATATACACCAAGAATATGCTGGTTTGCAATACTTCGGACTGCTGTGATTTTTACGATGGCCTCGGAACCATCTTTTTTAATTATTTTTGTCTCAACTACCTTCACTTTTCCAGAAAGTACATCCGAAAAGAACATTTGAGCATATGAATTTGTTCTTGAGATCAGGTTGTAAATTTGCATGCTTTTTAATTCATCCATACTGTAATCCGTCAGCCTGGTGGCAACATGGTTTACATCTATAATATTTCCTTTTAAGTCTGAAAGAAAAACTGCATCAGGATTATGGTTGAAAAGGGATTTGTAAGATTCTGTATTCTTTTGTAAAATTACTTCTCCAAATAAATCAGGTGTCAGAGTTAAAAACACATTAGCAAGAATGAGAAGTACATATGGCAATAAAAATGTCATGGTTTCATCTGTTTGAGGATAGATGGTATCGAAGTTTAGCATGGAGACCATCGTTACATAAGGAATAATCCCAAGAGATATTCCTGCCATTAAACAGCCGATGTACTTCCATTTTACGTAAATGCTTTCTATCTCTTCTTTCGTAATCTGAATCAGGAATCTTATTAGTGAAAAGGACATACCCAAAGTTAATAAACATGTTAACACTACTAGGATAGGTTTTAATTCAATAAAATCATGAAATAATGTGTAAAATCCAATATAATCAGCCCCTAAAATAAACAGACCGATTGCTGTACTGGCAAATATATATTGGGATCCATTCTTTACATCTTTTTTTGCAGCTACGAGTGCAAAGAACGATCCGAGGCTGCTAAGTAAATAGTTTAAGCTGAAATATCGTAGCTTGTGTTCCTCTGAAAATGGCAAGCCAACAGATGATACAACTAAAAAATGAGTTGCAGTAAAGGTGAAGCCTAATAAAAGCGAAAACAATACTAAGCTTCTTACATTCGTTTGACCACTTTTGCTTTTTCTGCTAAAGGAAACAACCAAAAAACAGCTAATAAACGACAGAAAAATAGTAATAAGAACACTTGATAAATTAAAAGCATAAAAAGAATGATGAAGAAACATGTTGGTACCTCATTTTGTATGTATTAGTTCTATTATACTAGAAGATTTTATTAAGAACATTACTTTCCCACTGAGTGTGTGAAAATTCATGCTTTAACGTATCACTCTGATTTCTATATGTAAAGGAAGTCTATCCACTAATTATAGAACCTAATTCACAATTAAATAATATCTCTTGCTAAATTGGTAAAGATTAAATAATGATTCTTTTACAAAAAAGCCTTAGTCGGGGGTAGCAGTTTACATGCGTGTATTTATTTTTTTGATCCTCCTGTTTTTTTCATTTGGATTTCAACAACAAGTGAAGGCAGAGGAAATGGTTTCAGTTAGACTTGTAAATTATATTGAAGATACTAAAAGCATGACTATAAAGGTTGAAGGGAACTATCTTACGCTAGACCCTACGTTAACATTAAAGAGCGGTAAGGAATATCTTTTGTCAATAGAAAAAGACGTGTTGAGAATTCAAGGAGATTCCAAACTTGATATTAGGGTTAAGGATTCTATTCAATTTATTCCTGAAAGCTATGATCAGCAGCACAAAATGTACATAAATAATCGACCATACCTTGGTGCTATGGAATTCAAAATAGAAGAAGAACAATACATTCGGCCGGTTAACCAATTACCCTTAGAAGATTATCTGAAGGGGGTTGTACCTTTTGAAGTATTTCCAAGCTGGGATTTAGAAGCATTAAAAGCACAAGCACTAGCTGCACGAACGTATGCTGTTTCTAATTTACATAAGCAGATGAATGATACCATTCAATATCAAGTTTATGGAGGGTATGACTGGCGTAAGAGCACAACAAAGGCAGTCGTTGAGACTGAAGGCGAAGTTATTAGTTTTAATAATAGACTAATTGAAGCTTTTTATTCTGCCAGTAATGGGGGAGTAACCGAAAATAACGCTAATGTTTGGGGAGGTAAATCTGTCACCTATTTTCCAATAAAAAATGACCCTTATGATCCTGTATCACCATGGAAATTTACACTTAACGAAAACCAAATAGAAGTGGCTAGTACTGATTGGAATGATCCAAAGTGGTGGGAGCAGAATCAAGAAATAGATAAGCAAATAACATCTTCAATAAAAAAATGGCTACAAAGAGATGGTTTTGGGAACGACATTAAAGTGTTAACGATTTCTAAGTTTCAATTATCAAATGAACAATTAGAGTCAAAGCGGTTCACAAAAGGTTCGATAAAAGTTGAATTCTTACAACGTCTAATGGACGGAACGATCCTTTACAATGAGGTACAGTTAGATGATGTGAATTTAAATAAAATCCGTCCCATGCTAGGAGGAAGTCGTTTCAAGAGTTACTTTATTGATTCTCTGGACTATAACGATGGAGTATATACAATGAAAGGACGTGGTTATGGTCATGGAGTTGGAATGAGCCAATGGGGGGCGAGTGTTATGGGAGAACAAGGAAAAAGCTATAAGGAAATCATTGAATTTTATTTTCCGGGAACGAAAATTCTTCAGTACGATGAATTATAAATTAAAAATTTGTGGAAAAAATCAGCTAGCAAATGTTAGCTGATTTTTTTATGGTGGATTAGCATGAAGTCATAAATTTAATGAGCTATGATTGAGAATTTCTTTTTTGAAATCATTATGATTCTGTAAATTTATTAAAATTCACAAATGTTAAGCATATATATCATTACGGGGAAGACTTCCATCGATAACAAATAGCAGAAAGAATAACAGCATATTCATTTTCATGTTGTATGCAAAGAAAGGTTTTCATACGAAAGAGCCATTTGTTATCAAGGTAGCAACTAAATTTTGGAGGCGATCATATTGGGATAATTTCTGTAATGAATTATAAAGGCGGAGTCGGTAAGACGACATTAACCGCAAATATTGGTGCACAACTAGCCAATGAAGGTAAACGTGTTTTGCTACTTGACCTGGACCCCCAAGCCAATTTGACCTTATCCTTTTTAAGTTTTGATGAATGGAGAAATTTTGACCGTGAAGAGCGTACAATTAAACATTGGTATGATGAGTTTCTAGACAATAATTTAAATTCTCCTTTTAAAGAGTTAATTATTTCTCCAAATGAGGTTAATCTTCAATTAATGAATGACTATGATAGTCAAGGCTATTTAGATTTAATATGTTCTCATTTAGAACTTATCAATGTAGATATGGAGTTATCAAGCAGACTTGGAGGAAGTACAGAGCGGTCGATTAGAAGTAATTATCTTCGTGTATTATCTCTTTTAAGGAAAAACTTAGAGGATTTACGAAACGAATATGATGTCATTCTAATTGATTGCCCCCCTAACTTTAATCTTGTCACGCAAAATGCGATTGTAGCAAGTGATCATTACATAGTTCCAGCTAAGGCTGACTATTTATCAACTCTAGGCATTAATACGTTAATTCGCCATATTGAAGAGCTAAAAAAGAACTACAATCACTATTTAAGTCAAGCAGAGCGTTTTGATTTAGAGGAAATCGCTCCCAGAATGCTCGGTGTTATTTTTACAATGGTGTCATATTATGGACTGCAGCCGATTTCCATTCATCGGGATTATATCGCCCAGATAAGAGGAGATCACCCAACCTTTAACTACTATCTTCGTGAGAATAAAACATTGTATGCACAGGCACCAGAACTAGGGGTTCCCGTAGTACTTCAGAATGTGAGTAAAGATCAAGATATAGTCATACGGGAACTGAAGGAACTTGTCGAAGAAATCAAAACAAGAATAAAAGTTGCGGGAGGCTAAAACATGACTAAAAAAACAACGGAATCATTCTTAGAATTAATAGTAAATCAATTAAAGACTTTACGTGATGACCAATACGAGAAGCTACTAAAAGGTGAAGCGACATTCCAATATATAGAGATTGTATCAGAAGACTCTGAATCAGAGACAAAAAATGAAGAAAACGATGTTTTTGATGATCTTACGAATACGATTCAATCGGAAGCAAATGACTTACAAAGTATTCAAAAGCTTTTATCAAAATTTACTAAAAAAGAGCTGTCTATTTTTTGTGAACATTTAAATATTCAACTAGTGTCAAGAGATACAAAAGCATCTATTTACAAAAAAGTAGCTTCCTATTTTAATATTTCTTCAGATGAAGAAAAAAGCAAAAAAGAGCCCAAAAATGAATTTGAAACGATAGGTGAGCAATTAAAAACGATACAAGAATTTCAAACAGCTAAAGAATTCTTATCAAATCATGAACAATTACAGACAAAAGCAAAATTAGTAAAGCTTGCAAAAACCATGAATGTACACATCACTACAAGACTAACAAAAGCGCAAGTTTTCACAAGAATCCTCGAATCGACAGTAGGCTCAAAGCTACGCGCAAAAGGAATCCGCGAAAAATAAAACCATCGAAGGTCCGTCCCTGATATGAGGGACGGACCTTTAAACTGAAATTGAAACATTTTATATCTATGAAACTTTTTTATTGTTACATACGTAGTAATAGTCATACAGTATTTGAATGATGGAGGTATATAATTTGAAGAAGTTATTGGGTATATGCACTTTGGCAATTCTGTTGTTTCTTGGAGGGTGTTCTTTTTTAGAGGAAGTGAATAATACGGTTACCTATATGGATGAAGCTACTGAATATGTAAATGAAGTCACGGTTTTTGTAGATGAGGTACCTAACCTTGCTGAGCAAGCTATAAATGATGAACAAGCTTTAGCAGACTTAAAAATGAAGCTTGAGGATATGAAAACAGAAATTGATGCGTTTAATGAGCTACAAGCCCCGGAAATGGCTGCAGATTTACATCAACAAATAATGGATCAAAACAACAAAGCGAAAGATGGAATTGAAACATTGCTTAATACTGTGGAAAATGGAAAGCTAAATCCTGATATGCTGAAAAATTCAGAAATGTATCAAACCTTTCAAGAAATCTCAGATACTATAGATCAAATCAAACAATTAGGTCAATAAATTATAGTGCGTTTGCCATAAAGGTTGACGCACTTTTTGTGTACCTTAAATTTGCCAGCTTGATCATTTTTTAGATGGAAAAGGACAATAAGGAAATCTATCAATCTTCCACTAATGTATTTTTTCGGGGGAGCAGGCTGGGGCAAAAGGGGTTAGTAGGTATTAGGAAGGGAACTAGTTTTAGTACACACTGTAGTATGGATCTAGGATACATTTAGATAAAAATAAAATAAGACTTATGAATGAAGTGTAAAGGTGAGAATCGCATGAAACTAATATTCTTATGTACAGACAACTATACAAGAAGTATAACTGCAGAATTATGCATGATTGTTTACTTAGAAAGAACCGAAAATACTAATATAGTAGTTTCTTCTGCTGGGTTTAAAGTAAGCAGTGATTTAAGCCGTTTTTCAGCGATTCATTTTAAAAGAATGGAAGATCTAGGTGTCAACACATCTACTTTTAAAAGAACACAATTTCAGGAACATTTCCTGACACGATTTGATGTAATCGTAGGCATGGGGAAATAGCATAAAGACTATATTTGGGAGAATTATCATACTGAAATCCTATTATTCAATGCATTATATATAAAAGAAGAAACATCAATAACTGTACCTCCTCCAGATGAAGAGGGTAAATATTTGGAAGAGGTCATAAAAATGGTAGACTATATTCATGGCTCAATGCCGGAATTCGTGCAAAATCTTTTGAAAATGAATACTAACAAATCCTAAAGGGTATTGACCTGAAAGTAGGTAATACTCTTTTACTTTTGCTGTTTTCGCAAAGATTGTTGTTTGAGAATTCCTAGTATAAATTTATAGTGAAATGAAGCGGAAGACCTTTTCTCCTAGTGGAAAGCAAGGGTCTAGAGCGCGATGGAACGACCATGTTACTAGCAAAAACAAGTTAAATGAGCAACAAAGTATACGAAAATATCGTTTTCTTTTGACTCAAATATATAACCTTAAATGCTGTAACTTTTTATCCGATAGTACCGTCAAACTTAATGTAAGGTGATAGAATGAAGTATAAGTTCAATTTTTAGTTGTATTATATTTGGTGCATTCACAAACTAAAAGACCAAATGATCATTTAAAGAAAAATCATATATAACAATGATAAGAAATTAGAGGTACCTATATGGAAAACAATCAAATTTTCTCACGAAACAAGAAAATGATTTATATTGCTTTAACTTCTGTAATATTTGTATTGCTCGTTATTTTTAGGGCAAGCTTTGGTATTATTTTTGTGGCTGGAAATTTAGTAACCATTATGTTTATTGTGTTTTTATCTAAGAGTGCAAAACAGCATAGGAGCTTGTCTTTACTAAGCAAGCTAAGTAAAATTGTCTACGGTTTGTTCGTTCTTACCTTTTTCATCATTGAAGGCTATATTCTTTACCAACTTCATGCTACTAGTAAGTTTGAACCAAAAGAAATTGATAGCGTTATTATATTAGGAGCTGGTCTTAAAGGAGAGATACCTTCTATAACTTTGGAAACAAGATTAAAAACTGGGGTAGCATTCTTAAAAGAGAATCCTGAGATTCCTGTTATTGTTTCAGGTGGCCAAGGCCCAGGAGAGACGATAACAGAAGCTGCAGCAATGGGAAAATACTTACAAGATCATGGCATCTCAGAGCATCGCATTCATTACGAGGATCGTTCTACATCTACATATGAGAATCTTACCTATTCTAAAAATATACTGAAACAGTTGGATTTGGAGAAGTCGACAGTGTTAATTATTACAAGTGATTATCACCTTGTAAGAGCAAATATCATTGCAGATCAACTAGGAATAAAAAATTTTGGACTTAGTGCTGAATCACCTTTCATTATAAAGATTAATTATTTTATTCGAGAGTACTTCGCGATCATAAAGACAATGGTGGAAATCAGATAAACTTAAAATGAGATGTAAATCACTAATCATTCACTTTACAAATAGTACATTGAACGTTAAGATATTACATAGAATATCTATGTAGTATCTGTTTGTATTGTACCTTTTTTATTGCTTTGAAACGTTTAATATAAATTTTTTTGTTTATATACATAGAAATTCTATGTAACTTTTTATCATTAGTTTGAACGAAAGGATGATAATAGTATGAATATCCCAAAACACATAGCTATCATGATGGACGGTAATGGAAGATGGGGAAGACAAAGAGGATTAACTAGAAGTCAGGGACATTATGCAGGCTCACAAGCTATGGAAGCGATCATAAAGGATTCCATAGATATAGGAATAAAGGCATTGACATTATATGCTTTTTCCAGTGAAAACTGGTCAAGACCAAAGGATGAAGTGAATTACCTGATGGAACTCCCTGCCGTTTTTTTGCGCGAAAAGTTACCCGATTTTATGAAAAACAATATCAGAGTGATGATTTCTGGAGATATTCAGGGCTTACCTGCACATACGAAAGAAGCAGTAGAAATTGCAGTGAATGAAACACGAAATAACGATCGATTAATTGTTAATTTTGCCTTGAATTATGGGGGAAGAAATGAACTGCTATTTGCATTAAAGTCCCTAGTAGATGAAGTTCAACAAGCAAAAATGAGCATTGAAGAAATTTCTGCAAGCACTATAGAAACCTTTCTGTATACGAAAGGTATTCCAGATCCCGAAATCATTATACGTACTGGTGGAGAGAAAAGAATAAGTAATTTCTTGCTATGGCAAGCCTCTAATTCCGAGCTTTGGTATACCGATACTTATTTTCCTGATTTCAATAAGGAATTATTACTACAGGCAATAGCAGAAGTGTATGAAAGAAAACATTGTCAACTAAAAAAGGTAGACTAAAGGGAGTGGTTTTTATGAACGTTAACTCACTATTTATCGTGGTTTCTCTTACTGTCTTTTTATCAGCTTGTACAAATATAGAACACTCTCAACCGAAAAATGTAGGGCAACTTAGTATAGATGTGAAAAATAATACAGACTTTGCATATAAAGCTTTCCAATTAAATCTGTATCAAGATCATAAATTAACAACAAGTCCTATCTCTACATTTGCCGATGGAACAACCATTCAAGAAGGAGACATAATGGATTTTACTTTTACTAAAGAGGAAATAGATTTTAATAAGAAAGTAGATATAGAAGTTGTTATGTATGTAGATAATACTTTAAAGAAAAAAGTGGTTACAAACAAAGTAGAAATTACAAACATTAAACAGGAACGTGATCTTACTTACAAAATAACTGGTCATTCATCTGAGGATATCCGCTTGATTATCATGTACTAAATGAAAAGACAAAAGACCAGGAAGTAACGATCCTGGTCATGTAGTGATGGTTATTTGCTTACACAATTTCTACCTTTTTGCTTTGCCTTGTATAATGCTTTGTCAGCAGCTTTCAATACTGCTTCAGACCGTTCCTTTGAATCCTTCGATTCAGCAATTCCGATACTAATCGTCACAGATAGACTTTTAGTTGAGACAATTCCTTTTGTATTCTTTGTTTTATATAAGTACATTTCTTTTGAAACACGTTTTCGCAGTTCTTCTAAATGAGGCATAACCTCGTCCATACCCTTCTTTGGGAAAACGATGGTGAATTCCTCACCTCCATACCTATAGGCTTTACCACCACCTGTTACCTTTTCTAAGCATCTTGCGACAAGCTTTAGAACGTCATCCCCAATATCATGTCCATATGTATCGTTGAATTTCTTAAAGAAATCGATATCAATCATTGCTAGTGTATATTTGTTACCAATCTTCATTAGGTCTTCTCTAAGCATTCGCCTTGATGGTATTTTAGTCAGTTCATCTAAGTATGCCATGGAGTATGCTTTGTATAATACATTCAACAATAACAAAACAGTACTCGTAACGAAGAAAATTTCAATACCAAGTGGTTTCAATAAAAGGGTGAAGCTAAAGAACATGCAAACTACTGAACCTAACAACAATATGTTTTCAATGGAGTTATTCTTTATCACGTATAACAATTGTACCGTTAAAATAAGTACGACAAGAAAAGAAGAGACATTATTCAACCCTAAGAAATGAAATGGTATCATGTCATTATAATCGGGTGGGGGGATATCCGGGTCAAATCATTCCTCTTAAACCTACAGGTGTCAATTGTTCCTGCTCTATTTCACTATGTATTCAAAACAAGCTCTTATACAATTATTTTTTGAAAATAATGTAATAAATAAAGGGAAACTGTAAAGTATAGCGAAAGAAGTAGATTTAAGGGTGTTGGATTTAAATTGATTTCTAAGGGTAAAAGCGTTGTCTAAGTATGTCTATATCTTTATGGGGGAATTATAGTTGTAAATCAATAAAGGTCCAATAGTAAAAAATCAATAGAGGGTAGGAACTATCCATTGAATACTGTTATTCAAATACTCGAGAACTGGGGGATATTTGGTTTAATCATCGTTGCTTTTACTGAGGCTTCTATTTTTATTGTTCCTCCAGATGTATTGTTGTTACCTATGTCAACCAATCGACCCCACTTATCCATTTGGTATAGTATCTTAACGATTTTTAGTTCTGTATTGGGAGCGTTATTCGGATACTGGTTAGGAAAAAAGGTTGGTCCGCCGATATTAAAAAAATTTGCATCTGACAAGATGATTACAAAAGCAGAGGGTCTATATAAAAGGCACGGAATCCTAGCATTGATTATTGTCGGAATAACACCTATACCATTTAAAGTATTTGCTATACTGGGGGGTGTACTAAATGTCCCGATTCGGATGTTTGTCATTGGGGCCATGATTGGAAGAATAATCCGGTTTTTACCATTATCTTCAGCAATCTATTATTTGGGTGACGAAGTACAACCGTATATTGAGGAAGTAACATCAACTAGTACAGGTTTTTTTTCGGTCATAACATTAGGCTTTATCATTGTAGCCTTCGTTGTGGCAAGACAACGCATTAAAATAGCTAGAAAATCCGGAAGTCAATAGTGGGTGTTGAAAAGCAGTATAGCTCAGAATGTACATATCAGTACTAGATAGTAAAGTTTACAAATGATTTCATTCATTATTTTAACAAATATTGAAGACATTGAAGTTGGAGACTGTAGCTTTGCAAAGGGAAGTGGTACAGCAGTTCATGTTCGTTTACTGAAAAAAGTAGAAATCTATATTCTTATAAGATTAAAAGATTAGAAGTAGATTGCTAGAAAAACGTATACAATTTACCTGAGAAGATTAAGGGTGTGGTTTTTATTTGAAGTCCTTCTGTTAATAACCTCTAAGTAGTGTCCACTCTAAAAACTAAATGATGTCAAAATAAGGAGAGCTTTATGATCTTTATGATTCTGACCATTGTTCTATTAGTATCCTGTTTATCCCTTTTAATCGATAATAATCTAAGGTTGAACAAGATTGAGAAAAAACTTGAAATATACTCAATAGAAGATCAAATGGTCTCAAATGAAGAAATTGAAAAGGAATTTGAAAAGGATTTAAACCAGAATTAAGATGAGCAATAATACATTAGGATATGTTTTTAAACAGTAATTAAATAGTAAGGAGAAACCAACTGTTATATATTCATACACCAAGGAGTGAAAGGTATGAAAGATAAAGTAAAGAAAGTTTTCAATGATCTTGCAAGTGTTTATGAACACGGTATCGATCAGGATAGCTTATACAATAGTGAATATGAAAGACCAGCAATGTTAAAACAATTACCAGAAGATTTGTCAGGAAAGAAGGTTCTAGATGCAGGATGTGCGGCAGGTTGGTATACCCAAAAACTATTAGAACGTGGAGCAGATGTAATAGCAACTGATATAAGTCCGGACATGGTCGAAGCAACTCAAAGAAGAGTAAAGGAACAAGCCAAAGTATTGTGTATGGATCTTGAAGCAGCACCATTACCTTTTTTAGATTGCTCATTTGATTACATCGTTAGTTCATTAACTCTCCATTATATAAATGATTGGGAGAGGATCTTTCGTGAATTTAAACGAATATTAAAGCCAAAAGGGAAACTTTTATTTTCTATACACCATCCGATCACAGACATTACTTGGAAGGAACATCCAAAATATTTCTCAACAGAGCTAATCATTGATACATGGAATAAAGAAGGTAACCTATATGAAGTACCCTTTTACCGAAGACCCCTTCAAGATGTGTTCAATATCACCCTCCAATACTTTTCAATACAACAAGTTGTTGAACCACAACCAACAGTGACATTTAAAGAAAAGAATCCAAAAGGATTTGAGAAGCTTATGAAAAGACCACAGTTTCTTATAATAGATGCACATAATTAGGTTCCGTTTTGAATGGTGTCCCTTCAGAGAGTTATAAATAAGCATTTTTTAGCTTGCTTGCAAATAGACTCTCACAAACTTGTTCACTGTGTAATGGTGAAAAAATTCATAACGAGAAATCACTGTTTTTGATGTTATTTTTTAACAATTAAAATCGCATTCAAGCTATTTTGTTACAGAACAGTTAACATTCAAAGAGCTTATATAATAAAAAACGCTTGGATAGAGTTTTTTACTCTACCCAAACGTTTTTTGTTTTATTTTCTCTTTTGACTTTTCATTTTATTCATCTCAAGTTCCGCAGCATATTCCTCTTGAGATTTCCCTTGTTTTTGGCTTTCTGATTGAATCTTTCTGAACTTGTTATCATTTAAGTTAGGCATGGATACACCTCCTTCTAACCAAAATATTTTTAACTACTGCCATCAATTTATTCTTTGTATTATTTCTCTTTTTTAGATTTTGGTTCTTGATCTTCAGCAAACTCATAAGCAAACCGTTGATTAAAGCTTTGGTGTCTTTCTTGAACTGTAGGTTTTATTGTTCTTAGGATATACGAATGAACAAAAACTTCAGAACCTGCAATTAATATGGCTGAAATGATACTTCCCCATGCAACTTGTAAATAGCTTTCAAACAAAATCCCACCAAAAATCCAAACGATTAAGTACGTTAAAAAGAAATCCACAATTACTGAATTAAGGTTTCCAATACGGGGTAATAGGATTTGGTCACCAATAAAATACGAAACAACAGTTAATAATATACTGAATGAAAGTATATCGACAATTGTTGCATCAAAAAACAAATCTAAACTTACCCAAAATACGATTAAACTTGCAACGAATTTAATGAAAAGAACATGAATGTGCTTCATAATAGATCTCCTTTTTCTGTTAGCTTTCTTCAGATTGAAAAAAACATACCTATTGTTTTTTAAGAGAGGAAAAGATTTTTGAAAAATTAATTTTTTGAAACCTCTCCCTAAATAACTCGTATATAAACTAGGAGGTGATAACATATGGGCACATTTATCATTTTTATTATTTTTGTTTTTCTCGTGACGTTAATTAAGTTAGTTAGCGGAAGTAGAAGTAAAGGCAGGGGCTATCATCACCACCATTTTCATGATCATCATAATCATTCAAGTCAAGACCATCACGCAGGGGGGTTTTTTGACGGAGGGTTCGGTGATGGAGGAGGAGACGGCGGTGGTGGAGGTGGTGACTAGTTCAACCATAACTAGAAATGTTTAAATACTGGAGCAAAAATGGAGGTGGAGCAGACATAAAAACTGTCGCTCTATTTTTTTGTATAATCTAGAACGATATGTAAGACAAAGTTTTTTTTAGGTAATGAAAAAGGGAAAATTCGGATAATTGTCGAATAAAGTAACCAAAGTCAAAGTTGGTAATTCTAGTACCATTTGATAGTACGTTTAATAAAAAGAACAATCACTTTTACTGCATTCAATATGGTCGTAGATTATTGATAACGGAAGGGGCATTTTTCTAGTTTTGATTTCAGATAATAATAGATCAAGGAAATCATGATCTAATTTGTTCTTTAATGCACCTGAATAAGCTTTATAAAGATCAATATTGGATAATTGAGATATATTTAGCATATAAAAGACCTCCTATTCTGAATACAATAATCTTTTTTATCACCAGAAACATATACGCTGGTTTCCGTTTTGACTCTTAGGTATATTTTACTACAAATTTTAAATCAGTGACTTTTCTTTTTTAAGACATTTTAGACGAAAAACTAGAGATTTATTATCACATTTACTAATTTTCTAAAAAAATATTCATATAGTTATATGTTTACATACTTAGGTGGTACAATTCCATTTTAGCGAGAAAAATGTAAAAAAAATTTTGTAATCGGGACGGTAGAATAAATATGTATATGATACACGAAGGGAAAAAAGGTTAGTAAGGATGGACATATTAAAACAAAATAAGAAGAGTTGGGATATTGTAGCACATCATTTTAATGGAAAAGATGCACTCCCTAGTTATGGTCCTTATGCTCAAACAGAAGATGAATTACGATTATTTGAGGATATTCAAGGCAAGAACGTACTAGATATTGGATGTGGAAGTGGACATTCACTGCGATATATGGGGATGAAAGGTGCAAAGGAGTTATGGGGAATTGACATATCTGATAGGCAAATAAAAACGGCCAGTGAGATATTACGTGGTCGAGAGTGTTATTTGTATTGTAGTCCGATGGAAATGGAAAATGGACTACCGAAGGATTACTTTGATTACGTATATTCAATCTATGGGATAGGCTGGACAACAGATTTAGCGGCGACCTTTCATCTAGTCAACTCCTACTTAAAACCAGGGGGAATATTTATTTTTAGCTGGGATCATCCTCTATATTCCCACATGAAAAGTCAAAACGGTACCATTTTATTAGAAGGTTCTTACCAAGAGGAAGGAGTGATAACCTATCCGAAATTTAAAGGAGAGGATGCTCCTGTAGCTATACCGAAACGAAAGATGAGTACATATATAAATGAATTAATTAAGGCGGAATTCCTTATTGATACCGTAATTGAAAGTGAAGTCTCGATAAATGATCGAACAACACATGAAGAAATGTCGGATCGATATTATTCATTATCGAAAGCAAAGAGATTTCCTACTACAATGATTATAAAAGCACGTAAGAAATAATGAATAGCTACAAGTATTAATGCATCAAAATGCTAACATACTATAAAAATCCACCGATATTAGTGAAGGGTTATGCTTTTGTTTGAAAGGACGGTAATATGTTAGCTTCTAAGAGCATGCTTTACAAATTCATATCTTATAGTTTTGTAGGCGTGATTAGTGTTGGTGTATATTTTCTATCTGTATTTTTATTAGTCGAATTATTGCATAAGGATCCTGTGTTTTCGTCAGCAATTGCTTTTATTATAATGACATTTGTTTCTTTCTACTTGAACAAGAGATATACGTTTGGCGTTCAGTTCACATATACAAGGTTTTTACGATTTACAATAATATCCGTTATTGGATTTATTCTAAATTACATGATTATGTATGGTGTTGTCCATCTACTCGATTACCATTATCTTATTGGAGAGATTGTAACGATTATTGTAATTCCAATGATGAACTTTACTTTAAATGCACTATGGGCATTTAAGGATTAGAGGTTTTCTCTAGCATATATGTTCTTTCTAGTTATTTCTTACATTCGTTTTTGGTAGTTGTTCATCATTAAATGGCCCCTAGCATAATAAGGTATTACTCTAGGGAATTTTTCCCCAGAGTAATCTATATCTCTAGTCCACTACATCTCTTCTGATTCACCTTCGTCTAAATCAGGCTCCTCGGTTCCTTCACCATATGGATCTTCAGGCACTTCGTTCAGTTGCCCTTCATTATCTTCATCAGAACCTTCTAATTGGCTCTGGTTTTCCTCATTTTGATCATCTTGGCTCTCTTCTGTATTACAACCAGTCAGTAGCATCCCTGCTGTTAGAGGGATCATTAATAAAAATGGTAACTTTTTCATACTAACAACTCCTCTTTAAGTATTCTATTATTCTTTATCCTTATAGAATACATTTAAACATTTTTATATTAGACTCTATGTAAAAGTAGAATGTGGTTTGTTGTAGAATGAAGTGATCTTTGAAGAAAAACAATATCTGATTTATTATCAAATATTCAATATAGAATAGTGCTTTCTATGAATCAGTGAAGCTGGTAAAACAAAATCGGTTCATTGTGCAGAAGACATTGCTTCCACATGGGAAACAGCAATTCCTTTTCCTAACAGAGTCAGGTTTCTTCTTATTCATTACACTAGTTCTTTTTAAGGAATACATAACCAGAAGTCTATGAATACAGCATTAAAAACCCGTATTAATAGGCGAAAGGTTAATTGAAATATCACCTATTAATGCGGGTTGTCATTAGCTTAAATGCTCATCTATCAGCTTGTTATATCTTTATAAATAAATGGTTGGTTTCGGTGCATCTACATTTTGCAGTAAAGGTTTTGTCGATGAAGTATCACGAAGTAGTGATTCACAATCAGATCCACTATAAATACCCGAACGGACTTGTTCATAAGGTGGGGGTGCTAGAGTAACATTCTCTTTGATACGGTATGGTTTATCAATTCTATGACCGTTAGAATCATATTCTTTTTTCAGTTCTTCAACAACAAGTCTTCCAATTTGTCGTCCTAATTTTAATCCTTCACTATTATCTATTGGGTAGTGGACACCAGCATATAGCCTTGAAAGGGCATTTTCCTCTGCAAACTTTCGTATTCGACGGCGTTCAGCTGGAAAGAAGTAGCTTATAATGACTTCGGCTGCTCCGGAAACAGTAGCATGTCCTGAGGGATAACTTGGGTGTCGAGGTGTACAAAGAATCGTCTCAAGTGTGTGATCAAGTTGATTAGGACGCGCTACCTTCCATTTGTATTTTAAATGGAATGCAACAACAAATGCATCATTTATACCTGCATGAAAAGCAGCTAATATTCTTCCTGCTCTAGGTGCATCCACTTTATACCCATCAATAAGTGTATTGAGAATAGGGGTCCACTGTTTCGTTGGAGGTCCTGTACCCCAGAATTTTGCAATAGTAATTTGATCTTCTGTAATATGCTGTAATGATTGTTGTACGAGCTTAAGTTGTTTTTCCCAATCAATGGTATTGGGATCTTGAATCTCAAGATGTATAGGTCGACCACTTAAAGACTGAAATCCAGTGCCATCTTGTTTATGCTTGATATAATGTGTTTCCCATGAACCTGCGTGAGGAGTTACTCCATTTCTGGGAGGATGTCTCTCACCCGCATAAGCAACTTCTGACCAATTTAAATAATGTTGTACTGTCATGACAACTCCTCCTAATTATTGTTATTTATAAGTTATGTTAGAAAAGATAATAGGTATAGACGGGTATAATCAAAATCGAATATCATGAAAGTAATTTAAGGGATACGTACCTTCAGTATTCTAAACAAGAAGGGAATGAGGGAATAATTGCAGAATGTATAAGAGTTTGAAGCAGTCACCTTCTGACTTGTTGTTATTTTTCTACAAACACTTGAGCGAAGCTGATGAAAGTTATCGATTTAAAAACATAAGGGATACAATGGTACCACTACGTGTAGCTCAAAGAGTAAAGGATGTTGTTTTTATGAAGCATGGAATGGTTCATCATATTGAAGTCTTTGTATCTGATCTAGAGAAGACGAAAGAATTTTGGGGCTGGTTACTTGAGGAGGAGCTAGGATATAAACGATATCAACAGTGGGAGGAAGGCTGCAGTTGGAAATTAGGAGAAACATATATCGTTTTTGTCCAAGCAAATGAACGGTTCTTAGATATTAAGTATCATCGGAGTAGGGTGGGGCTTAACCATTTAGCTTTTCATGTCGAATCAAGTAAATATGTTGATGAAATGACGGACAGATTAATTGAAAAAGGGATAACAATTCTTTATAAGGACAAACACCCATATGCTGGAGGTCCAAATTACTATGCCGTTTATTTTGAAGATCCTGATAGAATTAAAGTTGAGCTTGTAGCTCCTTAAAGTAAGCTTTATTAGCTGTACGAAAACATAAAGATTAATATATTCCTTATAGAACAGTAACTAAAAGGAGCAAGTTCATGAATAAACCATTCGTCATTCTTGTTCTATCTTTTGTACTAGTAGTAGGTTGTAAGAGTAATCATCATATTTCATTAGATCAAGTCATTACATCTCTTGAAGAGAACCAGCTTGGGTTAGAGAAAAAATTCATTGGATTTAATAGTTATTTTACAATGAGATTAAATGGAATTCGACCTGCCCTATATGAAATCAATGAAAACTTGGTTTCAATTTATATATTTAGTTCACAGAAGGAAAGTGATGAAGGATTGTTCGAGTTTCAAAAGAATACAGAAGCGGTTAACTTAGCTTCCTTTAAGAGCTATCAGAATAAAAATGTTTTGGTGTTTTTTGTTTATGAATTTGATAAAAGGAGTACTATCCCAGAAGAACAAAAATTAGAATCAGCTATTATGAAATTAGATAATCACTAATTATTAATAAAAGGAGTTCACAGATTATGAATGGTAAAAAAATTGTCATTATACTAACAATTGTTACACTAATTCTAATTGGGATTTGTGTTGTGTCTATTCTAGGTTTTTTAAATTATCTATCAGAAAGAAATACAGTTGCACCAGTTGAACAATCTTTTCTGGAATATCAGCAATTAGAGGAACAATACTATAAAATGTAGAGGATTGTTTGATACTTATACTGTTGCTCCTTTTTCTGATAAAACTATGTTTGTCTTTTCTACAGTTTTTCATTAGTGGAAAATACTATTGGAACGGCTTTTAGGTTGCGGAATGATATCCCAGCGAAAGCGGGTGTATTTTCAAAAGATATATTTGAGTATGCTCATAAAGGGGCAAAGATTATGATAAAACATGGGTGGTTAGAGGAACCTCCGCAGATGGAAGAGCGTGACCAGCTTTTAAATTTAAACAAAAGAAATGAGCCTTCAATTGCAGGCTCGTTTTTTTATTTCAGAAGACATCTCTGTATAGTTAGAAAAATATTATCTTGCAATAGACTTAATTTTTTCTACTATCCATTTTATTATGAGACTGATTAAAATATAAATAGGAAAGGAATAGAATGAATTCCATTTCATTGGTTCATATAGATTAAGTAGGACAGAAAGTGGCTCTAGTACAAATGAAAAGACTGCTGAAATAATAGTAGAAGAAAAAATATAGGACTTCCATTTGTGAAAAAATTGATAGTTCATCATAAATATAACAGCTATGATAATATCAATGCAGAGTATTCTAGGACCCCAAGGAAGAATCATGTAAGGATATTCCCAGAGCTGAAGTTCGCCACCTAGAGTATCAAGAAAGGTGGTAACAATTAATGTAAAGGAACCGACCAACAAGGTGCTTTGTAAATTTTTTCGTTGTAAAGTTTTGATCCAAACAATTAGTACTATAAATAGAACAAATAAAAGGAAAAACCATTGAAAAGAAAAAATAATTTCTTCTCTCCAATATTCCCACCGTAAATTACTTAAATAATTTTGTGCTTCATGGATGTCTTGTAAGTCTATAGAAACCATATCTGGTAAAATTCACTCCTAGAAAATTCAAATCCATCTTAAGTATATTGTTCCATATTGGGAGATATTTATTAATTCTTATACATAGGGACGGACCTATAATTAAAGAACACTGTTTTGCCGAACTTTGTTGCTGAATGTGGTTAGAATTATTTGAAACTTCTGTTTGTAACAATCGTATTCTTAAGTATTAAGACATTTCAGGAAGGTGTTATCTCATGCAAGTTCAGTTTAAGCTGCATCAGCTTAAGCACCATCATCTCTTGCTGAAGAGCTTAAAATATCTGTTTACCAAATTTAAGTTATAGTTATATTAGAAAAGACCTTTTATTAGGTCTTTTTTGTCTTTAAACAGCGGTTAGCTCTTATTAGTCGGATTAAAAGTTACTAGAGTGAAGGAAGAGTCATGAAAAATAGAATTCGTAGAAGTATTCAAGTTATATAAAAGCTTTATGAGCAACACTTTTCTAGGTAATACTATCTGTATATATCCATAGTAAGGAGTTGAATACAACAATGCCAAGGAAGTCAACAGCAGCAAGTGATATCCCTTTGGAAGCTGAAGAGACCATGGAAGATAGTAAGACTACTGAAACAAACAAGGGTAAAAGTGAAACCGAGATTGAAAAGTTGAATCGAATGTTAGCAGCAGTTTTAAATTACTTATCTGATGATGAGGTTGAAGAAATTGATATAGAATTTTTACTTTCAAATACAGACGGGTTACGTGAATGGTGGGACAAATATCGTGAACGTAATAAAAAACAAATTGAGGAGGAGATTAAACAATCATTAGGTGATTTGACATTAGAAGAATTAAAGCGATTACGAGAACAAATAAAAGAGTCGAAGCTAGATGGGGAGTCTTTATAGAAGACATTCAATATTCTATGTTAGACGAGATGATGGTGAATGCAACTTATAGATTTTTGATGTTAGGTCTTTTTAGATGTATGGTCGTTAATATCCGACGGTGTTGGTTTATGTCGAAAAATAATTATATTGTGAATTTCGATAATAAATTAACTAAATTCGATAATATAATTGAGAAATTGATAATAAATTCGAAAATATCAATTGTAAAACTACCAGATCCTCATAATCCCTCGTTGGTAGTATTACAGCATATAATAAAACCCCCGCCAAAGCACGATAATCGCTTAGACGGGGATACAAAATGAGATATCATAACCAAATATTATGTCAGATGTTTAGTTGTAATATGTGTTTTTTTGTCCTATCTGAATGATAGATGTTCAATAATACAACTATTGATTAGCATCTACTACCTTCTCTGAATCTCCTCGTTCATTAGGTTCATCATCATCATCATTTGTTGTTCTTAATGGAATTTCTTTTAAGAATAATGTTGTAACAAAAGCAAGTACCATAATTCCCGCACTCACTAAAAACACTGTTGTCAAAGCACTATTTAATGCTTCCTTTAGTACATTTATAAATTGATCAAATACAGATACCATCTCTGCTGGGAAACTAGTACGGATTTCCTCTAATGCCTCCGAATCCATTAATACTTGTGGATTTTGAAGTTGTGAAAGATTTTCAGCCACTTCAGGAGGAGGTTCTGGCAAGTCTCCAGTTTGAGCAGCCTCTAATTCACTAGTCATTTTATTACCCATGACAGAGCCTAGTAAAGCAACACCAATGGTTCCTCCGATTTGTCTGAAGGTTTGCATTGCAGAAGTAGCGACACCAAGATAACGATGACTTACTGCGTTTTGCACAGTTATTTGGAATACTGGCATATTGACTCCAAGACCGATACCGACAACAACCAATTGAAGAATTAACCGGGTTAGAGACGATTCTACCTCTAGCATTGAATTTAAAAGGAGTCCGATACCCATAATGACAAGACCAAATAATGCAAATAACTTGTATTTTCCTGTCTTTGTAATCAGGTTTCCTACAATGATACTTGAAAGAACCATTGAAATCGTCATAACCATTTCAACTAAGCCTGATACGGTAGCAGTCTCACCTTGGACACCCTGAACATAAAAAGGAACATACATAATTGTACCAAACATTCCCATCCCCAGGAACATTCCGGCAACATTGGAAACAGTAAATACACTATTTTTAAATAAGTACAGTGGTAATACTGGACTTTTTGCTTTTAGTTCAATAAAAATAAAAGCAACTAAAGAAAGTATGGTTAACGAAAATAAACCAATGATTTCAAAGGAAAGCCATTCATACGTATCCCCAGCCCATGTAAAGCCTAATAGTAATGAAATAATCGTGATTGTTAAGACTAAGGAACCTAGAATATCAATGGGTTCTCTTTCTTTTGCTTTTTGTGAAGGGTAGAGTCGAAGGATCATCCCAAATGCAACAAAACCGATTGGGAGAAACACCCAAAATACCCAATGCCAGTCAAAGTTATCGACAATGTAACCGCCGAGTGTAGGTCCAAATAAACTTGAAAGACCAAAAACACCACCTAATAACCCTTGCCATCTCCCTCTTTCTCTAGGATTAAATAAATCTCCAACAGTTGTGAAGGCACAAGATAGGATCATCCCCCCACCAAAGCCTTGGAATCCACGATATAAAATTAACTGAAAAATGGTTTCAGATGTTCCACTTAGTAAGGCACCAATCATAAAGAGTCCAATACCAATTAGAATAAAGATCTTACGTCCATAAATATCTGAAAGTTTTCCTACTAACATAGCTGTAATTGTAGAAGTTAGCATGTAAATTGTAAAAACCCAGTCAAAGTATTCCATACCACCGATTGTTGCAACAATTTTTGGTAATGCTGTACCGACAATGGTCATATTTACTGCCGCGAAGAACATAGCAGACATAATGGCGACCATAATTAGAACCTTTTGTTTATTTTCTAAATGCTCCATATGTTTTCCCCCTTAAAGTACTATGGAACGAAGCTTTTGAACAAATGAGTACAATTGTTCTTCTTTTTCCATATACGTCAGTAGTGCATCAATTAAAAATTTCTGAGGTGCCTCTTTAGAGAGCTCTTGTTTTAGTAATAGAAATGAAGAATGTATATCCTTCTTAAGTTGTTCGTTTGGGTATTTTTTAATCACTTGCTCCAATACCCTTAAATGGTAATCCAACCTATTAACAGTTTCATCTAGTTGTTGTTGACTAGTGAATTGTGCAATATCTTGCTCTGTTAGTAGTGGTTTCGGCTTAGTACGGAGTAAATCTGACACCATTGAATCAACTCGGTCAATAATAAATATAGCAGTTTTATGAACACGTTCTTTCGTGTTTATTTCAAAATATCCTAAGTGAATATATTCTTTTATTGATCCATGCAACATTAATACAAGGTCCCAACCATATGGTGAAATCTGTTCACCATATGCCTTTAATAGGCATTCCTTTTCCCAAAGCATTACACGTGCTTTCATACGTGCTGTAATGGATTCTAATTTTTTTTTATCATTTCCTGGAGTCTCTTTTAATTGGATGAAAATGAATTCTTTCTTATCAAGAAAATCTTCAATATGTAAGCTAATCTGTTTTATTAATCGTTCTTTAGGTGTTAGAGATTCATCAAAATAAGCAAGTTCTGCTTTTGCAAACATGTTGTTTTGAAAATACTCGAATACTTCAATAAGAAGCTGTTCTTTTGATGGAAACAGTTTATAAATCGAGCCTTTTGACACACCACAATACTCTGCAATTTCCTGAACAGATGTTGAGAAATATCCTTTATCAGAAAAGAATGACGCAGCCGCCTCTAGTATTTGCTTCTTTTTATCTTCCAAATATACAGCACTTCCTTCCAAGAGAGAACTACATAGTCAAATGAGAACTTATGGGTCACAAACGGTATGTTAGAGGAAAGAATATACTCAGTCAAGGATATATCGACGAAGTTTACATTCTTTTTAATTAGAAAAATAGCTTAGTAACTGGAATGAATAATAAGAAGCTATCGTAAATAGTCATTTCATCATGGGAAATTAGTAAAAATTTCAAATTGCGCTATGCGCTTTAAGAAATAATGAGTAAAATATATGTAAATACTAGTAAGAAATGGGGGTGAGTAACAAGTGGAAAACAAACCATTACACTATGATGGAAGTATACAAAGCCAAAGTGGAACAATTGACCAAAATGCAAATGAATCATTTAAGCTTACAGAGGAAATGCGGATGAATATTAGTGGAAATCCTTTTGTAAGTGAAAATAACGAATAACATATTAATCGTTGTCTCCCAAGAGGCAACTTTTTTTATTTCATAACTAAATGGGAATGAACATCACATTAAGGGTAAAACTAAATGAGAAAAAACATTCAATATAGGAAGGATGAAGAAGATGTCCCAGGTTCTATATATAACAGCACATCCTCATGATGATACAATGTCATATAGTATGACTGTAGGGAAGGCATTTATTGATTCTTATAAAGAAAAGAATCCAAACGATGAAATCGTACATTTGGATCTGTATAAAGAGGAAATTCCTGAGATTGATGTTGATGTATTTAGTGGTTGGGGGAAGCTCCGTACAGGACAATCCTTTGATGAATTATCTTCTGATGAAAAGGCGAAAGTTGGAAGATTAACAGAACTATGCGATCAATTCATTTCAGCTGATAAATATATTTTTGTTTCGCCACTTTGGAATTTTTCTTTTCCACCAGTGTTAAAAGCGTATATTGATTCCGTTGCTGTTGCAGGGAAAGCATTTAAATACACTGAACAAGGTCCTGTAGGTTTATTAACAGATAAAAAAGCCCTACATATCCAGGCAAGAGGCGGAATCTATTCAGAAGGACCTGCAGCTCAAATGGAAATGGGACACCGTTACCTAAGTATTATTATGCAATTTTTCGGTGTACCATCATTTGAAGGCATATTTGTTGAAGGTCATGCGGCGATGCCAGATAAAGCTGATGAAATAAAGGAAAACGCTATAGTACGAGCAAAGGATTTTGCTCAGACCTTCTAATAAAGAGTTAACACACGAAACCAACGTTATCGTTGGTTTTTTTGTGCGCAGATTAGAAAGTATAAAATTTTTGACTACCACAGACCTTAAAATTTCATGACTGTGGAAATCCGAAAAATGGGTTCAAGGTAAAAACGAAGAAGGTTTGTGAAAACTAATTTCTTTATTCATTGAATCTTGGTTTACTTGGTTCTTGATTTCTAGACATCTCTTTCAAATAATTCCCTCCATCTTTTGGTAAATAGTATATGATTAGAAAAGAGATTGTATTTTCCCTAGAAAGCGAAAATTGGAGGCTGTTAGGTAAACGATTGAACGAGCT
Organism: Rossellomorea marisflavi; assembly: GCA_003667865.1. GTDB lineage: Bacteria > Bacillota > Bacilli > Bacillales > Bacillaceae_B > Rossellomorea > Rossellomorea marisflavi_C. Next base: position 3,698,879 of record CP033051.1, on the reverse strand, counting down.
AATGACAAGGATATTCATTTCATCTTTACAAAAGCTGCAGAATCAATAAGTGAAGGTTCAAAACAATCAATAAGTAGAGAAAAAGCCATCACCATTTCACAAAAAGTATTAGATCATGGTGGTTATTATTTGGTTAGTAGGGACTTACTATCTGAACAAAGTGTGATTGGTTGGATTCTACTGGGTGAAAACCGTGACTTCTTTTCAGACAAGAAACATGGTTTTATCTATGAATTGTATGTTCTCCCTTTACACCGAGGTAAAGGGATTTCTAAATTATTGATAAACGAAGCGATGAATACATTTCGTGTGAATGGTTATGATGAAATACGATTAAATGTTTTTGAACGTAATTATGCGAAAGACATATATAAGAAACTAGGCTTTGAAAGTGTAAATACCATAATGGCAAAATCATTAACTACGTAACGTATAATCATGCTATTCTTCAAAAGGAGGAATGGCATTTTATTTTTTCTGAAAAACGTATATAGACATTAAATCTAAGCGAGGTGTGACGCTCTGAAAAATATAAGATTGGTTCTATTTTTTATCATTGTATTTCTTGTCTTTTGGTATAGTTTTGACTATGTACGTTATAGTCAATTTGACAAAAAAATGAAGATAGTTGAAATAAACAATTCTACAATTTTAATCTCAGTATTGAAAATTGAACCAGATGCTTCATACAATCTAGAGGAAGTAAGGATAAAGGATGACACAATTATCGATGGATTTGGATTAAAGTCCCTATTGGTGAATGAACCTCACGATTTAAAAAAGGGACAAAAAATAAGAATATGGTTTACTGGCTCTGATCAAAAAATTGCTGAAAAGGTCATTGTCTATAACTTGTTTGAAGGCAGGTGAAATGTATTTTCTACATAACATATTCATTAAACAGATCTTCAATTAAAGCTTTACCTTTACAACTATAATTAGTTTCTATTCATGCAGATTGTTTTGGTATTAGAATTTCAACATGTATACTATACATACTTAATTAAAATAAACTGGTAGTAATGAAGGAGGAAACGCGGTGGAAATAGGCATTAGTACGTTCGTGGAAACAACACCTGACGTAAATAGTGGACAGGTAATAAGTCATGCCGAAAGAATTCGTGAAGTAGTTGAGGAAATTGTACTTGCAGACAAGGTAGGATTAGATGTGTTCGGTGTTGGAGAACATCATCGTGAAGACTTTGCCGCTTCATCCCCTGCAGTTATTCTAGCGGCAGCAGCTTCCCAAACAAAACGTATTCGACTCACAAGTGCGGTTACAGTTTTATCTTCAGCAGACCCTGTACGTGTATTTCAAGACTTTGCAACTCTTGATGGAATTTCAAACGGGAGAGCAGAAATTATGGCAGGAAGAGGTTCATTTATTGAGTCGTTTCCTCTATTTGGATATGATTTAAATGACTATAATGAACTATTTGAAGAAAAACTTGAGTTACTTTTGAAATTGCGTGATTCAGAGATTGTATCTTGGAAAGGAGGACACCGTCCGGCAATTAATCAAAAGGGTGTCTATCCACGACCTGTTCAAGATCCATTACCTGTATGGATTGGTAGCGGAGGAAACTCTGATTCTGTTATTCGTGCTGGCCTACTTGGCCTACCCCTTGTTTTAGCAATTATTGGTGGAAGTCCAATACAGTTTGCTCCATTAGTTGAGCTTTATAAAAAAGCGTTACATCATGCTGGGTATGATGCTTCAAGATTTCCAGTAGCATCACATTCACATGGGTTTATTGCGAAAGATACGCAAGAAGCAGCTGACAAGTTTTTCCCTTCAACTCAACAAGTAATGAACAAGCTTGGTCGTGAACGAGGATGGGGTCATTATGATCGAGCAAGCTTTGATGCTGCGCGTAGTTTTGAAGGAGCGCTATATGTTGGAGATGCTAAAGCGGTCTCAGAGAAGATCATCCATCTTCGAAAACATGTTGGAATTACACGGTTTATGTTACATGTGCCAGTAGGGTCAATGCCTCATGAAGATGTCATGAATGCTATTGAGTTACTTGGAACAGAAGTAGCACCACGCGTACGCGAAGAAATCACGGATTGGGAATCATCAATAAAATAATGTTGAAAAAGAGCTGGATTTTACAGCTCTTTTCTTTATGAAAAGAATTTCTTTGGCCCTATTACTTCAAGCAATACCATCACTATGAAAATAGTTCCTTACCATTACTCTTTAATTCTGAACCTCCCCACACACAATAAGTGCTATTTATCAAAAGAAAAAGCCAGGAGAATCACACTTTTATTTATGTAAAATTATGTTAAAATAAAAATCAGAAACAATGATGATTACTAGGGGATGTATATGATTAGAGTTATTTTACTTATTGGCACAATTGGAATTGAAATAATCACAAACTATTTTATTACAAATTGGCTGCAAATAGAATTTTGGGAGCTGGCGGTATTTCTAGGCATATTATTTACATTCTTAATTTACTTTTTCACAAGTAAAGATGGTGAAATCTTCTCAGAATACTTCAACCTAATGGTAAGAACAGAAGGCTCTGTTATATGGACTGAGGAGAGAGAGCTTACAAAAGAGCGTTACAGCTTTAATCCACTGTTCTTAGGATCATTGATCTTTACGTTCGTTTCCTTTATTGGAGCAATTATAAAATTTTGGCAATACTTTTAAAGGGGGGGAATCTTGTGAGGTATCAATATATATTATTTGATTTAGATGGGACTCTGTCAGATCCCAAAGATGGAATAACGAAGTCGGTACAATATGCTCTACAGAAAATGGGGATATCTATTGATAATCTTGACGAATTGGAGGGGTTTATTGGGCCACCATTACATGTTTCATTTGCCGAACAGTATCATTTAAATGAAGAAGAAATTATTAAGGCTGTTAACTTCTACCGCGAAAGGTTTAGGGTTAAAGGAATGTATGAAAATACGTTGTATCCGAACATTTATCGCGTCTTAGAACATATGAAGAAAAGTAATGTAACGTTACTTGTTGCAACATCAAAGCCAACAGTGTTTGCAGAAGAAATCTTAAAATATTTTCAAATAGAGCATTATTTTGAACTCATTATAGGGAGCGAGCTAGACGGCTCAAGATCTTCAAAAACAGAGATTATTCAATACATACTAGATCAATATCCCGAAAGTTCTAAACATGAATTTATAATGGTCGGAGACAGAAAGCATGATATTATTGGAGCACATAATACCCAAATTGATTCTATAGGCGTTACATATGGATACGGATCAAATGAGGAGATAATCGCTTCACGTCCAACGTATTTGGTTCATAGTGTAGAAGACTTGCAACGTATATTATTGAAATAAATAATTAATTAGTAATTACCTATATTAAAATTAAAAGGACAAAACTGATAGTAAATTTTGTCCTTAATCATTACGAAATAAACTTTTTTAAATCTAATATTGCTTGAAGATGCAATCCTTCGTGAAAAATTGTTCTACTTAACACTTGTTCAATCGTATACATCCCCATTTCGGTAGGAGCGAACTCTTCCTCTAAACGATTCCCATATGAATTTTTAATATCATGAGGCTGACGGGAGAGTAGTTCTCGAAGTTCTTCCAATGTAGGAGTGCCTTCCTCAAAGTTGCTCGGTGACGTCCCATATCCAAACCAAGTGTTTAATCGTTTAATTTCTTCACTTGACTCCTTTGTTAAAGCGTATATCCATAAATATTGATCTATGTATATATGTCCAAGATTCCACCTTATATTATTCTTGAACCCATCTGGTACACGATTTGCTTGTTCCTCCGTTACACTCTCAATGGCTTCTAAAATTATACCTCGGTAGCTCTCTAACTGATTAAATAAGATTTCATGACGCGGAATCATTTTAATCACCCTTTCGCTTTGTTCAAGGGTTATATTCGAGAATGATTGGTATAATTCCCTTTTAAATCCAAACATAATTTCCCCCCATTTAATTATTAGGAGTTTTTTTGCCTCATTAAAGTATCACAAGCTATAATCTTAATTAATTTGTTTATAGCATGTATTCTTTTGCCATCTTTCTTTCCATTTTGAGTTCACTCATTCGTACAAATAATATTTTCCTTTATACGTAGAATCAAAATATTAGCATTATAGATTCATATAATGTAATGACTGAATCAATCAAAGTGGGAAGGATTTTGCTATGGTGAAAATTAAACAGTCAAATAGTCATTCACATATACCATTTCGAATGAATTTTCTATTTTTTGCTGTCTTTATTTTGTTTCTACTACTGATTTTGCGCCTTGGTATTGTGCAAATTGTGAATGGTAAAACCTATCTTAAAGAAGTTGAACAAACAGAGGATGTTGTAATAGAAACAAGCGTACCTCGAGGAAAGGTTTTTGATCGTTATCGAAATGTTATTGTTGATAATAATCCAGTTCATGCGATTACGTATACAAGAACTCAGACAACCACTCAGGTGGAAATGTTAGAAGTAGCAAAAAAACTAGCAACCCTAATAACAAAGGATACGAAATCAGTACAAGAACGTGATATGAAAGATTACTGGATAGTACAAAATCCTAAAGATGCAGAACGAAAAATTAGCAAGGATGAAAAAAACAAGATTCTAAATAATGAGGATATAAATGCAGAAGAGAAGAACGAAAAAATATATCAGCTTCAATTGGAGAGAATCACGCAAAATGATTTACAATCGCTTACAGAAGAAGATATGGAGATACTAGCCATCTATCGAGAATTTCATTCAGGTTATGCTTTGACACCACAAATGGTTAAGAACGAGGGTGTCACGATGGAGGAATATGCTAAAGTTAGTGAGCATCTGGATGAACTTCCAGGGATAAACACTACAATCGATTGGAAGAGGTCTTATGCGTATGAACAAACATTGCGGTCAATTTTAGGGAATGTATCTTCATCTAAAGAAGGACTACCACGAGAAACGCTTGATTACTATCTTTCAAGAGGTTATACCCGAAATGACCGTGTGGGTATTAGTTTCATAGAATCACAATATGAAAATGTGTTGCAGGGACAAAAGGAAAAAACGAAGAACATCACTAGGGATGGATCGGTACTTGAATCACAGCTTATCCAACAAGGACAAAGAGGTAAGGATGTAATCTTAACGATAGATATGGAACTTCAGAAAGAAATTGAAAGAATTGTTGAAGAAGAATTATCAAAACATGTTCATACAACAGGGTCTCCTTATCTAGACCGTGCTTTCGTCGTTATGATGCATCCCTATACGGGTGAGGTACTTGCACTAGTCGGGAAAAAGTATGAAAAAGATCAACAAACAGGGAAAATAGTTGTTCAAGATTATGCATTTGGCGCAATCAATACAATTTATGAGGCAGGTTCAGCAGTAAAAGGGGCAACGGTATTAACGGGTTATATGACTGGAGTTCTGCACCCAGGTGAATATATAGAAGATGAACCCATTTATATAAAAGATACTCCTAAAAAAAGCTCTTGGTTTAATCGAAATGGACGATATAATATTAATGATCTATTTGCTCTAGAGAAATCTTCAAATGCTTATATGTGGAAGCTTGCTCTTCGTATTAATGGAGATCAGTATGTGCCAAACATGCCTCTCCGCTATAACCCTGAAGCATTTACTACATTTCGTAACCATTTTGCTCAACTAGGCTTAGGGGTGAAGACGGGAATTGATCTTCCAGGTGAGCATCCAGGTTTAATTGGTCAAGATACTTTACCAGGATATTTATTAGATTTGGCTATTGGACAATATGACAACTATACGCCCATTCAGCTTGTACAATATGTATCTACAATTGCCAACGGTGGATATCGTATACAACCACATATAATGAAGGAAATTAGAGAGCCTACGAATCAAACGAATACATTAGGACAGATATTATATGAAAAGGAAGCTACAATACTCAATCGTATCAATGCAACATCAGAACAAATTAATCATGTGAAACAAGGATTTTATCAGGTTTTTCATAGTGGTCAAGGAACTGCATACAATGAATTTCATAATGCTCCATATGATGCTGCTGGAAAATCTGGTACTGCAGAAACGTACAAAAATGGAGAATTGACCTATAATACAACACTTATTGGATACGCACCAGCAGATACACCAGAAATAGCCTTTTCAACTGTTGTCCCATGGTCACATCAAGATCAAGATCCATACATTAATAAGACAATCTCGAGAAGAATCATGGATAAATATTTCGAGCTAAAGAAAAAAAGAGAAGGTACTTCATTGGAGCAGAAATCTGAATGAAAATAATAAAAAAGACGTCCAAAAGGACGTCTTTCTACGTAAAATTGAGGCGATCGACTGTACGCCACATCGTACATTTGGATGTCGTCGACTTATACAATTCAGCTCATCGCTCAATTAATATAACATGTATGTCCAAAACAAACAATGGTTTATTTTGGATTTAATTTTTGAATAAGTGGATACACTTATAGTAATAAATCTCATTATTAACCAAACTGAAAGAAGATTGACAATCAATAGACTATTTTCTTATGTGGTAATATTCTTTATAATAATTTCAGGACTCCAAAAATATTTGTCCAACTAAAAGGAGAAAGAGTACGTTATGTCAAATTTAGAGAACAACACAAATGAGAAAAAGAAGATTAGTTTGAAGGAAGCAATGCAGCAACAATTGGCAAAAAAGAAAGAGAATCAAAATAATGGAAAGCATGCATTAAATGGTTCTGCTTCAAACCAGAAAATGCAAAATCAACAGCACAAAAAGGCTAGCAATACTCGTAGGAAAATGGGTTCTTAAGTTAATATCCTAAATGGAAAGCACTTATCATTGATAAGTGTTTTTTCTATAAATAATCATATATATAACAGATAATGATGAGGTGTGACCCTTTTTCTATCTATATTGACGTGTGATGTGACACCTCATCTCACACACTTATTTGATTAGTTTATTTCGATCCTCCATACTAGGTGGCTGCTCAAGCCATCCATTCTTCGCCATAATCTTTCCGCCTTCTTGTCCATAAGTTAAGATATCCTTTGCTGTGCCAATAAGCATTAAAGGCAAATCACTACGTAAGCTAAAGGCTGTTCCTAACGCATTACTACCCAAACTAAAACTACAGAAAAGACTAACACAATACATCATTAATTTATCTGAAAATGGTGGTACTTTAGAGTCCGTAGCTTTAGCATCCCAAGTAGAGGGTGGTTGAATATCACTCTGTAGTAATACTTGGGTATAGTCCGTTACAATCTTCTTTGCTAGTTCTTTTCCTTTAATAAAATATTTCTTGACCTCAGGTTCATTGGCTACTTGTGCAAATCCTGTCATAAGCTGCATACCAAAAACATTTGATTCAATGCCAAAGTAAATATGACTCAACTCAACAGTATTCAGTGCGCGTTTACCCGAAAGAAGATTGAAGCCCGACATATAACTAGAACCTTTTGCAAATTCAACAATCTTTGGCATGGTAACAGAAGGTGGACTAGGAAGCACATCTCTTTCTTGTAAGTAGTCTAGACATCTGTCATAAACACTTTGAGTGAAAGCTGTTAATTCCTTATAAAAAAGTACAATATCTTTTCTATGCGACATACCGATATGAAGTGAATGTAATCCCATACTGATCTCTTTTAACAGACGGAGAAACATTATATCAAAATTATTATCATAAAGTTTCGGTACTCCAGAATAAACATCTTCTTCAGTGAACCCTACAGGAATTACGGCTCCTTCCTCTGTAAGAATCAATTTTATTTGTTCTATGTATCCAACCACCTTTGAGTGTGTATCTTGTAAAATGTCCTTGGCAAATTCATCCTCTGATTGCGCAATAAAATATTCAAGTATCCTTTGAGTCATTGTTTTTTGTTGATAGGTCATCCACAATGTTGCTAATTCACTTGAACTAATTGCTTTATTTTTTGACATGTGTAACCATCCTTTATAAAAATTTCAAATACAGGGGCAGGGATTAAAGTGATGAAAAGATCCATGAAATTGTGACAACGTGTAGTAATAAAATTGATAGAAAACGAAAAAATCTAAATAAAACCTTATCGTAATATGTACGAAACGACTTTAAAATATACACTTTTCTAAGTAGTAAGGAAAAGGAAAAAATATAAAATAATTACTCTTGGCAATAGTATTCCAAAATGTAACATGGTAATGTGATTATTTAGTAAAAGGTTGTGGTAAAATTTACAAGGTATAAAGAAACTAGGTTAAAGGATGAATGAAATGACTAAAACATTTCCAGTTCTTGAGACAGAACGACTTTTTTTAAGAGAAATGATGTACGAGGATTCACCAGATATCCTAAGTTATCTATCAGATACTGAAGTTATGAAGTATTACGGCATGGCGCCGTTTAAGAATATTGACGAGGCTCGTGAGGAAATTTCATGGTATAAGGAAATATATTCACTTGGAAGTGGCATTCGATGGGGGATTACTATAAAAGGTTCCTCAACTATAATAGGCAGCTGTGGATTTCATGATTGGAATAAGAGACATTTTCGTGCTGAAATAGGTGTAGAGCTTTCGCGAAACTATTGGAGAACTGGCATAATGAGTGAAGCTTTAACTGAAATCTTATCTTACGGCTTTCATCATATGGGGTTAAAGAGAATACAAGCACTGATAGAACCAGAAAATGAAGCATCACAAAAACTATTTGAAAAAATGGGGTTTCAAAAGGAAGGCCTTTTGAGAAGCTACGAATTTACTGTAGGTAAATTTGATGATTTGTATATGTTCGCAAAAATTAAATGAATATTCATGAAAAGTTGGATTAGAAATCCTTATTATTTAATAAAAAAATTCATAGCTGAAGTCTGATATGGAAAATCATCGTAATAAACTTGAATTAAGTAAACACTAACATAATATAGTGGGAGAATAGTAGGACCTAAGACCGAATCTATAGTCAGTCTCTAGAGTCTTCTATTTTATAGTGAAATTCTATATAATGACTTCAAAATAGAGAAATAAAGGGGAAGAGTCCAATTCAAGTTAGTAACTTTAGTCGTTTTATAAATATTGTATTTAACATAATCTTATTATGGTTAGTTGTTTTTTATTTATTTACTACAGCACCTATCATCAGGTGGTGCTTCATCATAGCGCTTAGCTTCATTGTACTAATAAGCGTGTTTAGTCTCCTGTTTAGTCGGGATAGGAGCAAATCTTTTATAAGTAAGCTATCATGGGGGATAGCAATTCTTATAATAGCAACGAGTGCTTTGTATTATGGAAGTATATTGATACGCTACATAAATGGTTATGGACTTGAGAATGTATTAAGGGATTACTCATCAATTGCTCAATTACTATATTTCCTTATTTGCTTTAGTCAGCCCATTTTGTTGCCATTACCAGAAGCGTTAACGATTTCTGCAGGTAGTGCGGTGTTTGGGCCATACATAGCTAGTATTCTAGGCTTTACGGGAACGTTATTAGGGATTATCGTCATGTATTTTATTGCAAAAACAGGTGGTCAGAAGCTTGTCTCAAAACTTGTCAAAGATAAGCACTTAGCAAAGTATCAGGAATATGTAGGTAAAAATGAGACAATCATTCTCGTAATTCTTTTTATTATACCAGTTCTCCCAGATGAAATTATTTGTGTTGGGGCAGGTATTGGAGGAGTATCCTTTAGAAGATTTTTGTTAATTGCAACGATTTCAAAAGTAATAACAGCTTTCTTATTAGCATTCTCAGTTCATTTTGCAACCATTGCCTCTCTTTCTAGATTTCAACTAATGCTTGTAGGTGTAGCAATTATTGCGATTGTTTATGCGATTACGCTTGTAACGAAAAAATATCTCATAAAGGGAAGGAAGAATCCAAGTAATGAAAAATAACGATTTTCAAGGTTGTTTTGACACTAGGATGAGAATATTTATGGAAAAATGGAGGCTCATACGCTTTTAAAGCGATAAAGCCTCCTAGAGTGATTACATATTTAATTTGATGTTTTTAATGTTACCAAAACAAGCTCAGGGCGATTAAACACTCTTTGCGGAATAATACTATTCCCTAATCCTCTACTGACAACCATAGTTGAGCCATTTTCAACATATTTTCCAGCTGTATATTCTGGAAGAAACCCTTGATTCGGTGCAATGAGACCTCCTATAAAAGGGAGACGGACTTGACCGCCATGTGCATGTCCAGCAAAAATTAAGTCTATATCGTTTTGTGAATAAAGGGAGAATAATTCAGGGCGATGCGACAAGAGAATACGAAATCCACTCCCTGTTTCGGTAGTACTTAATGCATCTTTAAGAGATAGTTCAGCTAGAGCATACTCTCCATCTGATCCAATTGCTTGTGCGGGATCATCAATACCGATGAGTGTGATTCTCTCTCCTTCAACTTCTATAGATTTACTAGAATTTCTCATAACAGTAACTCCAGCCTGTATAAGATTTTCTTCTAATGAGTCAAACCTATCAGACCACCATTCATGATTTCCTGTTACATAGTAGACCGGAACAATATCGACTAGTTGCTCAATTAAATTCATGCTTATGTCTTCATTGTAGTTTTTCTGATCAACTAAATCTCCTGTTACGACAATAATATCTGGCTCCAATTTTTTAATTTTTTGAACTAAGACCTTCTGATTGCTTCCAAAAGATTTACTATGTAAATCGGACACTTGGAGGATTGTATAGCCATTGAAACTTTTAGGTATTTCCTGTGATTCAATTGATAAGTGGGACGTTTCAATAGAATTATTTTGAAAGTAAAGAAATGTTAGAATGACAAAGAACAAGATACATAGGATTAAAAGTTTCTTTTTATATTTATTTATCAAAAGAAACACCTCAAGAGTACATATTTGTTTAACAACATAATAGTATCATCCACAAAGAATAATAGTATAGATTTTTCTATATAACATAGTCAATTAGGCTTCTTTTTGAAATTTTTTAAAAAAATTCAATATTTCGTTCATCTGATTTTTTAGATAAACTAAAAAATATAAACTAGTTTAAAGAAGGTGGCTATTTTGAGTAGAGATGTTGTATTTAGATATGCACAAATAGATGATTTGGATGACATTGTAAAAATGCTAGCTGATGACAAGCTAGGGCAAAAGAGAGAACGCTATGCACAGCCGCTTCCAATCTCCTATGTGAATGCATTTCAAGCAATTTCTATTGACCCAAATAATGAATTAATTGTGGCGTGTTTTGAGGAGAAGGTGATTGGGGTTGCTCAATTAACCTTTACTCCGCATTTAACACATTTGGGAGGTTGGCGTGCAACAATTGAAGGTGTAAGGACCGCATCCTCTCATCGAGATAAAGGCATCGGAACAAAGTTAATACAACACGCCATTCAAATTTCCAAAGAAAGAGGATGTCATCTTGTTCAACTAACTACAGATAAACAACGTGAAGCAGCATTACATTTTTATCAAAATCTTGGGTTTGAGGCAACTCATGAAGGACTTAAATTAAAAATTGATTCTAATTCATAAAAGGAGTTGTCACAATGTTATATGAAAAGGGGAATATACAAGTTCGAGAACTCGAAGAACATGATAAAACAATACTAACAAGTTGGCTTGTGAATCCTTGTGTACTTGAATACTACGAAGGAAGAGATAATCCTTTTGATTTACAAAAGGTTACGGAAGTGTTTTTTCAAAATAAGGATCAGACATCTATGTGTATGGTGCAGTTAAATCATAGAGATATTGGGTACATTCAGTTTTATCCATTAGATGAAGAAGATTACAAACAATATGGATACAGTAATGAGAAAGTATTTGGAATGGATCAGTTTATAGGGGAAGTTGACTATTGGAATAAAGGGATTGGTACGTTATTAGTAACCTCAATGGTTGAGTTTTTAATTCAAGAAAAAGATGCTGATTGTATCATTATGGATCCACATATACAGAATGTTCGAGCACTAAGATGCTATGAAAAATGTGGATTTAAGAAGGTTAAAATGCTCCCAAAACATGAGCTTCATGAAGGTAACTATCGAGATTGTTGGTTAATTGAATATCGTAGAACAGATTCAGAGAGGTACTCAAAATGATAATCGTTTCAAAAGCAAATGAAAATCATGTGCAAGGAATAAAGAGAGTTTGCTCAGAAGGATATAGGGCTACTTATCATCAATTATTATCTGAGAATTACATAAATGGAGTAATAAAAGAATTTTATAACGAAAAAAGAATCCTACAAGAGGTTACCCAAAGTGATACTCATTGGGGAGGCTATTTTGTTGCATTAGACCATAAAGAAGTAGTTGGAGCAATTGGAGGAGGAATGGTTTCAGAAAGCGCAGGTGAGGTGTTTGTTCTTTATCTAGACCCTTCTAGACGAAAGGAGGGAATTGGAACTTTTCTCTTAAATGCTCTTACGAGACAGCAAAAAGAGGAATTTTCTGCAACAGAACAATGGGTTTCTGTAGCGAAAGACAATCACTTAGGTATACCCTTTTATGAGGCAAGAGGGTTTCGATTCCAATATGAAAAACCAGGGTTTGCACAGATTGAAGGGGAACGATACTCTTCATTAAGATATTTTCGTTATATATAGTAGTTTTTAAAATGAGTTGTTTTAGTATAAGACTAAGGCGACTCATTTTATTAGGTTGAAAGTGCCCATATATGAAATGTTAATTTGAAAAATGTGTAAGAGCATTAAAAAGAATGAATTTTAAAAGAATTTAGGTGATAAATGATGAAACTTGAAACAAGTCGATTAATTTTACAGTATTATCAACAACGTGATGCTGCTAGAATTGCGCAGCTCGCAAATAATAAAGAATTAGCACAGGTTCTAGGATTTCCCTCACCTTACGAATTCAAGCATGCACAAGAGTGGATCCAAATGCAACCGGATTTGATTAACAGGGGGATTGAATATCCTTTAACTATTTGGACTAAAGATCATCCTGAGCTAATTGGTACAATAACAATCCGAATAGACCGTAAAAATCATAAAGGTGAGATAGGCTATTGGTTAGGACGGGAATATTGGAGTAAGGGTTATGCAACCGAAGCAGTTAAAGAAATAATGAAATTTGGGTTTAATGAAATAATGTTAAATAAAGTATGGGCCTCTACCCTTGCAAAAAATATTGGGTCAATCAACGTTCTTTTGAAAGTAGGGATGAAGAAAGAAGGGACCCTTAAACAAAATAGACTACTAATGGGTATCTACGAGGATGTTGATGTCTTTGGACTTGTACGTGACGAATACGAAGTTAAGTAAATGAACATTTAGATAAAAAATAACCAAAAAAAGAGTGCGATAATTTTGAGACTTATCCGTCTAATACATAGAAATAAAAGTAGAGGAGAAGGAGTATGTCATCGAAAGATAAAATCTCAGAATGGTTTCATCTCTATAGTGATGATATCTATCACTTTTTAATTTATCGGATAGGCTCTGCTGATGTAGAAGATTTGGTACAGGAAGTATTCATTAAAGCCATTAATGGTCTAGAAACATTTAAGGGAAATGCTAGTCCAAAAACTTGGCTTTTCAGTATTGCACGAAACGTAGCAATCGATGAGATTAGAAAAAATAAATGGAAGAAGTTTATTTCATTTGATCTAATTCATGAGCCAAAGAATTTGAAAACACCAGAAACTGTTTTTAACGAAAATGAAGCGACACTAGAACTATACATGGCTGTTCAATCACTTAAACCAAGCTATCGTGATGTAATAATATTAAGAGGTTTAAAAGACTTAACGGTTTCGGAAGCATCGTTTGTTCTTAATTGGAGTGAAAATAAAGTCCGATCTACTTATAATCGGGCAAAAGCTGCATTGCGTAAACGAATGGGAGGGAATCTCTATGAATCGTAAACTTGATCACTTGGATAACAAACTAAAAACATTACCAACCCGAGATTTAAACGAAAAACATAAAGAGAAGATCCATCAGAACCTTATGAATCACGTTACGATTCATAAGAATAAAACGATGAAAGAACGAATTGTGTATCGTCTTCTTATATCGTTAGGTAGTGGACTTTTATTAATTATTCTTTTATTAATCCTTTACTACTCAATGAACGTTTCGTAATAATGTTAAGATGCTACGTCTGTGAAAATTTGAAACAGATTCTTTACTCAAATCAAGAAGAAAGAAAGTCAGAATAACATGTATTAAAATTTTTATTTTCGTTAATAAATATAAATGATGATGGATAAATTGTGATAGTCACAATCTATTACAATTTAATCGTCAAAACAAAACTTCCCTATTTCCTTTTCCAACATTATGTGATATGATTAAAATCAATTATTGTTGTTCGGAATATGATGAATGATAGCAAAAGTACCATAGAGTAATTTTGTCTTGAATGAGTATGAGGGCAGGGATAGTAATTTATCGTGCAATAAAGCACTAGGAGGAAACACAATGAACACAGGTAAAGTTAAATGGTTTAATGCAGAAAAAGGTTTTGGATTTATCGAAGTAGAAGGCGGAGACGATGTATTCGTTCACTTCTCAGCTATTCAAGGCGACGGTTTCAAAACATTAGAAGAAGGTCAAACAGTTACTTTCAACATTGAAGAAGGTCAACGTGGACCTCAAGCTACTAACGTAGAAAAAGCATAATTAATACAATATGCTGAAGGTTCTTCCCTTTTAGGGAAGGACTTTTTTATTTTTTCTTCTATAAAGCTCTTATCAATCAAGTATTGCTAGAGGTCTTGATGGGGAATTATAGTGGTTATCTTTTAATAAAATGGTTCACATTAAATATGATCCTAACTTATTAACGTTCTGACATGGTTTTACATAATACAAGAAAGGGTGATCTAAATGATAGAGGTGAGAACATCTACAATTAGTAATGGTGAGTTTAACAGAGGAATCTTCGCCACGCGTGATATTGTAAAAGGGGAACTATTACATGAAGCACCAGTGATCGCTTACCCAAATGAACAACATGAGCATATAGAGAAAACATTATTAGCAGACTATGCCTTTGAATATGGAGTCAATCACACGGCTATTTTGTTAGGATACGGAATGCTATTTAATCATTCATATACACCAAATGCTACGTACGATATTAGCTTTGAAGACCATACGTTTAAATTTTATGCCTATAAAGATATTAAAGCCGGAGAAGAAATCTTCATTAACTACAATGGTGATGAGGAAGACCAGGAGCTTCTGTGGTTTGATAAAGAAGAACAAGATGATCAAAGCAATGAAAAAGAATAAAGGTATTTGAAGATTTTATACTTTATATAGTACAGACAAGGCGCTTGGTTAGAGGGATTGAACTCATATCCAAGCGTTTTATATTTTCTGAAATTCATTTACTAAGAGACGAACGAACGTATAGGGAGCGGACATTTAGTTCGCTATTTTGATGAAAGTAGCTAAATTTTATAAGTTGGCGGACATCTGTTCCGTTATTTAGTGAGAAATGAACAAGAACAGCTACTTTTTATTAAAATAACGGAACGGATGTCCGAAAGCCCTCTCAAAATTAAGCTTTTTCCACAAATAAAGGAATAAATGTCCGTTGAAAAGACTTCCAAGCGAATTACTTTGAAAACCTCTCATATAAAGGTCGCATTGTCGACCACATGATTGGGTTTAAGTCTAAGAATATCCTCATTTAAAAGCTATTATCCTCTTTATAATAACGATATTCTATTCATTTAAAGAACTTGAAATGTTTAGAAATACAGGTTGGAAATAAGCACCAATCTAGGCAGAATACATAG
The DNA here is from genome assembly GCA_003667865.1 of Rossellomorea marisflavi. GTDB lineage: Bacteria > Bacillota > Bacilli > Bacillales > Bacillaceae_B > Rossellomorea > Rossellomorea marisflavi_C. The sequence goes on along the minus strand of CP033051.1, from coordinate 3,683,143 downwards.
ACTACATTGACAAAATAAGTTAAAGGAGTGAATCTTTTGTACTATTTTGATAGACAATTTTCACATTTACCAACAACTCCAGTACCTGGACAAGGACAATTCGGAGGAGGATTTCCAGGATTTCCTTCACAACAAATACCTGGAGGTTCTTTTCCAGGAAGCTTCTTTCCAGGTCAGTCAGGTCAACAGCCTGGAACAGGGACTGGGGTACCAGGTACTGCACCAACAGCTCCACCCCCATCTGTAATCCCGCAGCAGCAGTCTGTAAGTACTTTTGCTGTTGACCCAGGTGCAATATCAGGTTGTCTATATCGATACACTTATATATGGATGCGAGGAAATAATTCTTTCTGGTTCTACCCAACATTTGTAGGGCGTCGTTCTGTAGCAGGATATCGTTGGACTGGGTTTACATGGGTATATTTTGGCGTTGATTTAAGGAGAATACAATCTTTTCAATGCGTATAGCTTTAAGATTATTATGGAAAACGCTTGGAGTGGTCTGAGCGTTTTTTAGTGAGTTTTTATACGTCCATTTAAGTTGAAGAGTAAAGAGCTTATGAAAAGGAATGTATTTTTATAAAATTGAATGGAAATTATTGATACATAGTTATTCTTTGTATATAATCAAGTCAAATTATTAAACTAGGAGAATAATGACATGAAAGCATTATCAGTAATTAGAACAGTGATAGGGTGTATCGGATTTCCATTAACGATTTGGAATACGATTCAGGCCAGAAAAAATGCTACTTTACCACCGGGGCAAATTGTACGAACGAAATATTCCGACCTTCACGTACTTATTTCTGGGGACGGACCTATTACAGTTCTTCTAGAAAGTGGATTAAGTTCGATATCAATAGACTGGTGTTATATCCAACCGGAAATCTCTAAAATTGCAAAAGTAGTATCTTATGATAGAGGTAATTACGGGTGGAGTCGAACAAAAAGAAAAAATATGACTGGATTGGATGCTATCGAGGAATTAGAGGAAATGCTAGAACTATTAAATATAAATGGTCCAATCGTACTAGTTGGTCATTCTTATGGAGCTCTTATAACAAGACTATTTGCCAGTGCACATCCAGAAAAAGTACAAGGGATGATCCTTGTAGATCCTGCTCATGAACACTACTATCTTTATAATGAGAAGAATAAAAAGCGTATAAACCAATTTAAAAGATTTACTATACTTGGATACTTGTTCTCAGTCATTGGTCTCCCGAGACTTTTCAAACAAAAGGTAGGAAGAAACTTCTTGAAAGATGAATATGTTAAGTCTTTAAATGATGTAGGCTATTCACAAGGAGGATACAAATCTATTTATATGGAGTACCGAGATAGTTGTAAAACCGCAGAGCAACTACTTGCATCTAGGCCATTAAAAAAAAATCTTCCGACCATTATTTTAACTGCGGATAATCAAACCTCAGGATGGAAGAAGTACCATGATACTTTATCGAATGTAACGAATTGTACGGACCAGATAACTGTAGATTCTGGTCATTCTATTCATTTAGAAGATCCCGAAATAGTAATTGAGTCAATCAAGAAAATAATTTTATCTGTCACAAAATAAGTTGTTACTTAAAAGTAATCATGTAATTCTTGTAAATCAACGACTGTCAAAAAATATAGGAAGGCTACTTCTCAGCCTGTCGATAAAAGTACACTTTGAGTAAGTAGAGAAAAATAAGATATATTTCCTAGATATGTTATGAATCATTTATGTGATAATAGACTTACATGAACGATCCTATATAAAGATAAAAATAGATCTCTATCTATAGGATCAACAAGGGATTGATTTCGTTGAATGATAAAAAGGTTCTTACCTACACAAGAAGTATAACTATAATCGTTAGCTTCATCGTTTTATTATGCATTATGATTTTATTTTTTGGATCTTTAGGAAATGTATTTCTAAACATCTTTACAGGGATTCTCCTTGTTTTCATTATGATTCTATTTTGTTTGTTTTATCTTAGGTACAAACAAACAAAAACGGAACTAACAAAGAGTGATCAGAAATTAAATAGTATTTTTGATTCATTAGATGTAGCTATCTGGTCACATGATTTGAAAACGAATAATCTATTAATTTCAACAGGTATTCAAAGGCTTTATGGATATTCAAAGGATGAATTTTATCAGGATAAAGAGCTTTGGAAGAAGGTCATACACCGAGAGGATATACAAGTACTAAATGACCGCGCAGAAATTTTACAAAGAGGTGAAGCGTGTACTAGTATTTATAGAATTATAAAACCAAATGGAGATGTGCGATGGATTCAGGACCGTGGAATCCCCACTATTAATGAAAAGGGAGAACTTATTTATTTTACAAGTGTTTTATTTGATATTACGGACCGAAAAGAAAGTGAAGGTCAGTATCAAAGCTTAGTTGAAATGTCACCAGATATTATTGCTGTTCTTTATAATGGTAGATTTGAATACATAAATAAATCAGGTATTTTATTATTTGGCGCAACTGACACGAAGCAGATCATTAATAAAGAACTATGTATGTTTATTTGTGAAGAAGATCTAACCAGAATAAAGAGAAATATAGATGGAGACTTTGTATATCATTCTGATAAACATATAATGGAATTAAAAATTAAAAGACTGGACTTAGAAATTCGAGATATTGAAATTTCTTTGATGCCGATTTTATACAAAGGTAAAATGGCTATGCAAGTAATTGGCAGAGATATTACCTCTCGAAAAAAATCAGAAACACTCATTCATAATATGGCTTTTTATGATTCGTTAACCGGGCTACCGAACCGTAATTCCTTTATTAAACGATTAGAGGAAATCATTGTTGAAGGTTCAAGTGAATCTTTTGCAGTATTATTTTTGGATTTAGATCGTTTCAAAGTTATTAACGATACAAAAGGGCATTCTACTGGGGATCTCATATTACGTGAGGTTGCAAACAGATTAAATAAAGTTGTTCCGGAAAATGGAGAAGTATTCCGTCAGGGTGGGGATGAGTTTTTAATTATACTTAAACCAATGCGTAAGGGAAATGTTGTTTTTCTAGCAGATCAAATCCTACATACATTTACCAGGCCCTTTAAAATTGATCATCAGGAGTTTTTCGTGACACCTAGTATAGGTGTAAGTATGTATCCAGAAGATGGATTGGATCCGGAAAATTTAATAAAGCATGCAGACACAGCAATGTATCTTGCGAAAGAAAAAGGGAAAAATAATTTCCAATTTTACTATCGTGATTTAGAAAAAGTCACGTTTAGAAAAATGGAACTTGAGAATGCGTTAAGAAGGTCTATGGAACTTAATCAATTCTCACTATTCTATCAACCAAAAATAGATTTAAGAACTCGGAAAATTTTAGGTGTAGAAGCACTAATTCGATGGGTGCATCCAGAATTAGGAACGATTTCTCCAGGTGAATTTATTCCTCTTGCTGAAGAAACAGGTTTAATTGTCCCGATAGGTAAATGGGTACTTAGGGAAGCGTGTGAACAAAGTAAACGCTGGGAACAAAAAGGGTTTGGTAGCGTACCGGTAGCAGTAAATATTTCTGTAAGACAATTACAGGATGACGAATTTATTAAAGCAGTAAAAAAGATTATAGATGATGTTGGAATCAACCCAAGTCTACTAGAGTTAGAAATAACTGAGAGTATTATGCAGAACTTTGAACGTTCTACACGTATTCTAAGAAAACTTAAACAACTAGGTGTCGATATCTCAATGGATGATTTCGGTACAGGGTATTCTTCATTAAGTAATCTTCGGTATCTTCCAATTGACAGCATAAAGATTGATAAGTCATTTGTTGATGATATTCGTATGAATGGAAATGGTTCGATAGTAAAAGCAATCATTGATATGGGAATAAATATGAACTTTTCTATTATTGCAGAAGGAATTGAAACAGCAGAACAAGTTACTTTTTTACTAAATAATTCTTGCCACATTGGTCAAGGCTATTATTTTAATAAACCATTACCAGTAGATGAACTAGAGCAGCAGTTAAAAGCAAATTTGCTGCAAGAAAAATGATTTCACTTAAAAGACTGCCGGTCTGTCATGCAATAGAATGACAGACCGGCAGTCTTTTTAATCATCTTTAATAGTTCTAGAATAAATGACAATTATGGTAAAATTTACTTACTCGTGAAACAATTGCTACAATCAGTTGTATTATTAGTTATAGGATAAACATTACAATACTTCTAGGAGTTGATATTGTAGACTAATATAATTTGGTGTACTGTTTTTGGGGGTTTGTTTATTAGGATTGTATTTGATTCTAAATAAACAAGATTCTATATGAATGGAGAATAATTATGTATATTCCAAAGCATTTTTTGATTAAGGATAAAGAAATTCTGTATGACGTAATTGAACAGTATAGTTTTGCGACTGTTATAACAACACATAAAGATGAACCATGCGCGACTCATTTGCCGCTTATATTTGATCGAGAACAACAAACGCTTAATGGTCACTTTGCCAAAGGAAATCCTCAATGGAATGATATTGAAGGGCAATCCGTTCTTACTACTTTTCATGGTCCTCATTGTTATATTTCTCCTTCATGGTATGAAACAGACCAGACTGTTCCTACTTGGAACTATATTGCTGTACACGTTTATGGTCAATTGGAAATAGTTAACGATAATGAGGAAATCTATAATCGCTTCACTGAGTTGGTTAAGAAGTATGAGAAGGATGGAAGTGGTTATTCTATGGAGAATGTAGACACTAATTATGTTGAGGGACTGACTAGAGGCGTTGTTGCCTTTAAAATTCATATTAATAGAATTGAAGGGCAAGCAAAACTTAGTCAAAATCATTCAAAAGAGAGAAAAGAATTAGTAATCAAGAAGCTTTTGGAGTCAAAAGAGGAAATGAACTGTAAAATAGCACATTACATGACGCGTGCTATGAACAATGAATGGTAATTTTGGTGTTTGTAGAACCAAATATACAATTAGAAAGAGGTTGAAAAATGGAGAAATCAAACATTGGGATTGGGTATCACTCAAAACAGCTGTTCTTGCTCCTTAAGGAAACAAAACCTCCAAAGCTGCTCTTCGGATTTGCCTTATTTCTTAGTATTCTTACAACGATTGCTGGTTTGGCAATTCCATTACTTGCAAGTCGTTTAATAGATAATTTCAGCTTCAAGGATATGAATACAGGAGTAATAATCGGTATTGCTGTGGCATTTTTTATTCAAGCTTTAGCTGGAGGAGTGTCAGTTTTCTTATTAGCAAGAACAGGTCAATATATTATTGCCTCACTACGCGAACGTTTATGGAGAAAGCTACTTGTCTTACCTGTTCGATACTATGACACGCACGAAACAGGTGATTCTGTAAGCAGGATGACGAACGATACTGGAATTATTCGAAACTTAATTACAGAGCATATTACAGGCTTTATAACAGGAATGATTTCGGTAATAGGAGCAATCATTGTCTTACTTTATTTAGATTGGCCATTAACAATTGTAATGTTTTCTGTTATTCCATTATCTTTATTATTTGTCGTTCCAATTGGAAAGAAAATGACAGCGATTTCTAGGTCTATGCAGTCAGAAACAGCAAACTTTTCTGCTAACCTGACCCGAGTGCTATCAGAAATTAGACTTGTGAAAGCTTCAAATGCTGAAAACCAAGAAATGGATCGTGGGAAAAAAGGAATACAAAAACTTTATAACTATGGAATTAAAGAAGCTATTATTCAAGCAATTATGTCACCACTTGTTTCTTCATTAATTATTGTCGTTTTAGTGATAATTATTGGGTATGGTGGTATTAGGGTATCAACCGGTGCCATGACAGCAGGAGAATTAGCTGCCTTCTTTATTTACTTATTCCAAATTATTATGCCAATCACTCAAATTGCTATGTTCTTTACGGAATTCTCTAAAGCAGTTGGAGCAACAGAAAAGGTTGTAAACATTCTCTCTCATGAAGAGGAGAAATTGGAAAAGGGGAAAGTGGTTGCGGATACTAATCATTCGCTTCTGTTCGAACAAGTTTCATTTAAATATGAAGAAGAGATGATATTAAAGGATGTATCAATAACTGCAGAGCATGGAAAAGTAACGGCTATTGTAGGTCCTAGCGGAAGTGGTAAAACAACACTTTTTTCATTAATAGAACAATTCTATCAACCACAATCTGGTGAGGTGCGACTTGGGCAGGATCCTATTCGTAACTTTTCGTTACATTCCTGGCGGAGCATTCTAGGATACGTATCCCAAGATAGTCCTATATATTCAGGTTCAATTCTAGAAAATCTCACTTATGGGCTCAAAGAAAAGGTAAATCAAGAAGCTATTGAACGTGCCGCAAAAATGGCGTATGCACATGATTTTATTTTAGACATGCCAAAGGGGTATGAAACAGAGGTTGGTGAACGAGGAATAAAGCTCTCAGGTGGTCAAAGACAGCGTTTAGCTATTGCAAGAGCACTATTGCGTAACCCGCAAATTTTAATGCTTGATGAAGCAACATCAAGTTTGGATAGCCAATCTGAAATAGTCGTTCAAGATGCATTGAAAAATCTTATGCAAGGACGTACTACGCTAGTAATTGCTCATCGTCTATCGACTGTAATGGATGCAGATCAAATTATCTTCCTTGAAAAAGGGAAGGTTACTGGAGTTGGTACGCACAATGAACTGTTTGAGAAACATAGTCTATATCATGAATTTGCTACACAACAGCTGAGGCTTGAGAAGGAGTTTGTGTATGCTTCAATAGATTATGTAACTTTAAAATAGATAAGGGAATTAGTGGGATAGCTAATAATCAACAGTGCATCGTTGTTTAGCTAGAGATTATAGGGATTCGTGTATTTCATGAATGTAGTGAAAGGTTCCGTCCGGGTAGGTACGGAACCCAATCACTCACAATGTTCTAAATTCTTCCACAATTGCTTATTCCTGAACAGTTGTACTAAAGTTTTAACTATAAAACCTCATGAATTCATCCTTATAATAATGTCAACGGATCCTTACTTATAGAACATCTTAGAAAATTGATACTCTATACTATTGTCCTTTATGTAAAACATTTGTGGCACTTAATAGATTTCCGTCAGGATCCCTAAATCCAAAACCACCAAAGCCGTGAGCAGGATCAACATTAAAGGGTCCAACTTCAACTTTTCTTGTTTGTAACCATTCATAAAAGCCTTTTAAATCATGAGTGTAAAAATCTAACACGCTATGAACGATACGATTGTTGGTATTTTCAAAAGAAAGCCCTTCTACAATAGATGTTTGCACTAAAAAGATAGTAGGGACCCCCTTCTTGTGAAACGTAAGCATTGCGTTTCGTTCACCTTGGAATTCAACCTCTACACCCACGACCTCAGTATAAAACTCAATTGCTTGTTGTAAGTTACGAACTGGAATTTCAATTGTTGCTACATGTGATATATATCCTGACATTTTGAATACCTCCCGATTTATTAATCAAAAATTTCGCCAAGAATATGCAAATTCCTCTTTCATCCACTAGATTTCTTTTATCAAATTTCACTAAAAAACAAGGAAATGATTACAATATGTCGAATAATTTACTCTATTGAGAGATGAAAGGATTTATCTATGGATATTACAATTAAGCATGATTATCTAAAGAAGGCTGTTCTAGACGTAAGCAAAGTAGTTTCCTCTAAAAGTCCATTCCCGATATTATCAGGAATCAAATTGCTTGCATCACAAGGTATGCTTACTCTAGTAGGGAGTAATTCAGAGGTAGTGATCGAAAGAAAAATACCAATGCAAAAGGATGGACAAACCGGAGAGGTTAGGGTGAGTGGAAGTGTCATCGTTTCAGCAAAACACTTGAATGAGTTAATAAAAAAATTAACAGGTGATATCAACATTTCTGTAGATGAGAATCATTTAGTAACCATAACGTCAGGTGCAGTTAAAGTAGATTTAAAAGGGTTAAGCGCAGATGAGTATCCGAATCTTCCGCAGGTTAACCAAGAACGTTTCATAAAACTAGGAACGTCCACTATCAGCGATTTAATAAAACAAACCGTTTTTGCTGTTTCTAAAAATGAAACTAGACCTATTTTAACTGGTGTATCCGTTTCAATAGCTGAGGGCGGAATTACATTTGTTGCAACAAATTCACAACGATTAGCATATAGTAGAAAGCTAGTCGATGCAAATATTCTACAAGCATGTGTTGTACCAAGCCTTGCCTTACATGAATTATTAAAATTAATTGGAAAAGAGACCTCCGATACCATTGAACTTTCAATGAACGAGCAATTTATTTTATTTAAAACAAATGAATTTACTCTATATTCTAGATTAATAGAAGGCAATTATCCAGAAACATCGGGCTTACTACCTATTGAAACGATGACAGTTATAACAATGAATACTAAACAGTTAATAAAGGGCATTGATCGAGCGTGTTTATTTGCGAGTGAATGGAAAAATAACAATATATACTTAGAGTTAAATGAAGAGACGTTAACAATTTCATCTACCTCTACAGAAATTGGAAAGATTGAAGAGACTCAAGTGGTAATGAATATAGAGGGACATAAGAATCTGAAAATTGCATGTGATGGTTACTATTTATTAGACGCATTACGTTCCTTGGACGAAGAAGCTGTAAACATCAGCTTCTCAGGCTCAATGAAACCGATATTAATAAGACCAGTTGTTAAGAAGGATCAGTTACACCTCATTTCACCTGTTAGATCAATATAAGCTTTTTAAACGATATCTATAACCAAATCTAATAGGATGTACGAAATAGAAGCTTGAAAAGTGACTGTTAGAAAAAAGGAGTTGAAATAACCTTGATTTTTGAGATGACAGTTCAATTTAGAGTAGCATCAATTGAAGAGGGGATAGAGTGGTATAAGATCCTTTTAGATAAACATCCCGATGTTGTCCCTCATGATGGGTTTGCAGAATGGGAGCTAATCCCAGGATGTTGGCTCCAGGTAGCGGAAGGTAATGTCATAAAAGGAAATGGACCACTTCGTTTAGGGGTTCGTGATATTTTAAGGGAAAGGAATCGTATGATTGAGAAGCTAAATATTCCTCCTTTTGAAATCCATTCACGATCTGAGGTTCCTGTTAAATGGGCAACGTTTCAAGATCCTTGGGGAAACGAGATTGGATTCTTTGAATACTTGAATAAACAAGAAGAGATAAACAGAGTGAAAGAAATACTAAATCATGATAACTAAGGAGAGGATGATCCTTTATGAAGCTGGCTGAAGCATTAATTGTACGTGCTGACTATCAAAAACGACTAGAACAACTAAAACAACGTTTATATCAAAATGCGAAGGTTCAAGAGGGTGAGATACCAAATGAAGAACCAAAAGACTTAATTAAAGAGATATCAGATATACTTAAAGAACTAAACAAGATCATACAGAAAATTAACCGAACAAATTTACAAATATCTTTTGACGGTACACAATCATTATCAGACGCCTTAACTGAACGTGATTTGCTTGGTCAAGAACGAAAAATTTATAGTGACTTACTAGAACAAGCATCTATTAGGCATGATCGATATTCTCGATCTGAAATTAAATATATAACACCAATTAATGTCAAAGACACACAGAAATATTTGGACGAGTTGTCACAAAAGTATAGAAAACTTGATACGAAAATTCAAGAAATGAATTGGAGAACAGACTTGATTGAATAATTGATTTTGGCTAGCGAACTGAAAAGGCGAGTACAAAACTCCCAACAAGTATATGTTGGAACTAAGGCAGGGGTTTCGGGGTAACCCTTGAGGTTCAAATCCTCTTATTACAACTGATACCCAGTACTGTCACATGAGTACAATATAACGTAACGACTTACTACCGTGTACTGATTTTCTGTTTCGTGAGGGTGGGCATGGGGAACAATTATTTTTTTTGATGTCTAAAATCTCATTTCATATTCAATTTTAATGTACTACTACTTTATGACTAAGAAATTGTAATTTTATAAAATGATATTATAAGAATAATTCCATAGTTGCTTAGATACCTGAAAATAGCGATGCTTTCTACAAAGCATCGCTATTTCTACAACCACCCTTTTTGTTTAAGTAAATTGGTAATGTGTGCAAGATGATGACGACCATGCCAAGCGTACATACCGACATTAGATAATATAGTTGTTTTTCCAAGGTCAGGATGATGAAAGGTTTTGTTAAAATCAGAAGAAGATAAATGACGCAATAAATAACACCATCGACTATGTGTACCGTCTATGATCGCAAACGAGCTTTGTATCGACATTTCGTAATCTTTTTGAACTGACCATTTATTCTCATCGTATGTCTTTACAACAGGGGAATCTTCAGTTAGAGCAAGCTTTAAGCGAATATAGGCATTCATATGACTATCCGCTAGATGGTGAATCACTTGTTTAATGGTCCAGCCTCCACTACGATAAGGCGTTCGAAGTTGTTCTTCAGTTAAGTTCTTTGTTACCTCTTGCAATGTACGTGGTAATAGCTCGATATCACGTATCCACTTCTCTAGGACGTCATCTCTGATATCATCTACCATTTCAAATTTTCCAATTGGATATCTTACATTCTCCATTATAAATCCCCCTATTCAAAACAACATTTTTTTACATACTATCTTGATAAATTATAGAGTATTCCATGTTCGTAAATATATATTTTTGAAAACTACTTTTTACTATTTTTTATAAAAACGATAGGTACTTTGTAAATATCTTACATTGTTTTATTCATTTAAGAAATAATGAAGGTAGGAGGTGAAAATATGTCGAATCCTTTTGAAGCTATTTGGAATGTGTTAAAGACGTCTATAGACAATGTCGATGAAACAAAATCTCCTCTCCATGTTATTGAAGTAGGAGACTGCTGGAAGTATATTGCAATGGTTGAAGAATTTATTCGTTATGAAGAGGTTGGATTGAATACAACTACGGATGATGAAGTGCGAGAAATGTTAGTAGATGCTGTGAAGTTATGCGAAGAACAAGTAAAACAGTTAAGTAAGTTTATGAAAGAAGAGGGGATTCCTCTTCCGGATGTAACGTCATCTAAACCTAATTCAAAATCAAAGGAAATTCCACTAGGCGTTAAGCTGACAGATGATGAACTAACGAATGGTATGGCGTTTAAATTAGTAAATTGCATGAAGTCCTGTGCAAAAGCACAAGCCGATGCAATTCGTAACGATGTTGGCATAATGTGGTTTCAATTCTATACTCAGTGGGTGACGTACGGAGCAACATTAAAGACATTAATGAGAAAACGTGGATGGATTAAAGTGCCTCCTTATTATTATCCTCCAGGAAATCCTGAATAATTATTAAGAGAAGCGAACCGATCCTATTAAGCTGGATCGGTTATTTTAATCTTTGATGTAAATGCTGAAATAATAATACTAATAATCTCTAAATGATAAGTGTAGAGAAATCCTCTTTCGGTTAAGATAAAATTAAATAGTATGTTTTTAGACCAAATAGGTTGATACATCCTTAAACTATAAGTAGTATAGATAAGTAAAGGTAAATGTGTTCGAAAAGAGGGTTAATAATGAAAAAAGAATCAATATATGGGCTAACTATCGATCAACTTACAACGTGGCTCGTTGAAAACGGACAAAAGAAATTCCGTGCCACCCAGGTGTGGGATTGGCTTTACAAGAAGCGTGTAAAAGAATTTTCTGAGATGTCTAATTTAAATACTGATTGTATCGAACTATTAGAAACGAATTTTCATATACAAACACTTGTAGAAGAAATTAAGCAGGAATCTAAAGATGGAACAATCAAATTTTTATTTAAGCTTCAGGATGGAAACCTTATTGAAACTGTATTAATGTCGCATCACTACGGTTATTCTGTTTGTGTTACAACTCAAGTTGGATGTAACATAGGGTGCACGTTCTGTGCAAGTGGACTACTCAAGAAGAATCGAGACCTCTCAAGTGGAGAAATTGTAGAACAAATCATGAATGTTCAACACCACTTAGATTCTAGAGAAAAAGATGAACGTGTAAGTCATATTGTCATTATGGGAATAGGTGAGCCTTTTGACAATTACAACAATATGATGGACTTTTTACGTATTGTAAATGATCAAAAGGGTCTATCAATTGGGGCAAGACATATAACCGTTTCAACTAGTGGTCTTGCAAATAAGATTTATGATTTTGCAGATGAGAATATTCAAGTGAACCTAGCACTTTCACTTCATGCTCCAAACGATGAACTTCGTACTGAAATCATGAAAATTAATAAAGCTTTTCCTATAAAAAAATTAATGGAAGCAATTGATTATTACCTAGAAAAAACCAATCGAAGAATTACGTTTGAATATATTCTACTTAGAGATGTAAATGATCATAAGGAAGAAGCTCATCAGTTGGTAAAATTGTTAAAGAATAAACGTCATTTGTCATATGTTAATCTTATACCATATAATCCTGTCAGTGAGCATGGACAGTACCAACGAAGCACAAAAGAAGCGATTCTTGGATTCTATAAAATACTTTTAGATAATGGTATTAATTGTGGAGTCCGCGTAGAGCAAGGAACAGATATTGATGCTGCTTGCGGTCAATTACGAAGTAAGCAAATCAAAAAAGAAAAAGCAAGTTCATAATGTATAGAAAGTAGGGTGTCTTAACTGACACAGCATTCACTTCTTAATGATTGCTGTACAGTCTAAGACACCCTTTTTGCTCTTATAAAATATCGTCATCCTCTCTAACATCAGGTCTAACAGGAGTAAGTTCCTCTGAAGTCTCTGTTTGATATTGTAAATTTCCTTGAAGTGGTCTTTGTCTTTCTCGATCATTTGAAGAAAGAACGGTGTTGTAGACATACTTATGGAAAAAGTACTCGAATAAAGCCGTTCCTGCTGCCGCAATTAAGGAAGGTACGAAAAGATTCTCCAATGGTGTTAGGTTGTCACACAACACATAAATTACAAGTAGTGCCATACCAAAATCGGCAATTGTAGCAACTGTATTATTTGTTCTAGGTAAAATAATTAGATCTCCAATGACATAAGAAGCTACTCCAAGCACTAATGAAATTGTAAATATATCACCAAAGGATATCCCATATAAACCACCTAATACTAGAGAAAGAAGAACTAAACACGAAACAAACTTAATTGCTAATGCCTTTACATGCTTCATTTAATCATCTCCTTACAAACTTATTTTACCGCTTCATTATGCTGCTATTCCTTTATAAAGAAGGTAACAATTGGTTTAAAAGTACATATAAAATAAGTTTGTATAGAATAACGTGTTAGCATTTTGTATTGGATAATTCCTAACGGGAATGGAGATAACAATAAACAAAGGATAATGAAACGGGGTGGGAAAAGTGCGTGCTTATAAGAAGAAATATTGTGAGAAATGCAAGAAAGAAACGACACATTTGGTTCGAGAGGATGCATTAGAGATAGAATTTCGTTGTGAAGAATGTAACAACAATGAGGAAGTAATTAAAACGTTCTTTTGATGATTCTGTCGTGAAATATTTTCTGGGAAAGCGCAGGAAATGACAAATTTCAGTTAAATATTTCAATATTACTATTAATACAATTCTAGATGAGATAATTGATAAATCTTATGAATAATTAATGATTTTTCAGCGTATAAACCATTACATTAATTACCTAGGTAACGGTATTTGTTTTCCTTAAAGGAAATAAAAGATTCCTAGAGTACAAAGCACAAGAAATGCTCTATAGAATTAATCTGTACGATAATTTCAATTGCAGGGTTAGCGTTTCAATTCCTCTTACTTGTAACATAAATTATGATTATATACTGAAAGTAAAGGATCAAAAAGAACGATCCTTTACTTATTTATTTTTTGAAAATAATCCTAAAGGACTTCCTATCACATCTCAATTACATATTATAAGCAAAAAACATTATGCATGATCTGTAAGTTAGATGAAATAATACTCGTTACATTATAAGTTACAGTTAACGGATAGGCATAATGGAAACAATTTGACATATACGGATAAAGAAAATCTCATTTCCTGCTTGTAGTGATATGTGGTCTGGTTTAACATCCATAAGCTTTCCGCGGGTAGAATCTTTTACAGTTTCAATTAACAGTTCTCTTCCAACAACGGTTTGTAACGTTTGAAATACATATGGATCGAAAACAAAATATGGCTGTGAATTTAAAGGCATTGTCATTGTTTGTTGCATATCTGTCATTCCGGGCATTCCCATCATATTCATATCCATAGTCATTGGCATTTGATTATACTTGTGATCTCTCATTCTAACTCCTCCTAAAAGTCATCTCAATCAAACATATGTAGGACAAAAACACAATGTATGGGCAATTTGAAATGTTCTTCTACTAGGATGGTCCTAAATTTTTGAAATGAAAATGTAACAAGCCTATTTTTGATATATATATACACATATTGCTATAATAATAGAAAGTAAATTGAAGATTTTGGATAAGGAGGTTCATTAATTGAAGACTAGTACGCACAAAGAGGTAGTAAGCTGGATAAAATCCTTTGTTATAGTTGGGGTTATTGTACTTATCGTTAGAAGTTTTGTTCTTTCTCCCTATGAAGTCGAAGGTGCATCAATGGAACCAACATTACATAATCATGAGAAAGTTATTGTTAATAAGACGACATCGATAACGGATCATTTTAATCGAGGGGATGTTGTGATTATTGAGCTAGATAACCTATATGTGAAGCGTGTTATTGGCTTTCCAGGTGATGTTATTGAGGTGAAGGATGATACTCTCTACATAAATGGTAAAGTTGTTGAAGAGCCTTATTTATATCCATTTAAAGAAAATGCCCATGAAAAAGGGATTAAATTAACAGGAGACTTTGGTCCACTTGAAGTTCCAGAAGATAATTATTTTGTAATGGGGGATAATCGACTCAGAAGTATGGACAGTCGAAATGGTCTTGGATTTATACCTAAAGAGAGTATTATTGGTACTAGTGAACTTGTCATCTATCCATTTAATGAATTCAGAAAAGTTAAATAGCGATAAAAGTAGGACTAAGGGAACTATAACCTTAGTCCTTATATGTTCTACACGTATACTGACATTAATCATCATTTTTATTTCGTTTTATGTGTTTAGGGCTTTAATGTTTTCACGGGTTGTTAATCGACGCTTAAATTCAACGTTGTATAAATAATACCGTAGTACACCTAAGCTCTAGACCTTTTAATCCTCGACAGGTCATTATAGATACATTTCTATTATTGTAGTGTAATGAGCTTTATTTTCCTTGATTTTCATTGGTGCCATCATGTATTTTGGCGAAAAAATCAACTTGTTCTTGAAAGTTTTGAATATCTTGTTTCCCCTTTTCATTCAGTGTATAAACTCCGTGACGTACCTTAGAAAACCATCCATAGTAGTTCTTATTTAAAATGGAAGCCGTTTTGTCACCCGTCCCCATTGATCTTAATTCTTTAGGTGATAATTCTCCGAGTTTACCTAGTAAAAAAGCTATCTGAATACAACTCTCTTTATAGGCAGTCATAATTTTTGTTTTATTAGAACCACCAACATTGTAGTCCCCATTACGACCTTCTACTTCTCTAATAATTTGCTCCCTTTTCTTTTTATTTAATTTCAACGTTTTTAAGGAGTCAAATGGAGCTGGACTTAATGCAATTTCTACATTTGTTCTAGTTTTTTGGAGGGAAATAAGGATTAACCCAATTTCTAATCGTCTAATCAAATGACAGATATCTCGCCACTTCTTTGATCGAAGATTATATTTCGGTTTTGGAATTGCTATATATACTAGCTCTGTCATTCGTTTCCGGTTAGCAGCTTGAACTAATAAGTCAACAGTTAAGTTTTTTTTGAGTTCTATTATAATAAGTTCGTCTTCTTTAATAGCAGTAACATCACAATTTTTAACTTCACCATATACTGCATAACCAAGCTTTGAAAAATACTTACGAATTGGTTCATATAAGTCACTTTCATATAGTTTATCTTTTTTGTTCATTTGGAATTTTTCACTCCATTCTTCATGTAGTATATCATAGACTACTAGTCATTTTTCTTCTAATAAAGCGGGAAATTCATTGAAATAAACGAGTTGTAGAAAATGATAATAAATGACAATATTTTGAAACTCTGCTCTCCATTCTTACGTAAATGTTTAGAAAAGGAGATGATGTACTGAATGATTTTCTATTATAGAATTATCTTTACAGTAATTATTCTGGCAGTTGCTGTTTTATTTGCAATTTCGTTAAACAAAATACTGAGTTTACTAGAAAAAAGATTTTCTCGAAAATCCCTCCAAATATTTATGGTTTTCACCCTTGTCGTGCTTATGTATTTATCAACCATTTGTATTAGTTTAGTAGGTGATTGGAGTGTAATGGATACTTCTTTTATTACATCTTTATGCTATTTTGGTCTTGGCTGGATCACTACTTTCAGTAGAAGGGCTAGTATTAATCAAGCTGGATTGGTAGCTAAATTTGTATCTAACAATCAATATAATCATGAATTTGAGGTTGAATTTGTAACGAAGCAAGATCCTTATTTTCTAGCAAGTCTCATATTTTTACTCATATGTTGGGGAGGATCCTTTGTCATAGCTTACATATAATCTAGGAATGTGATAACCGTTTATTTAAAATAGGAGTTTAGAACTATAAGGTATCAGGAAGACTTTGTACTGTTCGTTCTAAAAGATTTTAATAAATTATGCTTTTTTGAAATAGGGAAACAGAAGATACTCCTGTAGCAAATGATGCTGAACTAGCACATTTCTATTAACCTTCTGCTTTTTTTACCGATAGGAAGGACGAGGGGGTGATAAGCTTGGATATTGCTGCTTTATCTATTTCATTAAATCAAGCAACATTGAGTCAAAGTGTTGGGATTGCACTCTCAAAGAAAGTCATGGAAAACGCCCAGCAGAATCAGTCACAATTATTAAAAATGATGGAAGCTCCACACCCGAATCTAGGAAAATCTATTGATATAAAAGCCTAGTTGAAAAATACTACCTAAAGCGTTCATACGTTTAGGTAGTATTTTTCTTTTTTATGGAATTTAGGGAAGGTATTCCTATATGAAAAGGTATTATCAAGAGGGTATTCTATTAGTAGTAAAATATATCTACAAACTAGGTTTTTTAATGGTAATTAGAGTGGTTTGTCCTCTATAGAATATGAAGGGAGTGTCTAAATGACTAGACACGTTCTTAATAAAAATGAAAAACAAAGGTTAGAAGAATTGTATTCATTAAATATTTTAGACACAGCAAAAGAAGAGGCTTTTGATCGAATAACAAGGATAGCAAGTAAGGCATTTAATGTTCCTATTTGTATTATTTCTCTAATAGATAAAGAAAGACAATGGTTTAAGTCATGTGTTGGGATTCAAGAGTTAACTGAAACAAGTCGTGAAGTAGCATTTTGTCACTATGTTGTTCAAAATGAAGAGTCCATAATTATTAGAGATGCAACTAAGGATGAGAGATTTCAAAATAATCCACTTGTAACGGGTGAACTTGGAATTAGATTCTATGCTGGGGCACCATTGAAAACAGAGAATAACTTGACTATAGGGACTTTATGTATTATTGATACCGAAGTTAGAGACTTTTCAAGCGAACAGTTGAGCATGCTTGAAGACTACGCAACCATTGTCATGTCCGAAATTGAACTTAGGGACAAGCTTAAAGAAAATCATATACTCTCAAAAGCAATTGACAAAACATCAACAGGTCTAATGATTACTGATCAAACTCAACCTGATAATCCTGTTGTATTTGTAAATCAAGCTTTTGCAGAAATTACGGGTTATTCTAAGGAAGAGGTCGTTGGGGATAATTGTCATTTTCTATTTGGAGAAGAAACAAATAAAGATTCACTTGAAAGAATTCAAAATGCAGTACAATCTGGTTTCGGGATAACAGAAGAGATCATCAATTATAAAAAAGATGGAACAACATTTTGGAATGAACTAACAGTTGACCCAATAGTTGACCAAAAAGGGAACGTAACACATCTTGTAGGGCTTCAATCAGATATTAGTGAAAAGAAAAAACAAGAGCTAGACTTTGCTCTAAGAAAAATGCGCTATAAAGCATTGTTTCACAGTAACAATGATCCGGTTTATATTGTCAATTTACAAGGGAAATTTATTGAAGTAAATGAAGCCTGCTCAGTACTAACAGGCTATACGTCTGAAGAATTACTTTCTATGACCTTTGTAGAATTAATAGTAGATGAGTATTTAATTGCGGGGAAGCAAGCGTTTAATAAAATTGTTTATGATTTAGAAAAAGTAGAGCTAGAGATTCAAATTTATACAAAGCAAGGAGATATTTTAGATTTAAGCTTAAAAGGAATGCCACTAGTAATCAACGGAAAGCTTCAAGGAATCTATGGTATTTCTAAAGATATAACAAGACTAAAAGAAGCAGAATCACAATTGAAAATCACCTCCAAGTTATTTGAAAATATGCGTGAAGGTGCATTTATCTTAGATCAACATTTTAACATCATTACGATTAATCAATCTTTACAGAAGGTTACTGGAATTAAAGTAGAGAACATCATTTCTAAAAATGCTCTCGTATTATTAAGTAAGCATAACATTGATGATATCCATAACGATATTGTAAGAAGCATAAAGCTAGATCAACCTTGGGAAGGCTCAGTAAACTTAAATCTTTCTTCAGGTGAATTAAAGTCTTTATGGTTACGAGTTGATTCTATAGTAGATAATAACGGGGTTATAACACACTATGTATGTATATTACGTGATCTATCAGAAAAGGAAGAAATTCACAAAGATGTGAAAATTGCGGGCTCTATTCAATCAAACCTATTACCACAAAAGATTGATAATGATTTTATTAAAATACAATCGGTTTATAAACCAAGCCAATACGTTAGTGGTGACTTCTTTGATTATACATGGATTGAGGATGAGAAAAAGTTAGTAGGTATCCTGTATGATGCAATGGGGCATGGAGTGGCTACCGCACTTCAAACATCTGCTATGCGAGTGTTATTCCAGGACATCTCCAAAAAAAATCTACCTCTTGAGCAAAAAGTGGATTTTATCAATAAAGAAATGATGAAGTATCTAACAGAAGAAACATTTGTAGCTGCTTTTTACTTTGAGCTAAATACAATAAATCAGCAATTACATTACGTCCCATGTGGTATTAATGAATTTTTTCTAGAACGTAATGCTGTAACAAAAAAGTATCGGCACCCTGCATTTCTTATCGGGATGTTTGATGAAGCAACCTATGATACGTATACGATTGACTTAGAGAGTAGAGACCAATTACATTTCATCACAGATGGTATTACAGATATCCTGCCTAGAAATTACCTAGAATTGTTCAAAGAAGACCATAATGATTTTTATTCATATATTTGTCATATCTCAGAAAGTAATGATGTGTTTGATGATGCAACAGCATTGTGTATTACTTTAAAGGCCAAAGATGTATTGTTACTAGATGAAACAGTAGATACAAAGAATTTAGAGAAGCTTAACCAATTAAATGCAAATGTCAAGAAAGTCCTGTATAACTCTTTAGAAGAAGGTTCACTATTGGTCGAAATTGCGATTCAAGAAGGATTAACAAATGCAATAAAAGTTGCTACTAGTGTAAATGTAAAAGTCTATCAAGACTATGAATATTTAAGAATTGTTATCATTGATGATGGACCTGGTTTCCAAGCTTCTGAAATTGTAAATGGTATTAAAATAAATGAACAACACACCTTGGAAGACTCAGTATGGTCAGAAAGCGGAAAAGGTATCTACTTAATGAAGAAGTTGCTGGACAAGGTTAAATATAACACCAAAGGAAATCAGCTTACATTAATGAAAAAACTAGGTGGGAGTATTTAAAATGAAGGTCAAAATTGATATTGATAAAGACATTGTCCATGTCTCGTTAGACGGTAGGATGCACCTTAAAGAATCAATGCATTTGAAATCAATCATTCTGGACTATTTCGAACAAGGTTATCGCGTATATTGTATTGAAATGAGTTCACTTCAATACATTGATAGTTCTGGACTTGGTGTTCTAGTTGGACTTCAAAAGAAGGCTATTAAACTAGGTGGAAGGATTAAAGTTTCTAACGTGGAAGGAACTGTTAAAGAATTATTCGAATTAACGAAATTAGATTTGATTTTTTAGGAATAGTACAGCAAACTACTAGTTTTATACTTCAGTTGAATTGATTAATGAGGTGGAAAAATGAAATACAGCAGGAAGAAGACGTTCTAGAAAAAATAAATTTTAATTGAAGTAACGGAATCTAATTCCATTAATAAAGTTATTGATTACTAAAAAAACTCATTGAAGTATCTGAAGCAACCGCAGAAGAAGCGATGTTATCGTTTGAAGAAACAACTTCTACGATGGAGGGTGTAACTACAGTTTCGGAACAAATATCATTAATGGCAATAGAATTAACCAATTCTATTGGGGAATTTAAACTTTAAAATCATATATAGATGTCTCGTCTTTAGATACATTTTTTTGTTCTATATTTTATACATGAGAATAGGTTCTTTTAGGCAACATAAAGGTGATACTTGATTGAAAGGTGTGTAATTTATGAAGAAAACACTCCTGTTGCTTTGTATAATCTTTATATTTAGTTTATATCCATTAAACACCCACGCTGAGAATATAACAATAGATGACCAAATAGATTCTAGACTGCTCCAATATCAAGACATGATTATGGTCTTACTAAGTCCAGAAATTGATAAAGCAGTAGCTGAATATTATAGTGGGAAACTTACAGAAACTCCGGTAGTGTATCCTTACCAAATAGAAGTAACTGAGGTAGAAAGAGTGAATGGTTTTAGAGGTTTTCATTTTTCTATAGCAATAATTGTAAACCCTGTGGTAGGTCCTCATATATCAGTTGGTAAGGATCAGCTAATTTTTCAAGTATCTCCAACAATTAATAATAAGATAAAACTCATCCAATATGAGCATATAGAAACGCACGACTTACCTAAGCATTGGAATGATATAAAAATAACAGGGTGAAAACACATCAATAAGGTGTGTTTTTTAGGTAGTATTAAAAGTTTTCTTTTTCTATTATTAAAAGACTACATATTATATCTTTTTAAGGTAGAATATTGATTACCTTTAGTTTATATTCCAATGGTCTTTTGAAAAATGAAGTTTGAGAAAAAATTTGTTGATTTATCTGAAGTAATAATGGTATTCTATTCTTCTAATTTGAGTTTTTGTTCTATTAGAAAAATGATAAAAAATAAAAATAGAAGTTGACTTCCGCGAAGCTGTATGATATAGTAATAAATGTCGCTAAGACGTTCTAACATAATGGCCCATTGGTCAAGCGGTTAAGACACCGCCCTTTCACGGCGGTAACACGGGTTCGAATCCCGTATGGGTCACCAAGTTACTTTTAATATTTGGAGGATTAGCTCAGCTGGGAGAGCACCTGCCTTACAAGCAGGGGGTCGGCGGTTCGATCCCGTCATCCTCCACCATTTTATAATTATGTTAATTTTGCCGGTGTAGCTCAACTGGTAGAGCAACTGACTTGTAATCAGTAGGTTGGGGGTTCAAGTCCTCTCGCCGGCACCACTTTTTTAGTGTGCTACAATTGAACATTGCGGGTGTGGCGGAATTGGCAGACGCACCAGACTTAGGATCTGGCGCCGCGAGGCGTGGGGGTTCGACTCCCTTCACCCGCACCAAGGTTTTTTCGCGAAGTGAAAATAACCTACCATAATAACTCTTTATAAGTGAAAAAAGTTATTTGAATCATATATGTTAGCACTTTATCATGCGGAAGTAGTTCAGTGGTAGAACACCACCTTGCCAAGGTGGGGGTCGCGGGTTCGAATCCCGTCTTCCGCTCCAGTTATAATTTGCCGGGGTGGCGGAACTGGCAGACGCACAGGACTTAAAATCCTGCGGTAGGTGACTACCGTACCGGTTCGATTCCGGTCCTCGGCACCAATTAAGTTTACTTTAGATTTTATTAACTAAATTAAGCGCCCGTAGCTCAATTGGATAGAGCGTTTGACTACGGATCAAAAGGTTAGGGGTTCGACTCCTCTCGGGCGCGCCATGTAAGAACGGGAAGTAGCTCAGCTTGGTAGAGCACTTGGTTTGGGACCAAGGGGTCGCAGGTTCGAATCCTGTCTTCCCGACCATCTTTGGATTTTTATGGGGCCTTAGCTCAGCTGGGAGAGCGCCTGCTTTGCACGCAGGAGGTCAGCGGTTCGATCCCGCTAGGCTCCACTTAGTTTTTTTACGAAGCGCAGCCGAGTAAAATAAACTTCCGAAACTCGCGAGTATAGCGAGCAATAGGGGAATTCAATATTTTGGCGGTGTAGCTCAGCTGGCTAGAGCGTACGGTTCATACCCGTGAGGTCGGGGGTTCGATCCCCTCCGCCGCTACTTTATTATGGAGGAATACCCAAGTCCGGCTGAAGGGATCGGTCTTGAAAACCGACAGGGGTGTTAAAGCCCGCGGGGGTTCGAATCCCTCTTCCTCCGCCATTAAATATAAATGTTATCACAGATTTTCATCAAGATTCATAGGCTACGATTGTAATAATTATTTAAACGTCGCGGGGTGGAGCAGTCTGGTAGCTCGTCGGGCTCATAACCCGAAGGTCGTAGGTTCAAATCCTGCCCCCGCAACCAAAAAATTTTCAGCTAAGCTGAAAAATAGTTTTCCTTATTATTTCTTCCAAGCTTGCTTGGAAATGCGTAGTTAAATCTAACTTTTATATAAATGATTTATTAAAAGAAGGATATTTTAACTTCGTTAAAAATACCTGGTCCGGTAGTTCAGTTGGTTAGAATGCCTGCCTGTCACGCAGGAGGTCGCGGGTTCGAGTCCCGTCCGGACCGCCATAATATTACGGAGGAATACCCAAGTCCGGCTGAAGGGATCGGTCTTGAAAACCGACAGGGGTGTCAAAGCCCGCGGGGGTTCGAATCCCTCTTCCTCCGCCATAATATTCCTATACAACACTTCTTTGGAGGGGTAGCGAAGTGGCTAAACGCGGCGGACTGTAAATCCGCTCCCTCAGGGTTCGGCGGTTCGAATCCGTCCCCCTCCACCAAAG